>CAYWSR010000011.1:0-45021 GCA_964460385.1 uncultured Occallatibacter sp. | reverse complement strand
ATAAACGTGTACCCGATCAGCAGCGCCGTCGCGCTCAGCCCGTTCAGCACCGCGTTCAGCGCCGGCAGAAACGCAAATTGCGTGCTCGTCGCGGCCGCCGGATGCACATAGATCAGCCAGAACAGGAACGCCGAGGCCGCCGCGCTGATCACCAGGATCGCTGCAATCGCTGCGCCCGTACCTCCCTGCCTTGTCGCGCCCGGTCTTGTCGTACTTGCAGTCGTCATCCGTCCTCTTAACCTCGCCTGAGTGTCCGGGTGCCCCATCCTTGCGACGCATTTGTCCTTGTCGCAAGGGTGGGATACCACAATGCCGGCACATCAACTACGAAAACCCCTACCCCCGCGCCGTCGCGCACAACATTAGCGTCGTGAACAGCAGCGGCAGATACAGCACGCTCACCTTCAGCAGGTCTCGCGCCAGCATCCGGCTCTCGGTCTCCGTCTCCGCTCGCAGAATCCCCGCAAATCGGATCGTGTAGGCCAGGTACACCAGCCCCAGCAGCACGGCCGGCACTGCGTACCAAACGCCCACCGTCCCCAGCATCCACGGCGTCAAGCTCACCGGGATCATGATTACGGCAAAGGCCAGCGCCTCGGCCACCGTCGACCATCCGTCCGGCTGCACCACCGGCAGCATCCGAATCCCCGCCTTCGCGTACTCGTCCCGGTACATCCACGAGATCGCCATGAAGTGCGGAAATTGCCACACAAACAAGATCGCAAACAGCGCCACGCCCGGCCATTCAATCCGCCCGCGCGCCGCTGTCCATCCCAGCAGCGGTCCTGCCGCTCCCGGAAACGCGCCAATAAACGTCGCCATCGCCGTCACCCGCTTCAGCGGCGTATAGATCGCCACATAGGTGAACGCGGTCAAGAGCGCGAGCGCCAGCGTCAGCAGATTCGTGTGCAGCATCAGCCACACCGCGCCCAGCCCCAGCGCGCCCAGCCCGGCCACAATCCCCGACGCCAGCGGCCACCGCCCCGACGCCAGCGGCCGATTTGCCGTCCGCGTCATCTTCGCATCAACTTTGCGCTCCAGCGCCTCGTTCAGAGCCCCCGCCCCGGCAGAAACCAGCCCAATTCCCAGCAGCGTGTCCAGCAGCCCTCGCTGCATGCTCGAAATCCCCGACTGCATCGACCCCAGGTAAAACCCGCCCCAGCCGGTCACCAGCACCAGCGCCACGACCTTCACCTTGAACAGCTCTCTCAGGTCGTGGATCAGCGTCGCCGTCGCCCCCGGGCTGGGCGCGTGCACATGCAAGTGTGCCTCGTGCCCTGCCGGGTGCCCCAGGGGATGCCCGGCATCAGGCTTCGCTGTCGGCGCAAGCTCACCCGGAACCGCCGCTTGAGAGATGTTAGTCATGAATGGATGAAGCCCTCGAATCAGGCCCGCTCGGCTATCTACGCCGTCACAGAGCACTCCTTCGATCATACCAAGCAACGCATCCGCCCCATCCCACGGGGGAATGGAGCAGTTTCCGAGCCCGCAGCAATCAGGAAGTCCCGCTGTTCTCCGCCAACAAAAGGCGTCTCTAAAGGGACATCGAGCGTCTCTCCATTGGCAGGGAGCTGATGTATTGCGGGAGGAGCTAAATGGACACAGATGCGTCAATAGCCATCGCGCGGCAATTTGCAGACCTGCTTCGCGAGAACGCGAGGCTTCAAGCCGAGGTTCATGCCCTTGGTGGCATACTGCGCTCAGCGGTGTTGCACCGGGAAGTTCCGAAGGCTTGGTCAAACTCCTTGAAGCAGATGCGGAATACGGTGGATTACCGTACTTTCGCCGAACAATACGACGAACTAATCGCTCGCCTTGAAAGGTCTGCAAACACACGCGAGATTCACCAGGTTCTGGCCAACCAAGTCCATCCCCGGCGTTTGAATTGAGCCGCACAATCTAGGTCTTGCTGTCGATCTCGGGACAATTCTTTTGCCGCCGCGCCCCCGCCGCCTCCGCAACCGCCTCCACGGCTTCCTCCGGCGTCAGCCCATCCACACTGATCGACACATGCGCCAACCGGTAGAGCGGCAGCCGCCTCGCGTAGCGCGTCTCCAGGTTCGCCCGATCCGCCAAAATCGGCCTCGTCCCCTCGGTTCCCGCGCAACGTTTCAGCGTCGTCTCGAGTTCCACCTCAAGATGAACCAGAATTGTGCCCGCGCTCCCCAGCACCAGCGTCCGGACTCCCTCGGTCTCAATAGCGCCTCCACCGAGCGCAAGCACCAGCTCCTCGCCTTGGGCCAACCGGCCAATCGCCTCATGCTCGCGCTTGCGGAACGCCGCTTCCCCATATTTCGTGAAGAGCTCCGTGATCTTCGTCCCCGCCTCGGCCTCAATCACGTCGTCCACGTCGACAAACCTCCACCCCAGCCGCGCAGCCAGCAGTGGCCCCACTGTGCTCTTTCCCGAGCCCATGAACCCGGTCAGCACAATCCGCCGCATATGTGTTGTCTCGCTCGTCATTGAATTCTCAGAATACCTGTCACGCCAGCGCCATCACCACAGCGCCCGCCGTGATCAGGAGTCCGCCCGCTACCACAGCCGGAGTCATCTTCTCGCCCAGCAGCAACCACGCAAACACCATCACCAGCGGCACGCTCAGCTTGTCCAGCGGCGCCACACGCGACGCCGGGCCCATTTGCAGCGCCCTGAAGTAGCAGATCCACGACAGCCCCGTCGCCAGCCCCGACAACGCCAGAAACGTCACCGTCCTTGCATCAAGTGCTCGCACCTCCGCCCACAGCCCGCCTCCGCCCGCCGGCCGCGCCCAAGTCAGCGCAATCCCCCAGGCAAAAACCACCACCACGCTCGTGCGCAGCGCCGTCGCCAGGTTTGAGTCCACATGCGCCACGCCCACCTTCGCCAGCAAGGCCGTCGCGGCAGCAAACAATGCAGAGAGCAACGCCCATCCAATCCATGTCATGCGATTCATCCTAACCGTCTCGCTCCCGATTAACATCAAGTTATGGAACACGGCCAGCCCAGCCGAACCGCCCTCCGAGTCGCCATTCGCCGAGCCGCGCACCAGCTCATGGAACAGCCCCGCGTCCTCGACGACCCCATCGCGCTGCCCCTCGTCGCCGACGGCTACACTCGCGATCTCGACCGCGCCTGCCACCCCGTTGCGCAGGACTTCCGCTGCTTCATGGCTGCGCGCAGCCGCTTCACTGAAGATCAGCTGGCCCACGCAGTCGCTCGCGGCGTAATGCAGTATGTCGTCCTCGGCGCAGGCCTCGACACCTTCGCTTACCGCAACCCGTTCCCCGCGCTCCGAGTTTTTGAGGTCGATTTCCCCGCCACCCAGGAGTGGAAGCGCTTCATGCTCGATGAGGCCTCCATTCCCATCCCCTCCAACCTCACCTTTGTCCCCCTCGACTTCGAGCACAAGGCCCTCATCGCCGGTCTGCTCGAGGCTGGCTTCGACGCCACCCTCCCCGCCTTCTTTGGTTGGCTTGGCGTTGTCCCCTACCTCACCCTTGAAGCCTTCCGCGCCACCCTCACCGCCATTGCCCACCTCCCCGCCGGCACAGGCATTTGCTTCGACTACGCCTTCCGCCCCGATACGCTCACGGGCCGTCGCCGCGCCGTCTTTGACCTCCTCTCCGCCCGCGTCGCTGCTGCCGGCGAGCCTTTCCGCCTCTTCTTCAGCCCTGAGGAATTGGAGAGCGAACTCCTCGCCGCCGGATTTGCCCGGGTCGAGCACTGCGATACCACCCGCCTCAACCATCTCTACTTCAACGGCCGCGCCGACCGCCTCCATCTCCCCGATCCCGGCCTCGGCGCACTCGTCTGCGCCTGGACGTGATTCTGGCGGCGAAGCCGCAGTTGCCGCACGCAGTGCCGAAGCCGGCGACTGCTCCATGCAATGGCGATACCATGAGTCATGCGCAGCCGTGCACTTCTCCTCCTCGCCTTCTGCCTTCCCGCCCTCGCCGGTTGCGGCTATCACACCGTGGGCTCGGCAACCCATCTGCCCCCCGGCCTCAAGACTCTCGCCGTCCCGCTCTTCACCACCCAGACCAACGCCAACCACACTGAGATTGCGCTCACTAACGCCGTGCTGCGCGAGTTCGCCGCCCGCACCCACTTCCGCGTTGTCCCCGACGACGGCCCCGATGCCGACGCGGTCCTTCACGGCACAATCCTCAAGCAGTACTCCGCTCCGCTCACCTACAACACCACCACCCAGCAGTCCTCCAGCTATCTCCTCACCCTCGTCGTCTCCGTCACTCTCAAAGACCGCGACGGCCACGTCCTCTACGAGAACAAGAACTACACCTACCGCGAGCAGTACCAGACCACCAGCGATCTTCCCACTTTCATTCAAGAGGACCCGGCCGCCGTCGAGCGCCTGAGCCGCAACTTCGCCAGCCAGCTTGTCTCCGACGTCCTCGAGAGCTTCTAGACCACATCGAATTCTCTCCCTGATCCGTCAACTCACTCGCGGGTGCCCCATCCATTCCGGGGCTTTTCGAGGAAAAGATGCGGAATTGGTGGGATACAATCCTGCTGCCATCACTTCAACGGTATAAATGCTTTAGCAGAACTTCAGTTAGTTTCGTACTGCTTTCGCACAGCCCCAGAGGGTATTCTGGAGCCGCATGGTGCTCAACCGAATTTGGCCCACTCGACCCCGGATTTGTCCTCCCAGACGAGGACTACCCCTGTGAGCGGCGGCCGCTGGGGTGCGGGCTTCGCGGCCGTCGGCCGTTTTGTCTCCGAAATCGATGCCGCTGCGTCCAACTCCGGCCCACTCCGCCCCGGCTACGTTCTTGCCGGCGACGAGTTATTTCTCCTCGACCGCTGCCGCTCGGCCGTCCTCCGCGCCTTCGTCCCTCCAGACCTCCGCGACTTCTGCCTCTCCGACTTCGACCTCGCCTCCACCAACATCTTTGAAATCCTCGACCGTGCCCAGACCCCCTCGCTCATGGCGCCCTTCCAGGTCATCTTTGTCCGCAACGTCCGCCAGCTCTACACCCGCGGCGCAAAGAAGGATGAGTTCGCCGCGCTCGATCGCTACTTCCGCTCGCCCAATCCCCAGGCGCTTCTTATCTTCATCGCCGACTTCCTCCGCATCCCCTCTGACCCCCGCCGCATGGACATGGACGACAAGAACCGCTTTGAACGCCTCACTGAAACCCTCGGCGAACACTGCGGCATGGTCGAGCTGGCCCGCGTCAACGAAGAAGACGCCATGCGCTGGGTCGTCTCTACGGCCAACGAAGCCGGCATGCGCATGGAGCCCGACGCTGCCCGCGAGCTCGTCGACGCTCTCGGCGCAGACATGATGATGATTGCCTCAGAGTTGGAAAAGCTCCTGCTCTACACCTCAGGGAGGGGAAGAATCACCCTCGGCGACGTGGAGACCATGGTCCTCGGCGCAAAGCAGCGCTCCCTCTACGAACTCACCGACGCCATCAGCGCCCGCGACCGCGTCCGCGCCCTCGCCCTGCTCCACGGACTGCTCAACAGCTCCGAGGCCGGCGAAGACGCCGCCATCGGCCACCTCTACATGCTCGCCCGCACCTTCCGCCAGATGCTCGTCATCCTTGAGAAGAACGTGCGCGACTCCCGCGCCATCTGGCAGGCGCTCTGGCAGGGCTTCCGCATCCCGCCCTTTGCCGCCGACGACCTCATCCGCCAGGCCCGCCGCTACAAGAGCCGCCGCGAACTCACCCGCGCCCTGCGGCTTGTCGCCCGCGCCGACCTCGAACTCCGCTCCTCCCCGCCCGACAAGCGCCTCGTCCTCGAGCGCCTCGTCTACGAGCTCGCCTCCGAGCCCAAGCCCGCAGCACCCTCCTGGTCCGCCAACCAGCTCGCCTTCGAGCTGTAAGGAGGCGCGATCCCCATGAAGGCTGTGCGCATTCACCGTTTCGGTCCGCCCGAGGTCATCGTTGTCGAAGACATTCCCAGGCCATCGCCCGCCGGGGGTGAGGTACTTGTGCGCGTCGCCGCTGCCGGTGTCGGTCCATGGGACGCGCTGATCCGCGAGGGCAAAAGCAAGGTGAGTCCGCAGCCACCGATGACGCTTGGCTCAGACCTCTCAGGCGTTGTGGATGCGGTTGGTCCCGATGTGACCCAATTTGCAATTGGCGACGAGGTATATGGCGTCACCAACCCGCAATTCTGCGGCGCGCAGGCAGAGTTCGCTGTCGCCCTCGCGGGCATGATCGCTCCGAAACCACCTCGCCTCAATCACCTCGAAGCAGCTTCCGCCCCCGTTATCGCAGTCACCGCCTGGCAGATGCTCTTCGAATACGCAAAGGCGAAAGAAGGCGATACGATCCTGATTACTGGCGCCGCCGGAAACGTTGGGACCTACGCCGTAGAAATGGCCTTGCACGCCGGAATCCGAGTTGTCGCCGTAGCCCGCCCACCCGATTATGACCTGCTCCACGCATTAGGTGTCGAAACGATTCTTGACTCGACCGTCGCCGGTTTCGAAACCCGATTGCCTCCGGTCGACGCCGTCCTCGACACAGTGGGTGGCGACACAGTTCAACGCTGTGCCGTCGCCGTCGACCCCGGTGGCCGGCTCGTATCAGTCGCCTCCATGCAGCTCCCGCAAAAGTCCGCGATGCAGTCAGTCTTCTTTTACGCCGAGGTCACAACCGAAAGATTGCACGCCGTGACCGACCTCTTTGACAACTGCAAGATCTCCGCTCGCGTCGGGTCGGTGCTGCCGCTGGCCGAAGCGCGCAGGGCCCACCAAATGCTTGCCGGTGCACCCCATAAACCCGGCAAGATCGTCCTCGAACTCCCCGGCTAGATAGTCCCCCTACCCCTTCATCAACTCCTGCACATACGCAGGCTTCAGCGGGATCCGGCGAATCTGCTTCCCCGTTGCATCATGCAGAGTAGCCGCGATTGACGCCAATTCAACCTGCTCACCCCAACCCTAGAAACACGGCCATGGCGCGCTCCACCGCGGTCAGCGTGCGTGCGTCGAGAGCCCCGAATGGCTCGCCGGCCTTGCCGCGCGGAATGGTGTGGGCCTTGTCCACCATGATCTGGGAGCGCACACGCAGGCCATTGCGCTGCGTTGGCTCAACGGCGATGCGAAAGATTTCGATGGGGCGTAATTCGGTGGTGACCGGCAAAACCGTAACTGACGGCAGCGCGGCAAAAAGATCGGATTGGATCACCAGCGCGGGCCGCGGCTTGCCGTAAGAACCTGCCAGAACAACTGGGACCAGATCGCCACGTTTCATCTCTCGTCCGCGCGCCAACTGTCTAGATCGGCAACGCGTTCGATCCAGTCGAGCACTTCTGCCTCATTGGGATCGGTCGCAAGCATGCTGCACTCCCGCTCGCAGCGCTTCCGAAAACTCTTCGAGCGGCTATCGGGCAACCAAAGCTGGACGGGGCGCAATCCTGCCGCGCGCAGGTTCTGCCGATGCTTGCGAACGCGGACTGTTGTAGTGGAATTCATGAACGCTGATGTTTCATGAAACAGAATACTGCATTCAAGCGTTTCATGCAACACGTGGCTGTCGTCCCCGCTGGGCGCCTATCCAGGCTGGCCGCCACCACCCCTACCCCTTCAGCAGTTCCTGCACATACGCCGGTTTCAGCGGAATCCGCCGCATCTGCTTGCCCGTTGCATCGTGCAGCGCGGCCACAATTGCCGGCACAGCCAGCGCGTTCGCCGCCTCCGATCCCGCTCCGTACGTACCCGTCGCCGGATTGTTGATCAGCACAACCTCGATCTCCGGTATGTCGGCCATGGTGAGAATCGGATAGCTGATCCAGTCGTCCTGCGTCACGCCGCTCTGGTCAAACGCCAGCTCTTCAAGCAGCGCGTGGCTGATGCCCATCACCGCCCCGCCTTCAATCTGCCGCTTCAACTGCTGCGGATTGATGATCACGCCCGGATCGACCGCGATGGTGCACTTCTCCGCCCGCACCACGCCTGTCTCCGGCGTCACCGCGATGGTGCAGGCGCAGGCCCAGTAGGCCGAGCTGCGCAGCATCAGCGAAACTCCTCGCCCCCGAACGACAGTCGACCCCGCGCTCTTTGCGTCGGGGCTCGGCGAAGGCCGCGTCTCCCAGCCATGCGCCTTCCGCACCGCTTCCAACACCGAAATGGCTCGCTTCTCGCTCAGGTGATCGATTCGGAACTGGATCGCATCCGCACCGCCCAGCGCTGCGGCCTCATTGATCGCGACTTCCCGTGGGAAGTTCTGCTGGAACTGCCCCGGCGTCCGCATGCTGTGGTTGCGCAGTCCCGCGGCAATCGGCGAGGCCTTTTGCCCCACCTGAAAAGTGCCTTTCCCTTGCTCATCCACGTTCGCAACCTGCGCGTACACCCAGGGATCCTGCACCGCATTCACCGTCGAGGCCACGAAATCGCCTTTCGGATCGGGAGCAGGCTGCGTCGGCAGCCCCGCAATCACCGCGCCAACCAGCCGATCGTCCTGCATTGCAGGCATGTGGTGCACAATCTCATAAGCCGAGATCTTGCCTTTGTCATCAATCGCCAGGCGCACGTCGGCAAACGCCGCGGACGATTGCGTCGACCACTGCAGATCATCGGCGCGCATCCATTGCACGCGCACCGGCTTCCCCAAGGCTTGCGATAGAATCACCGCCTCGTCCTCCGCGCCCGAGTTTCCGCCGTTCGACCGTCCATAATGTCCCGGCCCCGCATACGAGCGCACGATCACCTTGTCCACCGTCGTCCCAAGCATCAGCGCAATCTGCTTCCGCAGTTGCTGCGGGTTCTGATTATGCACATGGAGATAGACCGTGCCATCCGTCCTTACATCGCCAACCGCGATCGTCGGCCCAATCGGCACATGCTTCATGTAAGGCATCTGGTAGGTGACCGAGAGCTTCTTCTTCGCCGATGCCAGCACCGGCTCGACATTCCCTTTGTTCGATTCGCCCTTGGTAACCGGCGTGCTCGTCCAATCCATATCGTTCTTCAGGTGCTCCTGAAGTTTTGCATCTCCGGGCAGCCCCTTCCAATCCGTCCACTTCGTCTTCCCTGCCACATCCATCGCCGCCTGCACCGCTTCCCATTCTGTCGGCGCCACAACCCCCACAAGGTTTCCCCTGACCACGACTTGGGAATTGGGAAACTGCTTCTTATCCACTTCGCCGGCGGAGATCAGCGTCGACCCCAGCGTCTTCGGATGCACCACGCGCCCATGCACCATCCCCGGCAGCCGCACATCGGTCACCCAGTGCTCCTTCGCAGTCACTCTTGCGCGAACCGCTGGATTCTTGAATGAAGTCCCGATGGCCTTGTACTCGCTCACCGGCTTCAACGGCGGATTTCCCTCCACCGTCAACCCTTCGAAACCCTGGATGTCCCCGCTCACTGGAATCGTCAGCTTCAACTGCTTGTCCTTCACCAGCTCGCCGTACGAAACGCTCTTGCCGCCACCGGAAACAACGCCGTCCTTCACCGAGAGATTGTCTTTCGGAACGCCTAACCTCTCAGCGGCGAGATCGAGCAACGCCTGGTGCGTATAAGCAGCCACCTTGCGAATATTCGGCATTCCACCGCCAAGAAAATCGAACGAGCCGTTGCCATCGGGCGTCCGATCCGTGTCGCCCGTAACCACGGTCGTAATGGCCTCGATGCTCACGTCGAGCTCGTCGGCCACAATCTGCCGATATGCAGTGAAAACTGTTCCCTGCCCGAAATCCGATTTGCCAGTGCGAATCAGGACGGTCGAGTCCGGATGAATCTCAATCCACGAGCCGGGCAGCGCAGGGTTTAGCGTATTCCCCGGCGTTGGCGCAAGTTTTGGAGCCGGTGGCGTGTCGCCTAAGGCGCGTTTCGTCCCAACCACATTGATCCCGACGGCCAGCACGCCGCCGGCCCTGAGAAACTGGCGCCTTGAGAGGCTGGCGCCGAAAACATTCTTGCTCTTCTCCGCATAGATTTTCATCGCTTACCTCCCGCCTTCCATGATGACGGATGCGTGTTTTACAGCCTCGATGATCGCGGTGTACGTTCCGCACCGGCACAAGTTCGGCGAGACGCCCGAAGTCGTGAACGCCTCCTTAATCTGCGCGATGGTCGGATGCGGATTGCTTTCAAGCAGCTCGGTCGCCTTGATCATCATCCCGTTCTGGCAGAAACCGCACTGAGGCGTCTGCTCCTCGATCCACGCTTGCTGCACCGGATGCAGAGTCTCTTTCGCTGTCTCCGCGGAGAGCTTCTTCTCCTTTGCCCATCGATCCGGCAGGCCTTCGAGCGTCGTGATCTCCTTGTCTCCAACATCCGAGAGCGACGTGACGCACGAGCGAACTTCCTTCCCGTCGATCAGTACAGAACAAGCGCCGCACTGAGCCAACCCGCAACCAAACTGCGGACCGGTCAGCAGCAGCTCGTTACGCAACACATACAGAAGGGGAGTGTCAGCACTCGCTTGTACCTCATGCGCAGCTCCATTCACATGCAGGGTGGTCATCGAGAACTCCTTGATTTGATCGATTGGGCAAGTTCATTTTTGACGGCGCAGCTTGGGGAAAGGTCGCAGAAAAATGGATCCAGACAGGTAGACCCATACAAGGGAAGAAAGGCAACCGCGGTCAGAATAGCATGCAAGTCTTGCAGAAGACCGCCCGGCGCCCCTTCCAGCCGGGTGCCCCATCTGGGCGCCCTTTGGGCACGACGCACTTGCCTTTGCGGCAAGGGTGGAACGCGAGAATGCCGACATAAAAACAACTGTGAAAATGCTCTATCGACAGCCCTCACCGCTTCGCCTCGCCCTCCAGCGTCAGCACCTCAAACGGCCCCAACTTGAATCTCGTCGCCGGTCCCGCCACGAGCATCCGCGCGGCCTTCCCGCCAAAGGCCTCCCACGCGCTCCGCGCCACATACCGCCGCGCCGCTCCAGCCGGCAACTCCAGCGCTTTGCCGATATCGAGATTCAACGTCTGCGGCTGATCGCTCGGATTCCGCAGCGTCACGATCGCCTTATCTTTGGACCACGCCGCCCATCCGTACACCTCGCCCTTCTTCGGGTCGCCGCCCACCCAGTGCGTGTCCTTGAGCGTCTCCGCATTGGCCCGCGCCCACTTCGCCGCTTCGGCCAGCGTGTCCCAGTCTGCCGCGCTCAGCAGATCCGGCGTGATGTAGAGCTCCTGCAACTGCGTCCCCGATGCGAAATACGAATGCACCTCGTTCGCAAAATCGTTCCCCGGATCAGTCGCGAGCCGCTGCAGCTTCCGCCCATATACAATCCCATGCAGCATCAACGAACTGAGCGGAAACAGCCTTCCGCCTTCCACGATGTGCGCGTACGTCTCTCCATCGCGATAGGTAATCCACTGCTCGCGATCTGACCCCACGCCGGCAAAGCCCGTATCCTCGCCCCCGCGCCAGATTGAATCCGCATAGAAGAGCCAGAACGGCGACGGCCACGTTCCTGTCGTCAGGTTGATGAAGATATCCGGCTTCAGTTGCCGCAGATCGCCGATCAGATGAATCGCCGCGTCAAAATCGTTGCTGAACGCGCTCCCCTGCACTACCTGGTCCGCATTGCCTGTCCCATCGAACTTGAACTGGTTCACGCCGTCCTCGGTCACCATCCGCGTCACCGCGTCGTGAAACAGCTTGTAGTACTTTGGCCCTGACAGCGCCAGCCCGTTGTTCACAATCTCGTAGCCGTCTCGCCGCGCCGTTGCCAGCCTCTTCTGTTTCGCCGCCGCGTAGCCGCCCCACGGCGAAAGCCAGATTCCCGGCGCAGCCCCGTACTCCGCCGCCGCCTCGGTCAGCGGCTTCAATCCATCTTTGAAATCCGCTCGCACCTTCCACAAGTCGTTCGTGTCGTCCCACCCATCGTCGAAAAGGAACGAGTCCAGCTTCACGCCGCGTTTCTTGCTCAGCTCCTCGCCGATCGCGTGAATCCGGTCCAGCGCCTCCGTCTGCGTGTACGGCAAATGGAAGCCCAGATCGAACCAGCTGTTGTAGTGCAGAAACGTGCGGTAGGGGTGTGCCCGCTCCCGCTCCAGATAGGTCAGGAAGCTCCGCCGCATCTGCCCCGGCTCGGCCACTCCAATTACCGCCGAGTAGCTCTGCTCAAGCCCCGCACCGATCGGCACTCCACTCTCCAGCCGGCATATCCCTTCGCCGCCCTGCACACTGCATTGCGAAAGCGGCGACTCAAACCCAAGAAACACATTCCCCGCCGTCAGCGGCGACCCCTTCACCTTCCCTGTTTCCTCAATTCCCTTCGCTTTCACATCGATCATGGTCACCGCGCTCACCGGCACAGGGGTCGCGGCCGCCTTGATCGTCAGCACCTGCCGAACATAGCCCGACCCCTGCCGCAGAACCACAGCCCAGTCCGCCGTGAACTGTCCCGCTTCGTCCTCCAGCGTGTAATGCACCGCAATGCCCGGCAGCCGCTCCGCAAGTCGCGATGCTGACTCATTCGCAGTCAGGTGCTCGACCCGCGCCGGACCGATGATCTTCAAAGCCGACGCCGGAATCATCTTGTGCCCGCTCAACTCGATCGAGAAAGGCATGCTTAGCTCAATGGAGGTTATGTCAGCCAGGTACTGGCCCATTATGCTTTTGCTGGCCTCGCCCGTGCTAAAGGGCGCTTGAACGCGCAGAGAGACAAGCCTTCCCCCTTCTACCTTCCAGGCAGCCCCAATGCGTCCATTGGCCAGCCCGCCAATGTTTTCGCCTACCACCGCCTTTGGCTGATCCCAATTGGGCGAACCCATGGCTTCGCCTGTCGACTGCGCGCATACACCTGCGCTAACCGAACAGACGGCGACCACAAAAAAGCTGATTCGAAATGCAAGCCGGACTTGATGGACGCAAAGACACATTCGTCTCACGGTTTCCCCACGTTCAGGGAACAGTGTATCGAAACTTCATCCATGCAAACCGGGCTTTCATCACAGCCGATCGTAGCTGCGTGAGTCTCTCAAGCGTCCGCCCTAGCGCACCCCGTGCTCGTTCAACCAAGGCCCATATTGATGGTCCGACTTCTGAATGTGGTTGGTCAGCCAGTCGCGCAGAAAGTTCAGCAGATGAAGGTTCAGTGTGATATCCCCGCGCTCAAACCGCGCAACATAGCCCTCCACCTGCTTCACCAGGTCCTGATGCTCCGTCCGGTGCGAGGCCAGGCCGGGATAGTTCGTTCTCGCCATCATGGCCTCTTCGTCCGTGAAGTGTTTGTGCGTATATTCCACCAGCTTCTTCAGCAGCGGCCCCGTCAGGGTCTGGGCCTGCCCCTTCATCATCGCCGCGTGCAGTTCATTCAGGATGTTGAACAGGCCGGTATGCTGGTCATCCAGCGCGCGCACACCAACGGAGTACTTTTGGTTCCAGGTCAATAAAGCCATCTTTCGCTCCTGCCGAACATCGCCGGTATATGGATTATCGGAGCGGCAAAGAAAAGGTTTAGGTTTCCCTCCTCTCTTGACAAAACGTCGGCCCCTGGCCCTATTCCAGGATGGCTTTCGGCTCAGGTCGGTTTCTCCGCGTGGTCTGAAGGACCGCTGCCTCATCCCCAGCTTCTCTTCCAACCTCGTACCCAAGGGATCATTGCCCTTTTTTCCGTTAGATCCAAATCTCTCTCGACCCGAGTCAGGCGCGTCCCCGTTCGCCCCATCGGCTCAACAGGTATAAACTTGCTTCGATTCGTCGATCGATTGGGTTTCCCCTGCGAAGGGAGCCTGCCCGGCTGGAGAACCGCGGGAGAATAGAGTTGTCATCCGGCTTGCAACGCATGAAGCTGACCCTGGCAAGCGCCGCTGCGGCTTGCCTGATCGCACCCTTCTGGGGCTGCGGAGGGGGCGGGACCACGGCGCCGATCACGCCGATTACGCCGGTGACACCCATCACGCCGACAATTACCTGGCAAACGCCTTTAGCGATCTCCCAGGGAACCCAGCTGAGCGCAACCCAATTGGACGCGACGGCCAATGTGCCAGGGACGTTTGTCTACACGCCCGTGGCCGGGACCGTGCTGGCTGCGGGTTCCGATACGCTCTCGGTTTCCTTCACGCCGGCCGACACAACCGACTACACCTCCGCCAGTGCCAATGTGACGATCTCTGTCGTTTCGCTCACCATCGCAACCTACAACTGGCAGCCGGTCAGGATCGTCGATGGCGGCACGATGACCGGAATCTATATGCACCCCACTCAGCAGGGATTGATGTACACCCGCGCCAATGTGGGCGGAGCCTATCTTCGCAACACCACCAACACGACGTGGCTTCCGCTTACGGATTGGCTCAACGGCCTCTCCCCGGATTGGAGCCTGATGGGCATCGAAAGTATTGCTCTCGACCCGACAGACGTAAACCGGATCTATCTGGCCGCTGGGTCGTATATCGGGGTGGGATTTCCCAATGGCGCAATTCTGGTTTCCGATGACCAGGGCAACAGCTTCCAGGCCATCAATCTTCCCTTTCAACTGGGAGCCAACGATCTGGTTCATGGCCAGCAGGGAGGCGAGCGGCTGGCGGTCAATCCCTCCAATCCAGCCCAGGTGTTCATCGGCACCCACCAGAATGGGCTTTGGGTGAGCAACGATCACGGGGTCAACTGGACCCAGAGCGCAACCTTCCCGGTCACATCCACCCCCGATCTGGTAGGCGTGGTATTTGTCCGCTTCGATCCTGCGCACAGCGGCGTGGTTTATGTGGGCGTCTACACCGGGGGCATCTATAGTTCGCCTGACGGCGGCACGACCTGGAAGCCGATTCCCGGCCAGCCCACCAACCTGCCCGATGGTGAAACGATCAGGCCCATGGGTAGCGCCCTCGGTCCGGACGGCGTGCTCTATGTGACGTATGACAATAACGCGGGCCTGTCGTCCATCAGCAATGGCGCAATCTACAAGTTCAACACCGCGAGCGGCGTGTGGACCAACATCACGCCGCCGGACACCTCGGTAAATCTCTGGTACGGGTATTGCGCCGTAAGTGCGGATGCGGAACACGCCGGAACCGTGATGGCCGGCACCTGGAACCGCTGGTATCCCGGAGACGACATCTTCCGCTCCACCGACGGCGGCGCTACCTGGAATAGCCTGCGAACGTATTCTGTCCGCGATTCCTCCTCGGTGCCGTATCTGAATGTCATGGCCGAGCCAACCGTCGAGAACGAGTCGACATTCGGCGTCTGGAACACTTCAATCGAGATCGATCCGTTCAATTCCAATCACGCGCTCTACGAGGGCGGCAACATGATTTGGGAAACGAACGACCTGACCGAAATGGACTCGCAACAAACCACCCATTGGACGGTAGGCGCGCTGGGCGTGGAGGAGACGGTGGTTCACGATGTCGTTAGCCCTCCCTCCGGCACACATCTGTTTAGCGCAATGGCCGACCTTGGCGGGTTTCTTCACAACGACTTCACCGTCTCTCCCACTCCGTTTGTCGGTCCCTTCATGACCGAAGTGGCGTCGCTTGACTTCGCCGCGTCGAACCCGCTCATTGTGGCCAGAGTCGGTGGGCTCGATTACAAAGGCGATGTCGCAGCCGCGCTTTCTCAGGACGGCGGCATTACCTGGACGCAGTATCCCGGGATGCCTCCAGGCGCGGGGCCCGGTCCAACCGCGGACGGTTACGCTGCGATGATCGCAGTCTCAGCCGATGGCGCGACCGTAATCTGGGCGCCCGGAGACAGCGTCCCAGCCTACTTTGGCGGCGCGGGTGCATGGACCTCCTCGCAGGGAGCGCCCGTTGGGGTCCGACTGGTCTCCGACCGGGTGAATCCGAAGAAGTTCTATGGCTACGATCCGGGAAGCGGCACTGTCTTTGTGAGCGTCGACGGAGGCGTCACGTTCACTGCGGGCGCAACCGGGCTGCCGCAGGATATAGGCAGTCCAGGGTGGTCTTCGGAAGCTCATCCGAAGGCGGTCTTCGGCATCGAGGGCGATCTTTGGCTACCGACTTCCTCCGGGCTCTACCACTCGACGAATTCGGGCGTCAGCTTCACCCAAATCTCCTCCATCGGCAGCGCTCCTGTGGTGGGCTTCGGAATGCCGGCTCCGGGCGCGGCGTACCTGGCAATCTACGTAGTCGGGACGGTCAGCGGGGTCTACGGAATCTTTCGATCCATCGACGAGGGCAACTCCTGGACGCGGATCAACGACGATGCTCACCAATATGGCCAACTCGAAGCGATCTCGGGCGATCCGCAGATCTATGGCCGCGTCTATCTAGGTGCCTCGGGCCGGGGCATCCTCTATGGAGATGTGTCTCCATAGAGGATGCGCACCCCTCACTCAGTTCACCTTTGGCGAGCTTAGGGAATTGCCCTCATTCCAGAATGATCTCCGGCTCCGGCTGGTGTCCCCGCGTGGTCAGAATCACCGCCGCGCTCAGGATCATGCCCCCTCCCACCCATGCAAAGGGTCCAAGGTGCTCGCCCAGCAGCTGCACGCCGAGCAACGAGCCCAGCGCCGGCTCGATGTTGAGAAAAACACCTGCGCGCGAGGCCGGCACATGATGGATTCCCCAATTCCACAGCAGCGTCGTCGTCGCGGTGCACAGCAAGCCGCTGATCGCGAGCGCAATCCATGCCGTGTGGCTAATCTCGCCAAATGGCAGAGGCTCCAGCGCATGACTCCTGAAAAGCGGATGCACCATCCACGGACCAAGACTGATGCACGCCAGCATCAAGGTCCCGGACAGGATGGAATACGAAGTCACCACGGTTGGACTGTGCGTCAGCATCAGCTTCTTGTTCAGAAGAATCCACGCCAGCGCGATCACCAGGGACGCGACAACCAGCAGGTCTCCAGCCAGGGAGGGCTCGCCGCTTGTTGCAGGACCGCGGCTGCCTCCGAGAACGATCAACGAAACGCCAATCGTCGAACCCGTCAGGGCGATCCAGCCGAGCCAGTCCAGCCTTTCGCCCGCAAAGATGGTTGCGGCCACTGCCAGAAGCACCGGCATCGACCCCACCATCAGCGAGGCGTGGCTCACCGTGGTGAGCGCAAGTCCATGGAACTGGAGAAGGAACTGGATGGGGATCCCAAATGCGGCCGAAATGAGCAGTATCCCAACCTCAGATCGCGTCAACCTCACTCGGTGAAGAAGGGCGATGGGAAGCATCCCGAGCGACGCAAAGAGAAAACGGTAGAGCACCATCGACTCCACGCTCATCTCGTTCAGCGCCAGCCGTCCGAAGTAGAACCCCGTTCCCCATAGGCAGCCAGCCAGCGCGCATGAGCCATAACCCAGATATGTCACGCGCCGGCTTGGCATTCATTTCCCCCAATTCCTACTCTCGCACAGGTCGGGCCTCGCTTGTCTCGCTGCCTGAAGCAAAGGTCCGGCCCATTCGATTCGGCATCGAAGTAGCCCTCTTCTGCTTCGGACGCATTGCGTGCCACTGTCAAATCAGAGGCATATCGGCGAAAATACATTGCGGATCGGCGAGGATAGATTTCGATGCTGAAGCTGTTGACCACACGAGAATCATGGGCAGGAATGGGCCTTGCTGTTGCGCTTCTCTGCGCCTATTTCTTTACCCCGTGCGGATTCTTGACTCCATGCGGATTGCTCGCTCAGTCCGTCCGACTAAATCCAGCGGGGAAGTCCGATGCGCTTCCCGACATCGTCCCGAATATCGCTCCCAAAACAGCAAAGGAAAAGCACACCCCTGTTCGATTCCTGGGCGACCGGCTACCCGAGAAGCCCACGATTGCGCCGGCCTTCACGATTCCTGTAGCCACGCTGGGCTTCACTGCGCCTGTGCCCCGTTCTTTCGGACTCGAGATCAGTCTGGCCTCTCTTGATTTTCTCGGCGACGACCACCTTCTTTTTACGTTTCGAGTTCCCGGGCTCATACGACGCGAAAGCGCGCGCAACGAGCGAGAGGACGAACGTCAGATACAGGCCGTGGTTGTGGAAGTGAAAACAGGGCGGGTCGAGGCTGAGGCGCTTTGGACCGTGCATGATCACGCGCGGTACCTATGGATGCTGAACGATGGCCACTTTCTGCTGCGCGACCGGGATGGACTCGAGCAGGGAGACAGCTCCCTCGTTTTGAAACCTCTTCTGCAATTCCCGGGTCCGGTTGCATGGCTCGAAATGGACCCGCAACAGCTCTACATGGTCACCAATTCCCGCGAGCCGGCAAAGGTTGAGGCCAAGCCGGGCCAGGTCGGCAGCCCTCCCACCGCTGCGGCAACCATCGCAGTCGATGGCCAAAATGCCTCTGCCCCGGCCGATACGGCTGCCTCTGCGCCTCCTGACACCGTTGTCCGCATCCTCGAGCGAAGCACTGGAAAGGTGATGCTGGTCAGCCGGGTTCGTTCTACCGTGCACCTCCCCATCAATGCAGGCGGTTACCTTGAAGGCCTGCGAGGCAACGGTCAAATGTGGGTGCTCAATCTGAACTACTTCACCGGTGGAAGCCGCATCGCGGGTCGAATCGAGTCCATTTGCTCGCCGGTTTTCGACTTCGTCTCGCAGAGCGAATTCCTCGTGAAAGCCTGTGCCTCGGGCGGAAATCGTCTGGTTGCCTTCACGACCGATGGCCGCCGGTTGTGGGAAGACGACATGGCCAGTTCGGAAATCTGGCCGATCACCGTGGCGAGCCCTGACGGCTCGCGGCTGGCCCGTGAGACTCTCCAGGCCTCCCATCCAGTGAATCCCAACAGCGCGCTCGATATCGAGGATGTGAAAGGCCAGTGGGTCCGCATCATCAATGCCGCGGACGGCAATGTCGCGCTCGAAGCTACAGCGAGCCCTCCGCTCGACGCAGGCGGCAACGTGGCCATCTCTCCCACCGGGCGAAGAGTCGCCATCCTGATCGATGGAGCGATTCAGGTCTTTGACCTACCCGCCGCGCCCGCTCTGCCTGCGCCGTCGACCGCTCCTGCCGTTCACTAGCAGGTTGCGGAGAGATTCGATACGGAGGGAGGCGGGGGTCTCAACCCCCGCACAAAGCCAGCAAAATCCGCGCGGGCCTTAGCCCCGGAGGAATGACCTGCACCAGATCTGACCCAACAGCCGAGTTTTCCGCAGCCATCAAAAACGACAGCCCAACTCGCGAGTCTGCCACCGGAGACAGGTATCATCCGCAGGAGAGTAGCTCCCCTTTCGAACAGGCAGCGGCTTTATGAAGGGATCTGACCGAATCGCCGACATTACATCCGTGTAAACTGAAATGCGGGAGATTGTTCTTGTCCACGGCTCTTGTCCATTACTCTGCCGCGGCGGCCTCGGATCGGGGCCGCAAGCGTCCATCCAACGAAGATGCATTCGCTTATTCCGTCGAGAACGGAGTCTTCCTCGTTTGCGACGGCATGGGTGGGGCGGCAGCCGGAGAAATCGCAAGCTCCCTCGCCGCGGACGAGACGCTCAAGCATCTCACCCGGCGTATCGGAAGCGGAGTGGAGGCAGGCGACCTCGCACATCTGGCAGAAGAAGCGATCGGTATCGCCAACGAGGCCATCTACAAACGCTCCGAGCGCAATTACAAGCTCAGCGGAATGGGGACCACGCTCGTGGGCCTCATTGTCGACGAGCGTCAGGTGCTGGTATTCAACGTCGGCGATAGCCGATGCTACCTGTTGCGCAATTCGAAGATTCAGCAGCTCACAGTCGATCACTCCCTGGTCGAGGAGCAGGTTCGCCTCGGCAGGATGACGCGGTCCGAAGCTCTTCGGTCGCCACTCAAGAATGTAATCACTCGCGCCCTCGGGACCCAGACACGTGTGACCCCGGATGTGTTTGAGCACGAGGCCGAACCTGGCGATCTCTTTCTGCTTTGCTCCGACGGCCTCACCCGCGAGCTCTCCGACTCAAAGATCGAGTCGCTTCTGTGCTCCGATCTGACTCTCGCTGTGCTCTGCAGCAAGCTTGTTGAGGCGGCCGTGAATGCCGGCGGCCACGACAACATCACCTGCTTGCTCGTCCGCGTCGACGGATAAAGCCGACCTGAAAATCGCCAAACCAAAGCATTGTCATCCTGAGCGAACGGGGCCCCAAACGTATTTCAGTTTGGGGGTGGTGAGTCGAAGATCTGCGGTTGTTCTTGAACGGATTGCGGCCGACCACACTAAGCATACCTTCAATAGATCCCCTTCCCGTTTCTCTCCCCCCTCCAGTCAATTGACACACTCCCACCCAGGAACGTATTTTTGACTGTCCGATGTAAACGTTAACTTGAAGGTGTGCAGGAGAGTTGATTGGGCGGCATGAACCAGCAGAACGTGCCTGACTGGAAGCTGAGACTCAGCGAGTGTCTTCCCCTCTTTGGCCATCGCAACTGGATCGTGGTCGCCGATTCGGCCTATCCGGCTCAATCCAGCGCGGGAATTGAGACCGTCGTTGCGACAGGCAGCCAGATCGAAGTCGTTCAGGCAGTTGCCGTGGCCCTATTCGCCTCAAGCCACGTCAAAGCACTCGTCCATCTCGACAGTGAGTTGGCATTCGTCGAAGAATCCGATGCGCCCGGCGTTGACGAGTACCGGCGTCAGTTGGAAGGTCTTCTCAACGGTGCGCAGGTCGTCCGAACTCCGCACGAAGAAATCATCGCCCGCCTCGACCAGGCCGCGCGGCTCTTCCGCATTCTGGTCATCAAGACGCCAATGACCATCCCGTATACTTCGGTCTTCTTCGAGCTCGATTGCCGCTATTGGAGCTCCGAAGCGGAACAACGGCTTCGTCAGGCAATCCAGGCGCAGCGGCAGATTGATTGAGCAAGTTCATTTTTCTAGAGGGAGCCGAGCGCTCCCGTCTCGCACAGCATTTCGGATCCCGAAAGGACAGCAATGAAACCGAACAGACGTGAACTCCTCAAAACCATCGGCGGCGTCGCATCCGCTCTTGTCCTCTCGCGATTGGGTTCCGCTCAGGCAGCGCATGGCCCGCTCTTCGAGGGCACACGGCAATCATTGCAGTCGTATCGCATTCCGGATTGGTTCCGCGATGCGAAGTTTGGTATCTGGGCTCATTGGGGTCCGCAGTCTGCCATTGAAGAGGGCGATTGGTATGCCCGCAATATGTATATGCAGGGCTCCGAGCAATACCGTCTTCACGTCGAGCATTATGGCCACCCCACCAAGGTTGGCTACAAAGACCTGGTTGGCGATTGGAAGGCCGCCAAATGGGATCCCGACCACCTCATGGATCTCTACAAGAAGGCCGGCGCCAAGTACTTCGTCAGCATGGGCGTCCACCACGACAACTTCGATCTGTGGGACTCGAAATACAACCGCTGGAATGCGGCTAAGATGGGTCCGATGAAGGATGTTGTTGGCACGTGGGCCACTGCGGCGCGCAACCACGGCCTGCGCTTCGGCGTCAGCGAACACCTGTGGATCAGCTACAAGTGGTGGGGCGTTTGCCACGGCTCCGACAGCTCCGGGCCCCTTGCCGGTGTCGCTTACGACGGCGCCGATCCCAACTACGCCGACCTCTACCACGACGCCGACTCCGCACGCTTCGACTCCCGCGATGTCGAATGGAACGACAATGGCATTCCCGACTCTTGGAAGCGCCATTACCTCGACCGCATGACCGACCTCATCGACAAGTACCATCCTGACCTTCTCTACACCGACGGTCACTTGCCGTTTGAAGATATCGGGCTCAAGATGGTCGCTCACCTCTACAACGTGAGTGCGGCGCTCCACGGCGGTGTCACTGAGGCTGTCTACAACAGCAAGGAAGCCATCGACTGCGTCGTTGGCACCTGCGCTCTCGATCACGAGCGCGGCGTCGCTGATGGCATCGCTCCCAATCCGTGGCAGACCGATACCTGCATTGGGCAATGGCACTACAAGCGCGGCCAGCAATACAAGTCCGCCAAAAAGGTCATCGACCTGCTCACCGATATCGTCAGCAAGAATGGCAACCTGCTTCTCAACTTCCCGCTGCCCAATTCGGGCGAGCTCGATTGGGAAGAAAAGGTCACGCTCGATGGCGTTACCAAGTGGATGGAGGTCAACAGCGAGGGAATCTACTCCAGCCGGCCCTGGAAGATCTACGGCGAAGGTCCGTCAACCAAGACCAAGATCGTGACCGGCAACTTCAATGAGGACAAGCAGAAGGATCTGACCAGCGAGGATATTCGATTCACCGCCAAGGGCAGCACGATCTATGCCTTTGTCATGGGCTGGCCCGCGAAGGAATTAGTCGTCAACGCTCTCGGCCTCGCCAGCGATCAGGCGCCGGGCACCATCCGCAACGTTGCCCTCCTCGGCGACTCCGGCAAACTCGATTGGAAGCAGGACGAGTCGAGCCTGCGCGTCCGCATGCCAGCGGAAAAGCTCTCAGACATTGGCATCACGCTCAAAGTCGACTTGGCGTAGCACGCGAGAGTATTTATTCAGCAGTGACTGCACGCTTGCCGGTTATCCAAGCGCCATGAACTCGTGAGCGGGACCTATTTTGCTCCGAGAGCATGTTCTTCCATTGAGGCAAGCCGGCCTTATGCCTAGCCGAGCATTTCAGGCCGATGTGCTGTTCCATCAAATTGACTCGTGGTCTTATAGAGTTCAAACCGCCCTTCAAGCGCAACCGGTTTCGTGCGGTTAAGCAAGCTGGCAACCTCGGCTGAAGAGAGAGGACGAAAAGTCCTTACCGCCTCAAGCGCCTGATCCAAGATCGCACGGCTGTCGATTCCGGTGATTTGCGTGTCGATGGGGAGGTTCAGACAAAAGTGCAGGCACTCGATGGGCTGGACGGTATGGCTTTCCAGAATCGCATGGTCGCCGAAGGCCTTCATGCCTAATGCGCCGATGCCTTCGCGCTGGAGCGCGGGCAAGACTTCGCGAGCAAAACTGCGAAAGTGTGCATCCATCACGTTGAGCGGCATCTGTACGGCATCGAAGTGGATTTGGCGTGCGTGAGCCTGATCCAACATGCGCAAGTGAACGAACGGGTCCTTGTGGCCGGTGAACCCGATGTAGCGGATCTTGCCCGCCTTCTTGGCCTCTAGCATTGCTTCCATCGCACCGCCCTCCGCAAAGATCCTGTCTGGGTCCTCCAGGCGGATCACCTCGTGAAACTGCATCAGGTCAACGCGATCGGTCTGCAGGCGCTGCAGAGATTCGTCGATCTGCCGGGCGGCGGAGGTCTTGGTGCGGCCGTCGATTTTGGTCATAAGGAAGACCTTGTTGCGGTATCCGTCGCGGAGCGCCTTGCCCATGCGAATCTCGCTGACCCCATCGTTGTAATCCCAGCAATTGTCGAGGAAAGTGATGCCCTCATCAATTGCCCGGCGCATCAACTGTATCGATTCCTCCTCCTGAAGCGTGGATTTGCCGATGTGGTATCCCCCCAGCCCGATTGCAGAGATGCGTTCGCCGGTGCGGCCCAAAGTGCGATAGATCATGTTCGGAGACTCAGGACGGGCGGCGGGAGAAGACTGTGTGCTCTGTGCGCTCGCAGTCGCAACCGATCCGGCCGCAGCAACGGCGGTCGTCTTTAGGAAATCTCTGCGATCCATGAAAAACTCCTTTCAAGAAGGTCTCGTTATAACAGGACCTGGAGAGACCGCTGAAATTCCTGAGGCCATTCAACGCCGCGGTGTCGAGCCGTTCACACTGGAGTCGCGTAGACCGCCCCCTACGGTTACAGAGACTCACTTCCGGCCGTGCCTGCTCGACTCTGACTCTATCGAATCGCGTCCCCGGCCGCCTCGGTCCTCGTTCCTTGCCCGATGACAAACGGAGTTATAGCAGATAGGTCCAGGTCGCCACTCGTGGTGACATGGGCTGCAAGCACGGATTGGGCTACCGAAGCC
The DNA here is from genome assembly GCA_964460385.1 of uncultured Occallatibacter sp. GTDB lineage: Bacteria > Acidobacteriota > Terriglobia > Terriglobales > Acidobacteriaceae > Telmatobacter. The sequence goes on along the minus strand of CAYWSR010000011.1, from coordinate 21,320 downwards.
GCAGGCAAATCAGCACCGGAAGTCCGCGCGGCATCCATGACGAGATCCATGTCTTTGCTCATCAACCTCAGCGGGAACTCCGGAGAGTAGTCATCGGCCTTGATTTTTCGGATCTTGCCCGCCATCGCCGGAGCAATTACTGCCGTCCTGGACAGGACATCGAGCAGAGTATCCCGATCGATCTGAAGATGCTCTCCGAGCGAAACCGCTTCTGCGATTGCCTGCATTTCAACGCCCAGCAGAAGGTTGACAACCAGTTTCATCCGAATCCCTGAAGATCCTGGTCCAATCAGGAACCACTGCCTGGCAATGGACTCGAAAAGGGGCACACATTGTTCGAAGGTTTCTTTGTCACCACCGGCAAGCAGTGTGATCGTTCCAGCTTCGACCGCCGGTGTCGAACCAGAGATGGCCACGTCGAGGAGATTCACATCTCTTGTGTGGGCCTCCTGATGAAGATGGCGCGACAGTTCTGGCGAAATCGTGCTCAGTTCGAGAATGATGGTGCCCGGCTTTGCCGTCGAAAAAACGCCACCTTCGTCGAGATAGACAGAGCGAACGGCCCCATCATTGGCCAGAGAAGAGAGAATCACATCCGAATGAGCCAGGAGATCCCCAATGGATGCTGCGATGGCTATCCCCTGTTTGTTCATCTCAATTGCCGGGTTTGGACTGCGGTTCCATGCTCGAATACTCCAGCCGGCTGCATGCAAGCGCTGTGCGAGCCGACTTCCCATGAGCCCAAGACCGATGAAGCCAACTTGATCTGTGAGTTTATTGAGTTTTGTTGCTGGCATATGATTGACCTCATCTCCTCGCCGTTTGAATGTCGCTGCGCCCCTTTCGGCGACCGATCCAAGGCAACGGGTGAAAGTATTCTCACATACCGGACGAAAGATGTTCGATTCAGAATCGGACAGAGAGTGTGCCTTGGCTTCGGAATGATTCCAGATACTGTCAGAACTTCAATATTCGATGACCGATGGTCATCCCGGCTGCGCATATCCTATGCGGCGGCTCCCCTCGTCCACTTTTTCCCCGCCGTCTTTGCACATAATTACGACAGTCCGGCGCACAATCGAATCGTGAATGCCAAACTCATATCCGGAGCAACGTCGCACCGCAGTCAAGTTCAAGCCGTAGCGGCATTGCGTAATAGCGCGCATCCGCCATTTCATAAGTGCCTCATTATCAGGTCGTTAGCGCATGGCCCTTTTGTCCTTGGCGCACGGTATTTGGCCCCTAACTCCATTCATCCCATACCGTTAGCTCCCAAGAGTCCTTTACCCCTCCCCCCCTGTGGAAAAACCGGGCGTCAAATCACACAATCACTGAAAACAAAGAATTTACACTGTGCAAAATCGAAAAAAAAAGCCGAAAGACAGTCGAAAAACAGCCCAGAACAGCCATTTTTCGACCCAAATCAGCCTATTTTGAGCCAAAAACAGCAGCTTTTGCCGCAAAAAATCGGAGCATTTTCGCCCCGATCGCTCCCGCCTCCGCACCCACCACCCTACACCCGACACCCCACACCCTATACCCTGGACCCCAGCCGCGATAGCGGCGAAGCGCCAACCGCGCCACGAACAATGTTGACCACTCTGAGCTGATCCTCTTCTGCCAGGCTGCTTGAACTCGGCAGACAGATGCCGTGCCGGTGAAGTTCTTCGGCAACCGCTCCGCCAAATCGCTCGCAATCGGAGTAGAGCGGCTGCAAATGCATCGGCTTCCATACCGGCCGGGATTCAATATTGGCTTCTTCCAAACCTCGAATGAGCGAGTCTCTTGAAGCACCAAACTCCTGCTCGTTGATCAGAAAGCAGCTCAGCCAGGTTGTAGGTAAGCACCACTCCGGCTGCGGCATCGGGGAGATGCCCGCAAGATCCTCGAATGCTCTTTGATACCTCAACGCAACTGCGCGACGCTCAGCCACTCGCCGATTCAGAACCTGAAGCTGACCCCGTGCAATGCCCGCAAGAACATTGCTCAACGCATAATTGTAGCCGAGCTCGGAGTGCTGATACCCGGCCCCGGTGTCACGCGCCTGCTGCGACCAGAATCGCGCTCTCTCAATCCATGAGGCGTTTGACGACAGAAGGATGCCTCCTCCCGTCGCAGTGATGATCTTGTTCCCATTGAGCGAGAAGACTCCGAGATCGCCAAAGGTACCTACGGGCTTGTCCTTGTATTGCGAGCCCAGAGATTCAGCCGCGTCCTCCAGGACGGGAACCCCATAGTCTTGGCAGAGCGCCAGGATCGGATCCAGATCGGCGCATCCGCCATAAAGATGGGCAACAACCAGCGCCCTCGGCAGCTTGTTCTTTTCAGCACGCTCGCGCAAGGCGTCTTCAAGTACGTTCGGATCGAGGTTCCATGTGGCGAAGTCGCTGTCGAGCAATACCGGCTCCGCGCCGAGATAGAGAACTGGATTGCACATTGCGACAAAGGTCAGGTCTGAGCAGAAAACCTCATCGCCATGCCCAACTCCGAGAAGTCTCAATCCAAGGTGAATCGCCGCCGTACCACTGCTTACGGCAACAGCAGGTCTTCCTGTGAGTGATTCGAATTCCACTTCAAGCGCATCAATATTCGGTCCGACTGTTGACAGCCAATTCGAAGCGAAGGCGTCCTCAACAAACGCCATCTCCGCTCCACCCATATGAGGAACTGAAAGATGAACTCGGTTTTCCATTATTGTTTGCTCTGACCGGAGTCTCGTCAGTGTTGGGGCGAGATCGAGGTGACTTCAAATGACCCGGGAGCTTCTGTATGGAGGCTTGCCCTTTGCGCCTGGTGCGTGCGGATCGCCAATCATGCGCAGATTCAACCCGAGCAGCACTCCCGCCGCCACTCCGAACAGATCGGGCATCGCATTCTGCGAACGGTTCCTGTGGCCGGGTATGAAAGTTTGAAGCGAGCCGAGAGCAATCACCAGGAGAACTGCTACAAGGGAGAGCATGAATCTGTATTTTCGCTTCCAGGTGGTCACGGGAATCGCGACAATAGCGGTGTACAAGAGAAAGCGAAACCAATGATTTGAAGCATAGGGAGTGATCGCTTCGTAAGGCCATCCCTCAGTTGGAAGATTCGACAGGATGAGAGCGGCGCCGAGCAAAGAGCACCAGAGAACACGCAGCATGCTTCGACTCGACATGGGTTATCCGTGTTGCTTTTGCAAAACGCTCTCGAAACGGCTCAACTTGCGGTGCATAACCCGCGAGACACTATCGATGAACAGGATTGCCGAGGCACTTCGAGCTTGGGTCCCAGACTCGCGCCAGAGGTTGATGTAGCCGTGACCCGGAAAGTCAATGCGCGCCTGCCATCCCTCCGCGGCTCCGGCCCGGTGAATTTCATCGTCAAGATGGAAATCGACTCCGGAGAATCCAAACTCGGAACTGGTCAGATATAAAATCTCCCAGCACTGCCCAAGGCTTATATCGTCATGGAATTCGCGTTCAAAACTGTCCAGCGCAAACTGGGCACTCAGGACGCTGCGAAAACCACCGCCCAGCAGCATCTTGCCCACGACGCCGAATTCGCGATACCCAAGGTGCTGCAGCCCAAGCCACGCGGCCAGAACTACCAGCACAATCACAAAGCCACGATAGGTCTGGTGGTAGAAGGTCAAGAGCAGTGAGATGGTTGCCCCGATACTGCAAATTCCATAAATCACCAGCACCACATGGTGGGGAGCGTATCCCCTTGAGAGCAGCCTGTGGTGGATGTGATCCCGGTCGGCTCTGAAAATCGGTTGCCCCCTCAGAAACCGCCTTGCAACTGCCAGAGCGACATCGAGGAGCGGTACTGCAAGAACCAGCAGCGGCGCCGTCATTCCGAGGACGGTTGAAGACTTTTCGCCCCAAACAGCCGCATAGCACCCGAGCAGGAACCCGAGAGTCAAGCTGCCGGAATCGCCCAGAAAGATGCTTGCAGGATTCAGGTTGTAGCGCAGGAAGCCGATGAGCGCGCCGACAAGTGAGACAACTGCCAGGGCAAGCGGAAAATTGTGGTTGATTGATGAAGCAATCAACATCGTGAGTGCGGCAAACAGGCTTATTCCGGCCGCGAGGCCGTCGACACCGTCGATGAGGTTGATCGCATTTGTGCATGCAACAATCCACATGACCGTGCAAACAAATCCGATAACCCCAATCATGCTGTAGCCGGCGATGCCGCTAATGTGGATTCCGCCGAAACAGGCAAGAGAAGCTCCGATAACCTCTGCCGTCAGCTTCTTCCAGGGACGAACACCTACAACATCGTCAACAAGTCCAATCCCGAAGATGACTGCGAGCGCCGGCGTCAGGCGCACAAAGAGCGGCAGCCCTTCCCAGACGATTGTTCCGGAACTCAACCGAACCGCGAGAAGCAGCGCATAGGACCCGATTACTGAGATGAAAATTGCGACCCCTCCCAGTCTCGGAACTGGGGCGAGGTGAAACTTGCGCGCCTGATCGGGTTGGTCGACAAGGCCAAGGCGGAGCGATGCATTCCTGACGATCGGTGTCAGGAGAAGCGAAAGGACGCATGATACGATGCCTAGGAACAGGAGAGAATACATTGCAATATCTCAACCTTCGGCGTGCCCCGGCTCTGGGAATCGGGCTTAACTGTGGATAGGGAACTTACTGCTGCCATTCATCTTATCAGACTGCTTTAATTTGACGGCTTTTTCGTTGCGCTTTGGCTTCCTCGTAGATCGACAACAATGCTTTGAAGTTGGCGTCTTCAGTATATGAGGCAAGATAGGATTGCCGCGCGCCTCGTGCCAGTCGTTCAAGGCCCTTCTGATCCGCCCATGCATTCCGGATGGCCTTGGCGATCTGCTCAGGGCAGTTTGGTGAAAACAGGAATCCGTTGGTCCCCTCCCTCACCAACTCAGCCAACGAGCCAAGGCGCGAGGCAGCAACCGGAACGCCAAACGCGAAAGCTTCCCGGATGACCATTGGGAATCCCTCAAACCAGGTGGAAGGTACAACCATGAGCCGGGAGTGCGCAATTCTGTTCTGAGTCTCCTCAAAGCTCAGTGAGCCGAGCAACCGGACACGATCAAGCCGCTCCGAATTGATTTGGCCTTCCAGCATTCTTCGATCGGGTCCGTCCCCGATAATGTCCAAGTTGGGAGCGTCGGTCCCCAAAACCTTCCAGGCGCCTAACAGATCTCGTACGCCCTTTTCGGGGCTTAGCCGGCCGACAAATAGTACCCTCTCGTCACGCTTGATCCACGGAATCGGCTCGGGGTTGCCTGGGTAGAATTGCGGCTTGACGCAGATCAGCCTTTCCGGCAAACCGGCATGAATCATCATTTCGCGCTGATACTGCGTGAGCGCGATAAACCGATCAACATGCTTGTTCCACGTTCCGATCTGGCGGTGGAGCGCAATTGAAAGCGCCAGAGGAATTGTTGCGAGCCTGCTCCCTCGATAGCATCCATACCAAAGACCCGGAATCGCACTCCGCTTGTCAAGGCATCGAGTGCAAACTTGACCGTCTCTCATTGGCATACCCGCCGCACAAAAAAGACGATAGTTGTGTAACGTGAGAACGACCGGGCAAGGAAGATCGCGAATCGACCAGAATATCGATGGAGAAATAAGCGGAAACGTATTGTGCACGTGCACAATATCGGGTTTGGTTTCGAGCGCCAGCTTTCGGAGAAGTGAAGCGGACTGGAAATTGTACGGAGTCGATAGACCACCGAGTAATAGCCCGGCTGCGCCGCTGGAGCGAATTCTGTCGCTGCTTCTTTCGAACGGAACTACATCGATTCCTCTACGCTCAAGCAGTTCCCGCTCAGCGACGAACGCGACATTTTCACCGCTGGGGTTTTCTGAGCCGTAGAAGTTGTGCACCAATAAGACTCGCATTTGGCTCAATGTTGAGAAGCAGCGGAATCGGGTAAGAATGCGATCATTATGGTGTAGCCTTCGGTTAGTGTCTCTTCAACCACAAGGCGTACGGGGGATAAATCAAACGATAAGACCGCAATGCCTATTGCCAATTAGCTGCCGCTTCCGCCAAAGCTCGATTGCGAGGAGCCAGCGCCTGGTCGTACACATCGTTCAGGGATGCAAGTTTCTTGTCCCACGAGTAGTCCAGGCTTCGTGCGAGCGCCCCATGAGACAGCGTTCTCCGCAGGGTTTCATCCTTCATCAGGCGCAGGATTGCAAGCGAAAGGTCATGAATAATCCGATCGACGGATGCAACGTCTACCTTGATTCCGCATTTCTCGGTGACCAGGTCCGCCATTCCGCAATGATTCAAGGTCACGACAGGAAGCCCCAGGGAAACTGCTTCAACCGCGACCGTTGATGTCAGCTCCTTCAGGCTCGTAATTGCAAATACGTGGCAGGTCTTCATCACCTCAAGCGCAGCACTCCTCGGCAGGCGGCCGTACCAGGTGCACCTGTCGCCAACACTCAGCCGTTGAGCAAGCGCTCGCCAACTCTTCTGGAAGGGACCGTCGCCAAGTACTTCGATGCTGAAGCTCGACTCTCTGGGAAGGAGTGCAGCTGCCTTCAGCAGCAGATGGAGCGCCTTCCCTGGTACGTGTGGCCCGCTCCAACAGAGACGCAAGGGCTCATCCAATTCACGGAGCCGTGGTTCAGCCGTTCCAACATCGGGCGATCCCACCTCGCAGATAACTCGACTGGCACTTCCAAAGCGAGTGGAGAGGGCACTCTGGATTTCTGACGTCGCTGCGATGACCGCGCCTCCTGCTTTTCTCAGCGCTCTCCTCGGATCCGGCAGGAAGGCAACCTGCAGTGAGTTCACAATGTTTCGCCCCGTGTAGTAGAGCGCTCCCTTGAGTCCAAGTGCCGGCATCAAGCGCCAGGGTGTGTTCATCAGGCCTCCAATAGGCCCCCAGACAAACGGCAGATCAAGCCGATAAAACTTACCGCAGAATCGCCAACCCACGTAGGTAATGAGATGAACCAGGTCGTAGTTGCCGGCGATCGTCTCATTCTCGGCTACGCGCAGGGCATGGCCGAGCCAGTTTGCGTATGCAAGATTCATGATGGGCTTTGCTGGAGATGCTTCAACCTTTGCCCACACTCCCCAAGGCCGGTAATGCCAAGGGTGGTTCTTCACATACCTGAATTGCAGGGCCTTTTTCCCACTCGCTGCTCCGACGCAAGCCGCATCGATGTCCGCCTTGTTATAGTCCGCTGTTATGACCGTCACATCATGCTGTTGAGCAATGGCGTTGATCCAACCCCAACCTACCGCATCCTCCGAACCCCTCGTCGGATTGCATGCATAGGCGATTGCAAGGACCCGCAAGCGTGTCATCTCCCTGAAATCACCTGTGAGAGCTGTCGCGACTGGGTTGAGCTGGCGCAACGGGGAGCGGCGAGGGCCGATGGGACCAAAGAAGATGAAGCCTGCCGTCGCGCTACGTCTAATGTAAGCGCTTCAAGGTAAACATAAACCGCAACAATAACCATGAGATCGACAGAAAAACTCGCAGTCGTGGTTTCCGGTATTGCTCTGACCGTGAAGAACATCATTACGGCTCCCGACTCGAGTAAGCGAAGTCGATCTTTCCTGCTTAGCCACCTCCACTTATTGTGAAGCCTGAAAAACATGATCCATCCGGCGATCCAGGATGCGAAATAGGGTATTCCTCCAACAATTCCCCCGTTCAGGAGCGCTTGCAAAAAGGAGTTGTGGACATGCTCATAGAATACGAGTCTATCGGTCCATTGACCGCGGCCGAAGAGCGGCGCATCTGCAAATGCCATCATTCCATGTTCGTAAGCGTGGGTTCTGCCGCTCATGCTCTCGAATAGTTCTTCAGACTGCCCGCGCCTTAGGTAGTCGGAGACAGTTTGCGAGATGACGCCGGGCGACTCAAGCAGGGACAGGAAGACCGTCGAGATCAGCATAAACGGGAGGGCGTATCGTCTCTTTCGGCGGGAGAGAACAAGTATCAAAGCGAGTGCCGCAACCGAACCAAAAACGGCTCCCCTGGACTGCATGCGGAAGACAATAAAGAAACAAACGCCGGCAACTGCCACAAAGATCGCGATTGGAATCAGGCGACGGCTGTAAAACGCTCGCACTACGCATACAAGGCCCGGAACTGCGGCCCATCGAGCCACGCCGGATGAGCGCGACAGTTTGTCCAATCCGGCCTCCGGGCGGTTGTAGGCTGACGCTGAGTGGCCGAAGATCATGGTGCTGGAGGAGTGTCCCAGGTAGGCTGCCACAAGGAATGTGGCGACCCAGGTGATCAACAGCATCGTGCGAGCCGATTCCACCGGAGATCGTCCATCGACAAAGGTCCACGCGGTTAGTATCGTCGCCAGGTAAGCAATTGACCAATAGGCTGCCCACATGGGCTCAGGCGAGAAGACTCCGGAGATAGTCGCGAGGATTCCGTAGATCAGCAGCAGTCTCGACGGAGCCAATCCTGGCAATTTCAGTGCGCTGCTGCGAATCAGAATGAATGCTGCAAGAGGCAGTACGAGAAAAGGCAAGCATGCCCTGATCGCTGCCAGCCATTCACTGGACGAATCCGGCATGTCCAAATTCCAGAAGCCGGTATCCAGGTTGGCCCACAAGAACAACCAAAGAAACACCGCGACAAGCGGTGCACGAATCCTCCAGGCCGTTTTGTGAGGAGAGGATATGGAGAATTCTCGTTGGAGACTAGGTCCCATGATTGCCAATGTGTCCGGATCCGGTTGGGGTGTGGAAAGTACGAACGTCAGAGCGCGATGATGCGCACTCAAGAATGTTGGAAACGAGCGTGACGACCGAGTCGCAGAAGGTTTCCGTAGAGAACAGATCTGCCCTGTGCCTCAAGAAGGTGCGAACGGACTGAGAAAGTTCGGGATCGGAGATCACCTTGCGAATCTTTGTAACAGCGTCGTCTTCGCCGGCAAATAGGAGTGCCGGATGGTTGAGTATTTCCGCGCTTCCACATGAATCCGGAGCGAATGGAATGCACCCGGCCTTCATAAGCTCAACGAGTGTGATGCCAAATGGTTCGTCTGCTCTGGTGTGGATCGCGTAACGGAATTGCGAGAGATAATTCTCTTTCTCCTCACCATAGAGCGGTCCTTCCAGAACTACCCAATCCCCCATGCGTCTTGCAAGCGAACGGATGGAATTGTGGTAATCCCTGTAGACTGCCGTTCCAACAATATGGATCGCGCAATCGATTCCGGCATTGCGCAGCCCGGCAACAATGCTGACTGCGTGTTCAAGTCTCTTCGACGGATCAATCCTCCCGATCCAAACAAAGTCATTGCGTCTTGATTCCCAGTCTTTCTCCCTCGCGTGCCATGGCACCGGCGGATAGATCACTGACGATTCGACGCCGATCGTGTGCAACGAGGATGCGACCCATTCAGAGTTGGAAACCAGGACATCCTCGCGCAGCACATTTCTACCAGATCGGGCCTGAACGCGGGCAGATAATGCATGGTAGAGTCGACGCGGTGCCGATACTTTCCTGCGCTTACCCGGCGCTGTTAGCGAGTCAGAGGTCTGCTCCGTGTCTTGGAGCCAATCGAGATCAGCAAGAAAATGTACCGCCGTAACTCCAAGATCGAGAGGGTTCATTGCGCTTAAACAAAGATCGAACTCTGCCGCGCATGCTCTTGCGGATCTTTGGAAAAGCGGACCCTGAATCGCGGACATTGGAAGCGCCCGCGGTGTCGGCAACAACGGAAGGCGCCTTATATGAAATTGATCCGGCTCGATCCGGGTCCCTGCAAACCTGTTGAAGAAGTCGAAGTCGAATTGGGAGGAAGTAACCAAGGTGACGTCATATTGACCGCACAACGCCTGGATCAGCCACATTGCCGTGACGTCTGGTCCGCCTCTGTTTGCGGATAAGAAGGGCATGAAAACGCCGACGGTCCTTCGGGAACCTCGTGTGTATTTCATGGTTGTTTGGGAGGGAGATTGTCGGCGGCCGGGCACGCTGGTTTCTTAGTCGTGTGCTTCTTCCGCAGAGAAGCCTCTTCCTCGTCGCTGGAATGGAATCCGCCAATTCCCAGCACCAATTCCTGCAGGTTCCCGAGTGCCCGTTCCAGCAGGCTTCGGTTTATACGAACGATTCCACCGCCGATCGACATTGCCAAGCGAATGGCCAACCCAAGGTAGCACCGTGAAAGTGACAGTTTGTGTTTGCGAACAAAGTGGAGGCGATTGCGAACCTCGCATCGGCCAAACTGAAACGGACTCACTCGACCGCGCGGCGATGGGAAGTGGCGGAATCCTGCTTCTGCAACGACAGCGAGGCGGCCGCTTCGGCTTATTGTGTAACTGAGGTCGAGATCTTCAAGATAGCTGTAGCTGTCGTAGAAGTCGTCGAAGAGGCTTAACTCGAAGGCGCTTTTCCTGAAGGTAACGGCGGTCGTTGGAAGCCAATCCACGAATTGTGTCTCCGTAAGACCCGGGATCACGGTTTGCCAGCCACTTTGAGAGACTGAACCGGGCCGGGGAGAGTACAGTCCGAGTGCTTCAGAAATCCTGCTGTGCTTCAGGAAAGATGGGCCTCGTTGCGGGTAGTTCCGAAGGTTGAATGCAGCGCCCAGAGTGTCAGGTGATGCGCTCTCCCAAAAGCGCAGCAAGTTTTCAAAGGCGTTGGGTTCGAATTGGATGTCATCGTCTGCAAAGCCAATCAATGTGGCGTCGGGCGAGCAGGCTTGAATCCCAGCATTTCTCTGGGCAGCGGCGGATGGCGGCAGATGCCGGAAATAGCGCAGGGAAAGAGCTGGAAACTCGTTGAGTATCGATTCGACAGGGTCCGAACTCGCATCGACTACGATGATCTCTGCGGGGGGCATGGTCTGATTCTGCAGGCTGTCCAACATGGGTCGCAGATCGTCCGGCCGGTCTTTGGTGGCAACAATAAGGGAAATTGAGTTCTTCATGGGTGTTGCGCCCCGGTCGCGCCTTCGGTGTGCGCGCTTTGCCGGGTGACAGCCTTTACGAATTCCCGAACGCTGGAGATGAAGCTTGACGTGCTGAAGAACTGTGTCCTGGCAAGCAGATCTGAATGAATCGCCGATTGGAGTGAAGGGCTCTGAAGGATGCGGTGAATCTTTGCGACCGCATCCCCTTCGTCCGCAAAGAGAAGATCGGAACTCTGCAGGATCTCCGCTTGTCCGCCGTCGTGCGGAGCGAAGACAATCGCGCCCGCTTTCACCATCTCGGCAACAGAGATTCCGAAGGGCTCGGCTGAGCGAGCTTGAATTCCGTAGCGGCATCGTGCCAGGATCGAGGCCTTTCGCTCTCCGCTCACGCGTCCCTCTGGAATGATCCAGTCCGAATTCTCTCGGCAAAGTCCGTCGATTCGACGTCCGTATTGGTCGTCTTCGATGTGCCCGCAAAGATGAAGCTTGATCGGGTGTTTGAGGTTCCGGACGGCACTGAGAATTGAAATGGCTTTTTCAACCTGTTTCTCGGGTGATATCCGCCCAATCATCACAAAAGAATCTTCCTTCTTCTCCCAAGCGATGTCAGGAAACTCGCTCCAAACCGGCGGATAGAACATTGCCGCACATTGAACCCCGCAATCCTGGAGCACAGTCTGTGCTATCCAATGAGAGATCGCTATGAGTTGGTCGTCACGGAGCGGGTCGCGACCAGACGGGGACTCAATCGCGGACGCAAGGCCCAGGTATGCTTTGCGCAACAGGGATTCCTTATAGACGAAGCCGGGCGAAGGGGGATCGATGCGATCGCGAATTCCCTTGTGCCAACTAAAGTCAACGAGAAAGTGAATCGCAGGGAGCCCCCAGTCAGTAAGGTTATACGCGCTGATTCTCACGTCATACTCACCAGCAGTGCGCCGTGCGAATCTCTGGTATGCCGCACCGCGCAGGGCAGCAACTGGGCGATTTTGCAAGAGGCTGGGGAAAGGAATAATCCGCACCCTGACCTCGCTGTCTTCGACATGGGTTCCATAGAAGCTGTTGAGTGTCGATCGATCCCATCCACAGGTCGTAGCCACAGTCACATCGAAGTCCCGCTTGAGTGCTTCGATAAGCCACATGACGAATGCCTCTGAGCCCCCGCGTCCAAGCATGGGATGGCCGATGACAACCTTGGGCCGAAGTTGTCCCGCGCGCGGAAAAACAAGGTCAGAAGGATTCCTCTTGAATACGGTGGGAAGAATCGCTTCTGATGTGGGGTTCGTGGTCATCTGGAGGATTCAGGTGAATCGGCGTCAGATCGAATTGAAAACAGGAACTACGACAGAATCCTGTTTCGAATTGCCTTGCGATCCGACGCGGTGAGAAAAACAGAACCGGTGACCAAAACCGCGCCGGCGAAGATGATTGCTGGCGACAGGATCGGCGAAACCGAGAATGGGAGGACAGCGGCGCATCCGATCATCAAACCGAAGGGCAACATCAACCGCGTCACCACAAAGCCAATCGGCAGGTCGGTCTCTTTGCATGCGTTTCGAACGGCAAGGGGGGCCATAACGACGACCATGAGAGCAATGGCTGCCATGGGGACGGCTGACGGGCCAAATCGTCCGATGAGCACCACCGCAAGGGCAATGGAGGCGATTGCGGTGATCATTTGGCCGATCGAAACCCCCTGGATCTTGTTGGTCGCCCAACCGGTACTGGCAAGGACCTGAAGAAACGCGTCCAGTACGACAAGTGCAAGCATAAGGTGAAGCAGCCGCGGATCGGGAGCAATGCGATGGTGCGACCAGACTGCGATCACCCATCCACCAACCGACCAAAGGACTGCAGCGAGAGAGACAGACGTGACCGTCTCAATGCTGACCGCAATGCGAAACAGCCGGCGCAAAGAGTCCTTGCTCGGGTCGGCCGAAGCTGCTGCCAATTCAGGTCGGAGCGGTGCGCGCAGCAGGATCACCGTTCCGTGGATTACGTTCGCGATCGTTCGTGTCGTTGTGAAGAGCGCCACTGCGGGCCCGCCCAGCGCTCGGCTCAGGATGATGACCGGTCCCTGGAGCGTGAGGGCGGTGGCGAGGATCGCCAGGCCAACTTGACCGGTGGGGGCTGCCAGCGATCGGGCAGTCTTCCAATCTGCATTGCGAATACGAGGAATTAAACGAGGATCGCGCCGGTAGAGAAGAGCCATAGAAATGGCGATGGAAAGCACCCCGGAAGAGACGATGACGACGGCCAGAGTCCTTGGCCTTGTACCAAGAGCGAGAGCAATCGCGGTGACCGTCAACGAAAAAAGAGAAAGAGAGTTGTAGAGCCATTGGTAGCTGGGGAATTCTCCAATTGCGATATAGATAGATATCAGCTGCCGGCCGGGAATGGTGATCAGGAAGGAAATGGCCAGGCAGCAGAACACGATCCGGGAATCGCTCTGGTCCATGATCCGCAGGCCCAACCATTGATTGATGTGGAAGTAGGCGACCGATAAGGTCACTACCGCCAGAATGCCGATTCCAGCGATAAGCAGGGATATGGCCCAGGTTGTTCCCTGCAGACGTTTGAATGTACGAATGTCTCCGCGTGCATAGGCGATGGTTGCGGAGTTGATGGCAGCGAAAGTGAGCCCAAAATCGAGACTCGCCAGGTAGTTCACCGCAGAGTAGAGGGCCATCCACTCCCCATAGACCGCTACTGACCAGAAGCGTAGATAGAGCGGAAGCAACAGCAGATTGCTGACGATCGAAATGCCATAGGAGACGGCGCCGGCACCCGCACCATGGAGGAGGCGGGTAACAACCCCGGCGCGCTCACGGCGGCCAGGGAGAGTTTCGCCGGCGGGAACCGCGGATGCGGCGGGCTCACTTTGGATGGATGGGTCTTCTGTCAGTTGACGGTTCATTTCGGAGAAACTCGAGTCCAGCTTGGTAAACAAACAGCGGCCCGTCTAAGAAGTCGCGGCGCCACAGCTTCTTTGGTTCAGCCAGAAGACGGAAGACCCATTCAAAGCCGGCGCGCCCTATCCACTCCGGACAACGCGGAACGGTGCCGGCAACAAAGGCGAATGCAGCTCCGACGCCAATCGCGACCGGAACTTTGAGGCGGCTCAAACGGTCATGGATCCAGATGTCCTGCTTGGGAAGTCCCAGGGCAACCCAAAGAACATCGGGGCGTGCATCATTGATGCGGTCGATAACGGCTTGATCCTCTTCCGGAGTCAGGGCCCGAAAAGGGGGCGAGAAGGAGCCGGCGACCCGATGTCCCGGGTATTTTGCCTTCACCATTTCGGTGAGCGCTGCAAGGGTCTGTTCGGTGTCGCCGAAGAAGAAGCTGGAATAACCGTTCAGATTGGCGCGGTTGAGAAACTCAGCGAAGATCTCGGGGCCGGGAGAGCGGACAGCTTCGCGATGGCCTCTCAAGCGAGCAATCCAGACAGGAGCAATGCCGTCGGGGACCCAGAGTTCAGCGCCATTGAGAACCGCATGCACTCTCTCGTTCCTCGAGGCTTCAAGCAGCCCGTGGAAACCGGTGGCAACAATCTGACGGCATGCACCGTCACGCTGACGGATCCAGCGCTCAATGTGGTCCACGGTGCGGGGCGTCGAGAGCAGGTGAACGCGGGAGCCGAGAATGCTCACCGTGGGCTCGACGAGGGGCTTGGTTGCGGTTTCCATGGTTTGCAAAGAATTGAGGTCAGTTGAAAGCAGGAAGAGTGACGAGCCTGGTCGAAAGGCGTTTCCCCAACTCGATCGCCGGATGCTCAAGCAGGTGGTAAAGCAGGATGGCGAGTGCGGCCGTGAGCGCAATGGAGAGCAGGGCTGCAACCCAGAGAGTGCCCGTATGGAGCAGATCGAAGCAAACCCACAGCGCCGGGATGTGGGCGACGTAGATGCCGTAGGAGTAGAGAGCGACTTTGCGGCTCAATCCGTTGAGCCAGCCAATACGGATCTCGCGAAAGAAGGGAAGGGCAACTCCCGTGGCAGCGCAGAAGACCCAATCGCGGGCGAGATCGAGAAAGTGCGGCCACCAGATTTCGTGGTCGGTTCGAAAGGCGCCATGGACAGCGCCGAATGCCGCTGGTCCGTAGACCCGACCTATGTCGACGGCTCGATAAGCGGCGACGAGAAGGAGCAGGAACAGGATCCAGAGGAATCCGGGGAAGCGTCGGGGCTGTGAGCTCATGATGCGCCAGGCAAAGACACCGGCAAGGAAGCAAGGGACGTAACGAGTGAGCAGGAACTCCATGTTCGCGGTTCCATGCTGGAGAGCCCACTCGGCCCAGGCGATGACGATGCCGAGCAGCCAGATCGCGGATGCGGACTTGAGCGAGGGAAACCGCGAGAGCAGGAGAAATAGGACCGGAAGGACGAGATACATCTGCATCTCAAACGGAAGAGACCAGAGGACGGAGAGGATAGATTCGCTGTGGGTGAGGTTCTGGGTGAGAAAGATGTTTGAGAAGAAGGAGGGCCATCCGATCCACCCCCATGCGCCGGCCCAGGAGGCTGCAGGAATCCTGATTGTGGCGGCGGCAAGGACTGCGAGGATGCTAAGCGGGTAAATGCGGAAGACGCGGCGGACTAGGAAAGCGGAGTAAAGACGGAAACCAGAGAGGCCAAACCGCCCCATGGATAACATCAATACCAGAGAGGTGTGGACGAAGAAGATGAGCACCCCAAGATGGCCGATGTCGCCGAGGCCACGGATCTTCATGGTCTCGACGAGGTGGTCGACAAAGACCAGGCTCACGGCAACCGTGCGAAGGAAGTCGAGATTTGCGAGATCGCGCGAATCATCTACAGCCAGATGGCGCGAATCCCTCGTGGAAGTCCCGACGGTGGAACGAGGAGTGGCGGCGCGGGAAGTTGCCGCGCCCATGTATGCCCGCATTGGATTGGATTCAAGATGTTTGAGGATGGACTGCATGAGGGGCTGCAGAAAGAAGAAAGACAATCGGAAAAAGTGCGAATCTCAGTGCGAGCGTCGGCAGACCATGGTGGTTGGGATTGCCTGCTGCCGGCTGATGGATTCTAAGTAGGATATCGTTTGGGTTTAGGAATCTGAATAGTCCGGTTGTTCGTGCAGGCCGTGCTGCGAGGATGGGGCCGCTATGGTTCTCTATTCTGACCGTAGCCGTATTTGTAGTAGCCATAGTAGGAGTAGCCGTCGGCGGAGGTGTGCTGGCTCACCTGGTTGAGAACCACCCCAATAATATTTGCGCGCAAGCGGCGGAGGGCGGATACGACCGCAGCCACGGTCTTGCGCTTGGTCTGGCCCGCGAGGCTGACGATCAGCACGCCATCGGCGGCGGCTGCCATCTGAAGGCACTCGGCGAATCCAAGCAAGGGAGGCGAGTCGAGGATGACCAGATCGTACTCTTTGCCAAACTCGTCAAGCAGCGAAGAAAGGCGGGGACCGACGAGGTCAGCCGCGCGATGGGAGCCGGGGCCGGAGGGAAGGAAGAAGAGGTTGGACTTGCCTTCGATGGCCAGAACGACATCCTGCCAGCGGACTTCGCCATTCAAAACGGTGGAAAGGCCGGCGCTGGGGTTAAGACCGAACTTTGTATGGAGGCTGGGCCTGCGAAGGTCGCCGTCGACGAGCAGGGTTTTCTTTCCGCGGTCGGCATTGGCGATGGCCAGGTGGGCCGCGACGGTGGACTTACCTTCGGAGGGCGTGGCGCTGGTGAGCATGATTGACCGGAGCCGGCCATCGAAGTCGGAGAGGAGAATGGTGTTGCGCACCGTCCGCATGGCTTCGTCAAAGTCCGAAGTTGCGACGTAGGATCCCTTTTGGCCCAGATTGGAGCTGCGCTTTGGAACGATGGAACTGGAGGCTGCGTTGGGCGCGATATTGCCGGGAAGAAGGGCAGAAGAACGATCGACGGGCATGGCGCCAATGATGTCGATGCCGAGGAATCGTCCAGCTTCTTCCGGATCGCGGAGCGTTGTGTCGAGCGAGTCGTGGATGACGGCAACCGCGATGGCCAGCAGAGTGGAGATGAAGAGGGCCAACAACATGTTGAGTTTCAGGTTGGGGTATACCGGACCAGCGGGCGGCCGGGCAACATCGGCAATGCGGATGTTGTTGTTCTGGAAGCCGGCGTTGATGTTGGCTTCCCGGATTTTGCGGATAAGCTCGTCGTACAAGGCCTTGTCGGCATCGGCTTCGCGCTTCAGTTGCTGGTACTGGAACGAATTTGCGTTGATGGAATCCTGCTCGCCCTTAGCCTGCGCGACAGCTTTCTGCAGCATCTCTTCCTGATTGAGCGCTTCGTGGTACTGGGCGGCAATTCGCTCGGCAATATTGGTGCGCGCATCGGCGAATTGCTTTTCGATCTCGGCGAGTTCAGAGGCGGCCTTTTTGTATTCAGGATGGTTTGAGCCGTAAGTGGCCTTGACCAGCGCAAAACGCTGGCGCGCCTGATTGAGCTGGTCGCTGAGCTTGGCCAGGGAATCCCCTTGGGTGGAGATTTGGGCGGCTTCAAGAGATCCGCTCTTCATCGCGTTGAACGCCGCCTCCTTGGCAACACGGTCTCCCTGAGCGGCGGTGTAGTCCGTGTTCAACTGCATGAGGCGCGCGGAGAGAATGTTGGTCTTCTCTTCCGGGTTGACGACATTCAGATCCTTCTCAAACTTGGCGAGCGCGAGATTGGACTGCTCCATCTTCGCCTTCAACTCGTCGAGCTGCTTCTCCATGAACTGCGAGAGTGAGGCAGAGGAGCGAATGCGGATGTTGTAAAGGTGAGCGACATAGGAGTTGGCGATGGCGTTGGCGACATCGGCGGCAACCTGGGGATTGGTAGAGCGATAGCTGAGCTGCAGAAGATAGGTGCCGGATGGGCGACTGACGCGGAGATTGCTGAGCGAAACGGGTGCTGAGGCGCTTTGCTGGAGCTTCTCCGCGCTCACCTTGTTGTTCGGGTCTTCCTGGCCGAGGAGATGAAACTCTTCGGCAACAGGGCGCAGGACGGCGTCCGACTGGATCAGCTTGATTTGTGTGGCGATGAAGGTTTCAGGATCTTCGAGATCGCTGGTTGAGTGGTTGTTGTTCTCGCCGACGACGTCGGCGGGGGCCTCGAAGTCGATGTCGACGACAGCAGTCGACTCGTAAACAGGTTTCATCCGCAGCGAGACGATGGCAGTGGCAAGGACGGAAGTCGCAACGAAGGCGAAGATCTTCCAGCGATGCCGGCGCAGTATCCAAAGATAGTGCGACAGTGGCACCTTGGGTGGGTCGGGGTCGACGTCCTGGGGCGGTGGAGGCGCGTAGTACGCCAGGGGCTGGTATTGATTGGACGGAGTGGTTGGAATGATCTCCTGCATCCGGGATTGTTCAGCCATGTTCTTCCTTCAATTCGGTTAATGCGTCGCCAGAAGCAGAATGCTGGCAAGGCCAAGTCCAACGCCAATGGAAAGCTCAAGTACCTTTGCCGTGTTGCGCCGGCCCGCGGAGTTGGGAATGTAGAGCATGTCATCGGCATAGAGCGGCGGGTCGGGTACTTTGCGATTGAGGATTCCCTTCAAATCGATGGGGATCTCGTTCTTGCCGTGCATGCCGGCTTCAGACCGGTAGATGTAGGCCGTGTGGGCGGAAAAGCTATCCAGGCCCTGCGACAGTGCGATGGCTTTAAGCACGCTGCTCTCGGGGCCGTCGGTAATGGGGTAGACGCCGGGCTTCTTGACATTGCCGGCGACAAAGACTCGGCCCGATTCGGGGACGCGGATCTGTTCGCCGCCTTCGAGCTTGATGTTCAGGGACGGGTCTTCACCATCGAGGAGGCTGCGGACCGGGATGCGCTGGGTGAGTGGCGCCGAATTGCCTGAAGCATTCTGCGCTGGACGCGTAACGAGGATGGAGGAACCAGCGTTGTCAGCGATGCCGCCGGCGCGGGAGATCGCGTCGAGCAGGGTGACGTTTCCAGTGGCCTGAAAGGTGAGAGGACTCTTGACGGAGCCGGCGACGGTGATCGGACGGCTGCGGTACTCGACGACGGAGACCGTGACGACGGGATTGACGAGGATGTTCTCGCTGATGAGCGCGGAAGTGATTGACTTCTCGAGCTCGTAGGGAAATAGGCCGGCAGCAGGGATGCGCTGCCGCATCATGGGGAGACGGATGTTGCCGTCGGCGTCGACGCGAACCGTTCGGCTGAGTTCGGGGGAATCGTAGACAGAGATGCCGAGAAGATCGTCGGCGCCGAGTTTCTCGACGGGAAGGTTTGCGGCCTCGGTTGCGGGGGCTTCCGAGTGGGTGGGCATCCCTTGTTGCTGGATCGGCTCGACCGCAAAAGCGCTGGCCGCAGCCAAAGCCAGAACTACTGAAAAGAGGCACTTCATCGACAACTCCCAACCGCGGTTGAGCGGTGTTGAGAACCCTGGACAAGCGGTCCATTGCTGGATTGGACGCACACCTGACGGCTGAAGGCAGTAGCCCGCAAGCGTCCGGGCTCCCTAGCGAACGCCATTTGCCTTAAAGGCAGTGATTTCGGCGGCCAGGGATTCAATTTTGCGGTCGAGGCTCTTCATCTGTGTCCTGAACTCCTCCATACTGGTGCCAACAACATCCTCGCGGGTGCCGTTTTCAAGCAGGCCCCGCATTGCATCGCGGGTAAGGTCAGAGACGCTTCGAGCGCCGGTGACCTGGCAGAGTCTCCGAAGCGCGGCGTACTCTTCTTCCGAGAGCCGGACGCTGATCATGCGGGAGCGCGGTTTGAGGACGGCCATGGGATTAAAGGCTACTTCCGAATTGGTTTCAGAATCGTCAACTTCTTAGAAGCGGATGGATCGCCCTGGGGGGCGAGTGGAGTAGTTTGAGCCCGGGCCGCGGCAGCTTAGGTGGTTCGGCGATTGAAGGTGGCCTGCTCAATTAAATCAGGCCAAGCTTCGCCCCCCTCAGTCCCATCTAAGGGACCAAGGCTGTGCCTACAAGGTTCCGGGCGACAAAGGCTGGAATACATTCCAGTCAGAACAAGCTGTTTCGCCTCATTGACATGTTTGAAGAGATTGATCGAGGCTCTCGGGCATCGACCCGACTTGAAAGAGAGCAAGGAGGAAGTCGAGAACTTCAGCTTGCAAGGGTAATGTAATACGGATGCAAGACATACGTCAATCTAACGATGGTTCAGAGCGGGGTTACCTTTGGTCCCCTGACAGGGATGCTGGCCAGGGGTGATCCAATCCCTTACTCAGTCGGGTCAACCCGAGGAATGTACAGAAAGAGGAATCCCCTCCGCATGGGCCTATTGGAAGTCCGTGCAGGAGGGGATTGGATAAGATCCTTCTTAATTGCGGCTGATTGGAGACAAGGGGTGGTTGGCTTCCCAAATGGCAATGCCGCCACCGACCGCGCCGGCAATGATGAACCAGGCGATGATCGCGCAGGTGTTTGCGTCCATTGGTGCGCCCTTGTGGCTGGCAACGTTGACGACCATGATGGCGCCGTCGGCGGGGACCTGATCAGGAGCGGTGGTTCCTTTGATGGTGACTTTCTTGCCGACAGAGGAGTCGAGAGAGCCGCCGATGACCTGGAAAGTCGCGTCGCCTATCGAAAGAAGAAAGTTTCCATCGGCGGCTTTGCTGAGCATGCCGGTGCCCTCGAAAGGCTGCGGCCCAGCAGTGGCAGCGCCTGCTCCTGCCTGAAGCGAGAAGGAGAGCGGGTGGCCAGGAACGACCCGCGCGAGCAGGGCGCCCTTGTCGTTGGTGACGCCAAAGCTGCCGGTCAGTGCAGCAACCTCAACCATGTTTCCAGACTTGATTGCGACCACGCCGCGCGAATCGGAAGCGCTGGCTGCGACGCGCAGGCTATTTGCGTCAACCTGATACGGGCTTGAAGTAGAGAGTTCGCTCAAGCCCTTCTGGAGTACGAGGTGATCGTGATAGAGGGTGGCACGCGATCCAGTGGACATGGTGACGCTCACGCCCTTGTCGAGGCGCAGGTCTGCCGTGGCTTGATCGGTTTCCACAACCGAGCCATCGAAGAGAGTCGCGTTGCCATTGACCTTGTACTGGTCCACGCGCATATCTCCACGCGCGCTTGCCGTGCCGATCGCCACTGTTCCGGCAGAAGCATTGGCGAGAGTGGCGACGAGCATTGCAGCCACCGCAAGATTTCTAACCATTATGACCCTCCATCAATGGATTCCCAGGGGCCCGGAGAACACACAAAGACCTTGCGAGTACTATACACCGGAGTTTTGGGGGGAGCAAGACTCTTGACCGTGGGTGTCAGTAGCACATGATATGTCCGGTGGTAGTAGCAAGTGAAGTGTCCGCATAGCAGTCGGCGAGGATGGTTCCATGCGAACAAGCGTGGAGAGCTATCCGAGGGCCGCGGTGGAGCGGGCGATGAAGGTACAGGAAGTGATATTACGGGCCATGGCGCGGAAGCTGACGTGGTTTCAGGCGGCGGAGATTATCGGCATCAGCG
>CAYWSR010000010.1:0-46344 GCA_964460385.1 uncultured Occallatibacter sp. | reverse complement strand
GCGCAGTCGAGATCTTCGCCATCTGCATCAGGCTCACCACGCCCTCCATCATGCGCGCGCCTCCCGAGGCAGCGACAACAATGAGCGGATTGCGGGTTGTGCGGGCCCTGTCGACCGCGCGGGCGATGGTCTCGCCGACTACAGCGCCCATCGAACCGCCGATGAAGCGGTACTCCATGGCGCTGAGCACGACGGAATGATGACCGAGCTTTCCAACCGCGTTGAGGATTGCATCGTCGAGGCCCGTGGCCTCCTGCGCGGCGCGGAGGCGCTTCTTGTACGGCTTGACGTCGGTGAAGTTGAGGGGATCGTTGGAGCGCAGGCCGCCATCGACCAGTTCAAAGCCAGGTTCGAGCAGGAGTTCGATACGATGGCGGGCGCCGATCTTAAAGTGATGCTGACACTTGGGGCATACGTTGAGATTGGCCTCGAGTTCGGGTTTATAGAGAACCGCCCGGCAACCGAGGCACTTGGTCCACAGGCCCTCGGTGCGGACGTTTCTTTCTCCGTTTGGGCCTTCGCCCCCGGGATTCGACTCGTAGTCGCCGTCTTCTCTTTTGAACCAGGACATCGAAGCTCTTTCAATAGGATCTGGGATACGTTGCTGGGCTCGTTCTGTACCTTGTCCCTGATGGACGAAGGCCCAGTCAGAATTCTATTCCACGCTGCGCGAGGATGCCTTTTTGATAAGCATGCTTCACTTCGCGCATCTCAGTCACGGTGTCGGCAAGTTCGACCAGAAGCGGATGGGCGTTGCGCCCGGTAAGGATCACATGAACCATCTCCGGGCGGTTGCGCAGCGCCTCAGCAACAACAGCGGGATCGAGCATGCCATAGCTTATGGCGTAGTTGATCTCGTCCAGGATCACCATGTCCCAATCGCCGGAGTTGATGGCCAGTTGCGCTTCGGCCCAGGCCTCCTGCACGAGGCGCAGGTCTTCCGGATCGGTTTCAGCGCCCCCGACCTTCACAAAGCCGCGGCCCATCTGTTTGAGGACAAAGTTGGATCCGAAGGCCTGCACTGCATCGAGCTCGCCGTAGTGCCATGAGCCCTTGAGGAACTGAAGCATGAGGACGCGCATGCCGTTGCCCACAGCGCGCAGCGCGGTGCCCATGGCCGCAGTGGTCTTGCCCTTGCCGGGCCCGGTGTTGATGAGGAGAAGTCCGCGTCGGGAATCAGTCATTAGAGGGTCCAGGGTTCAGGGTTCAGGGTCCAGGGCGAGAATCCCCGCATCCGTCAACCCTGCACCGCACTTCCTCTCTTGCTCAACATCGCGTAGAGCATCTTGCTCACTTCCTGCGAAAGCTCATCTGCTCTCTCGATCATGACCTTGTTGCCCACTCCAAGCACCCGGGCAATCTCAAGCTGCGTCTGCAGCTCCAGTGTCGAACCTCTCGCCATTCCAAGGAACTGCTTGTACTCCCCTGCACTCAACCACCCATACCCTTCGGCGATGTTGCTTGCGATAGACACCGACGCGCGCTTCATCTGGCTGCTCAATCCATATGTTTCATCCCGAGGAAAGCCCCCCGCCAATCGATAAATCGCAACCGCCAGTTGAATCGCCCGTTGCCACACATGGAGTTCGCGATAAGACTTCAGCATTCGGTCGTTCTCCTCGATATCGGCGTCGATGCGCTTTGGGCTGAACCCTGGACCCTAACCCCTGTGGTACGGATGGCCAGAAAGAATTGTAAATGCGCGGTAGAGTTGCTCGGCGAGGACCAGGCGCGCCAGCGAGTGCGCCATGGTCATGGGCCCCAGAGAAAGCAGCAACTGCGCGCGCTCCCGGGCTACGGACGACCAGCCATCCGCCGGTCCGATGGCAAAGACGAGATGTTGCGCGCCGTCGTCGCGCCGCTTTCCAAGCCAGGCCGCAAAGGTCTCGGAGCTCATATTTCGTCCGCGACTGTCGAGAAGGATGGCCACGGGAGTCGTTCGACCGCGAAGCTTCTCGATCCACTCGAGCATCGACTGTTCGTTGCGAAAAGCCTCGGCACGGCACGGCGCGAACCCAGCACAGCGCTCCAGATAGTGATCGGTCAACTGGGCGAAGCCGTCTTTCGACCGCGTTCCGTGGGTGACGCGGGGGCCAATGTGCGCCAGAGTCAGTTGCATGGGGCGAGAATACTCCAATTGCATGTGACAGCGGATACGCGAGATGGAGGGATGTCCCCAAAAACGAGAGGCGATGCCCGATTTTGGGATATGGTCGAGTAATTCTCCATTTTTTCATATATCGATTCAAACGGAGGAGGAGGGACTCCGAGGATTTCTGACAATAAGTCGTTTAATCTCAACATGAAACCAATATTTCCAGATTCGCGCAAGAATGGCAGTCCTCATGCACATATCCCATCGGTAAGTAGTCCCTATTTTTCCACCGGGCGAGAACATGGACGCTCGCTCTTTGGCGACAAATCTGGCTTTGCCCTCATTTTTAAGTGATCTAGAACAACTGGCATTTGACCTGCGAATCGGGCTCACCCCCAAGAATTCCGAAACGCAACAGAAAAATCAAGTGGAGCGAGAGGCAGTTTGGCAAGCCTTCTCAATCCCCACATAATCCTGGAGGAGTTCGATGCGATTTCTTCGATTTCAGAATGCGGTTCTGGCGCTCAGCCTGCTCGCGGTAGCAGGGTTTGTTTTCCTCGGTACGGTTCCGGCTGCCTATGGCCAGTCGAATGTGACCGGGGCTCTGAGCGGCTCCGTCACCGACGGAACCGGCGCAGTGGTTCCCGGCGCAACCGTGACGCTGGTGGATACGGGAACGGACGCCAAGCAGACGGAGAAGACGAACGGCGAAGGCCATTACATGTTCGCCAACTTGAAGCCAGGTACCTACAAGGTATCGGCCACCGCTGAGAGCCTGAAGTCCGACACCATGCAGGTGACAGTAATTCTGGGCACGACAGTGCCTGGCGACATCAAGGTGACGCCGACCGGCAACAAGGAAGTCGTTGAAGTTTCCTCGACGGCCGCGCCCCTGGTGGATACGGAGAACATCGCGCTCGCAACCACCTTTGCCGAACAGCAGATCCAGGATCTTCCCACGCCCGGCGGCGACGTCACCACTGTAGCCTTTACAGCTCCCGGCGTGATCGTGAATGCCGGCGGCGGCGGCATTGGCGGCAACTTCAGCTCGAACGGCCTGCCCGGCATTTCGAACCTTTTCGTCCTGAACGGTTTTGACAACCAGGATCCATTCCTCAACCTGAACAACTCCGGCAGCTCGAACCTCACTCTGGGCCAGGGCGAACTCCAGGAAGCCACGGTTATCCAGAACGCGTACAACTCGCAGTATGGCCGCGCCGCGGGCGCAGAAATCCAGTACACCACCAAGTCCGGCACGAACAGCTTCCATGGTGAAGCGGACTATAACTACAACGGAACGCTCCTGAATGCCAACGGCTGGTTCAACGAGAACGAGCAGGTTGCCGGGGGACAGACCAACACGGCGCCCCACGCGGTTTCGAACGAATGGGCTGGGAACGCCGGCGGTCCCATTATCAAGGACAAGCTCTTCTTCTTCGCCGACTATGAAGGCCTCCGTTATGTGCTCCCCTCCTCAAGCGGTTTTGTGACCTTCCCCTCGCCGCAGCTTGCCACCTACATCGAGCAGAATGCGCCCGCTTCAGTGGCGGGGCTCTTCACCATGGGGATGAACGACTACACCAAGTCGGCTGCGTACAAGTCAGCGATCCCTGTCGTGAACGGCAGCGGCGGCAACCAGGATGGAAGCGGCAATCTGGGATGCGGCGACAGCAACCCTGCCGACTCATTCGTTGGAGGTGGCACAACACCGGGCGGTCTGACTGGTACGCCAGCACCGGGCGGCGGTTTCTTCGGCGCCATGCCCGCGGACAGCTCAACGGGCGCGGACTTCCAGCGTGGCATGCCGAGGGTCGGAATGCGCCGCGCGCATCCTCTTGCTACCGGCAACGTGGTTCCCTGCATGCTGGTTGGCTCGGCTTCGGTGAACAACGTGAACATCGAGTGGCTGTTCACGGGCCGTGCTGACTGGCACATCAGCGACAAGCACAGCATCTACGGGCGCTACAAGATGGATCGCGGCTCCCAGCCCACCGCCACCAGCGTTATCGATCCGCTGTACAGCGCGCTCTCGATCCAGCCGGAATACGAGGGCCAGTTCAACGACAGCTATGTCTTCAGCCCCACCATGACCAACGTCTTTGTGGCGGCTTCAAACTGGTACTCAGCTTACTTTGGACCGCCGAGCGTGGCCGCCTCGCTGGCTGAATTTCCCATGAACATGTTCATCCCCGACGATGGCCTGGACGGAAGCGGCGTGAACGGCGCACCCGGCCTTGGAGCGTCGAATCCCACCGCCCAGGGTCTTGGAGTTTTCTTCGCTCTGACCCAGGGCCGCGACGTGACCCAGTACCAGATTGAAGACGACTTCACCATCATCAAAGGCAAGCACACAATGAAGATGGGTGAAAACTTCCGTCGCGATGACGTAGAGGACTACGACTCGCAGATCGGAACCGTCTTCCCATACAGCGTGCAGCTCTCCCTGGGCGACTTTGCCTCCGGCCAAATCAACGGCATGCCCAACACGAACGAGTGGGACGCGATCGGCGCGAACTCCTACAATCAGTCCTATGCCGCGGCGCCGACAGCGCACCTTGCCCTGTTCAACTTCGGCGCGTTCTTCCAGGACGAAATCCAGGTCAACTCCAAGCTGAAACTGACCGTCGGCGCCCGCATCGACCGGACCGGCAACCCCGTCTGCCATGGTGGGTGCTTCGCGACCTATGCGCCGGGAACGTTCCCTGCCAATGGTGTCACCATCAACACGGCGTATAACGCGAAGGATGGCGGATCGATCACCTCGGTCAATACCAATCCCTTCGCGGGGGAAAAATTCAACTTCCAGCCACGCGCGGGCTTCAACTACAGCATCGACGACAGGACTGAGATTCGCGGCGGCGTCGGCATCTTCTCTGACCTCTACCCCGCGGCCTTCCTTGACAGCGTCATCCAGAACTTCCCGAACGAAAACGCAGTCACCGTTTACAGCGGGGCCAACGGACCTGCCCAATATGGCGCCGGCACCGCCGGGGCCTTTGCGGGCCAGGTGAATTCAACCGTTCAGGCTGGCTTCCTCAGTGGGCAGGGCCTGGCGCCGATCGATAATGCCTTGACTGCTCTTAACGTTCCTTTCTCGCCACCGACACTGGGCGCATACTTCCCCGGTACATTCAAGGTTCCTGAGTACCTGGAATTCAACGTGCAGATTCAGCGTCAGATCAGCCGCAGCGACGCAATTATTGTGAACTACGATGGGAACTACGGCTACCGCGGGGTGCTGCAAAACGGCGATCTCAATGCGTCCTCCGCCTCAGGCCAATATCTCGGAAACGGAAACGGCGGTGCGTGGCAAAACAATTCGGGCTTGTTCGACAATCTGCCCCTCACGCCCCCCGATCAGCGCTTCTCCAAGGTCACTGCGCTCACCAACAACAACCACTCCAACTACAACGCGGGGTGGATCAGCTACAAGCACACCGGCCATGGATTCACCGGGCAGCTCAGCTACACCTACAGCCACTCGCTTGACCTGATCTCCAACGGCGGCGAGGGCCAGGGTTTCCTGGGCAACTCACTCGGCAGCCAGTTGACGCCAAATCTGGCTGTACAAAACCTGAACTACGCAAGCTCCGACTACGACATCCGCAACAATCTTACCGGCGACCTGGTGTACGAGGAGCCCTACAAGTTCAGCAACAAGCTGGTTGAAGGATTTGTAGGCGGCTGGATCTTCGGCGCCAAGACCTACCTTCGTGGCGGCGAACCGTTCAGCATCGTGAACGGAGCTGGACTTGCTGCATTTCACGGCATCGGCGATTCCCTTTTGGCCGATATTGCTCCCGGCGTCAGCCGGAAGCAGCTGGTGAACCATAGCAACAGCAACCCGCATATCTGCGTCTTTGCAGACTGCCTGGATACCGACCTGGACATTGCCCTGGGCAACACGGCAGCCCAGTTCATCAGCGCTACGGCACAGACTGACTTTGGCAACTTCCAGCGCAACCAGGAGCGTGGCCCGCACTATGTGGACACCGACCTGAGCGTGCTCAAGAAGATTGTGAAGGTCGAGGGCTTCAGCGTCGAGATTGGCGCCAACGCCTATAACGTTTGGAATCACGCCAACTTCTCTGCGCCGGTGAACGACATCAGCTCACCTGCATTCGGCGAGATCACCTCGGCAGTTGCGCCACCGACCAGCCCGTACGGTTCGTTCCAGGGCGCAGCCGTTACGCAACGTCTGCTTCAGGTTCACGGCAAGATCGTGTTCTAACCCAGCCCCGGCAGCTTTCCGGGCAAAGCAAAGGGCGTTCGCCACGGCGAACGCCCTTTGTCTTTGCCCAGACTCATTCTTGGATCAGGATCCTCTTCTTGCCCAGACTCATTCTTGGATCAGGATCCTCTTCTTGAAATGCGGACGGCTCCACGCAGTCCCTGCGGGCCTGCCGAACCGAGGATCGATTTGCGGCTTAGCTCTCGATTCCAGCCTTCTTCGCCTTGGTCTTTGCCGTAGCAGACTTCTTTAGCGCCGCCTTCTTTGGCGCGGCCTTTTTCGGAATAGCCTTCTTTCCAGCCGCCTTTGTTGGAGTCTTCTTTGCTGCCGGTGCATTGTGCGCCGGCTTCTTTGCTCCGCCCTTCGCATTTGCCGCAGCTTTCTTTCGGACGGCAGCAGTCCTGGCGGCCAGCGCGGCCTTTAACTCTGCATCGAATTCTGCCGGCGTGAGAGGCCGTGCGGATTTGCGCAGGCGCTCAATGTCGTAGAAGGCGCGACGCTCCGAGAGAAAGACGTGGATTACGAAGTCAACGTAGTCGAGCAGGACCCAATCGCCCTGCTTGCGACCCTCCACGGAGTTTGGCACGACGCCGTACTCCTTCTTCAGCCGGTGTTCGACCTCGTCCGCGATGGCAACCGCCTGGCGGTCATTCATCGCCGACGTGATGAGAAAAAAGTCTGACAGTCCCGAGTCGATTGGGTCGAGTTCGAGGATGCGTGTGTCCAGGCCCTTCTTGTCCTCACAGGCCTGAGCTGCAGCCTGCACAAGGAGCCGCGTTTGGTGATGTGCATCAGGGGTCGTCATTCGTTGAATGGGGTCTCCAAAGTCAATCGTAGACCCCGAGGCCCCGTTCGCACCACCCGCCAGGGCAATGTGAGCGAGCCCGAAGCTTGTCCTAGCGATAGAGGCCGCGGTTGCGGATGTAAGCAAGGACTGCATGAGGCAGCAGACCGAGTTCCGGGGGCGGATCGGCAGGGGGAGCACTGACTCGCCCGAGAATTGCCTCGCGAACCTGCGAAGCACTGATCTCGACCTCAAGCCCAGGCAAGACGAAGAAAGGAGCGCTCTTTCCCTCTGCGTTGCGCAGTAAATACGCCACGACGCTGGGGCGGACCTGATTGGCACCGGAGGGTCCGGCCTTGCGGCGGAACTCAGCCTGTGCCCTCTCAGGAAGTGGCTCGAGGGTCAAGCCATCCGGCATTGCTGAGCGCATTCCCTCGAGTTGCTGTCCGGGGCGTGAAGCCACAACCAGGGGCGCGACGAAAGGAATCTCGGCGGCACGATGCCATCCACGCAGTCCCAGGAATGCGTCGGCGCCCATGAGGCAAAACAAGACACCCTCGCGAGGGAGAGCTGCTCGCAAACTGAGCAAGGTCTCCAGAGTGAAATTCGGCTCACCGGAGGGACGCGGAGCGTCGGCGAGCGAAACCTCGAACCTCTCCTCGCCGGCAATGGCCAGCCGCGTCATGGCGACGCGATCCTCAAAGCTGGCGGTCGATCCCGACGGCTTGAGCGGCTGCGCGCCAACCGGCGCAAAAAGGACAGCATCGAGCTCAAGCGCCGCGCGCGCTGCGCGTGCCACTGCGAGATGGCCGAAGTGGGGCGGATCGAAACTGCCCCCGAAGAACGCCACGCGCCTGCCTAATTCCAACTGCTCCATCTGCCTATGCTAACGCCTTGACGAGCAGCGCTTGACAAGCCTTGAACTGGAGATCGCTCTGCTAGCATCGGAGATACGACGATGCGCTTTGTGATTGGACTTTTGGCGGTTGCGGGTGTGGTGGTCTCTTCGCTGGCACTCCAGGTTCATTACTCGACTGCGACCGAGCCTTGCTCGATCAATGCAAAGTGGGACTGCGGCATTGTGAACCACAGCCCTTTTGCAGAGATTGCGCACATTCCGGTGGCAGCGCTGGGGATTGCCGGCTACCTGGTGATGGGCTCGCTGGCGCTGCTCAAGCGGAGGCGCCTGGTCGCGGTGCTGGCGTTGGGCGCGCTTGGGTTCTCGCTCTATCTCACCTACATCGAGAAATACGTCCTCGAGGTTTATTGCATTTACTGCGTCACCTCGCTGGGCATCATCGTGCTCATCAACATCCTTGGCCCCTGGTGGGTAGTGGCCGATTGGCGAGCCAGACGACCCGCATAGCAATGTCGTCGACTGGATTCGCTGCGCAGCGTTATCTTCCTTGCACCTTCCTCTCATGGGGCCTGGCGGCCTGCGCTGCTAAAATTGAAGAAAGCCCATGCTGAAGAAACGGTACGCGCGATGGATGTATGAGTGGGAGACGCGGCTCACGACGCGCGATGAAAACCGCGTAGTGCGGCCAGTGGAGTGGGGATTCGAGTGGCTCACGCTGTTTCTTGAGTCGCATGGATTCGGCCACGCAATCCCCGAGCCGGAGGTTCTGCGCGATGCGGCTGCTGCCGAGGCGGCCATGGTCGCGATCAACCAGCTCCTGATCCGCCACAGCGATCAATTCTTCGGCTACGAGCGGCCGAGGGACTTCTCGCTCGAAGAGCGGCATCCGCAGCTCTACCCAACCAACGTGCGGCCGGAGACTCTTGCGCAGGATGCGGTTCTCAAGCAGCAGGCTGTCGAGGGGAAGCTCAAGAAGGCGCTGTACTTGCGCTTTACTTCGCCGGAACGAAGCCCGTACCCGGAGAACGACCTGGTGAGCGCGCGCTGGTTTCCGGCGCCCGAGCACAAGGACCCGAACAGGCCGAAGCAGGCCATTGTGGTGCTTCCGCAATGGAACTCTGACGGCTTCAGCCACAACGCGCTCTGCAACCTGTTCAATCGGATGGGCGTCTCGGCGCTCCGTCTTTCGATGCCGTACCACGATATTCGCAGACCGGCGGAGCTGGAGCGCTCCGACTACTCGGTGAGCGCCAACATCGGCCGGACCATTTCGGCGTGCCGGCAGGCAGTCGTCGACATTCGCTGTTGTGTTGATTGGCTTGAGGAGCAGGGCTACGAGCATTTCGGTGTGCTGGGCACCAGCCTCGGTTCCTGTTACGGATTCCTGGCGAGCACGCACGACAAGCGCATCCGCGTAAACGCGTTCAATCACGCGTCAACGGCGTTCGGCGACGTGACCTGGGCGGGGCAAAGCACGCGGCATATCCGGCAAGCGCTCGAAGAGGCCGGCCTGACCCAGGCGCGGGTTCGCGAGCTCTGGTCGGCGGTGAGCCCGATCTCGTATTACCCCAAATTCGCAGCGCCCGAGGCAGGCGGGCCCGACAAGAAAGTGCTGCTGGTCTATGCCAACTACGACCTGACCTTTCCCAAGGAATATTCGCTCCAGGTAGTGGAGGCCTTCAAGCGCTACGGGGTGAACTACGAGGCGAGGGTCTTGCCGTGCGGGCACTACACAACAGGCGAGACGCCCTATAAATACATGGATGGGTGGTACCTGGGCTGGTTTGTGTACCGCGCGTACAAGGCGCTGCGCGAAGAGAAAGCCGCCGGTTTGGCGCCCGCGCGGGCGCAGGAACAGGAACTCGAAGAAGAGATCGTTTCGCGCTAGCGAACAGGGCTTAGATCGAGCCGCAAGAGCTTCGCGGGATCGAGATAGGCGTCGCGCCAGCGAACGGCCCAGTGCAAGTGGGGCCCGGTGACGCGGCCGGTAGCGCCGCTCAGGCCTATGAGCTCTCCAGTTATCACATGTTGCCCTTCCTTCACGTCGATCCGGCTCAGGTGCATGGATATGGTGTAGAAGCCGAGGCCGTGGTCGATGACGACGCAGTTGCCCTCGTAGTAAAGCGGCCGAGCAAGAACCACAACGCCGCTATTCGCTGCGTGGACAGGAGTGCCGGATGCAGCATGAAAATCCATCCCCTTGTGAATGCTGGCCAGCTTGCCGTTGAACATGCGGCGCGTGCCGAAGCTGTCGGTTGGCGGTGCGGCAACCGGGGCGCGAAAATCCGCAGACCAAAGCGGCTCGGCGGCGCTGGCGGAGAAGATCTTTGCCTTCAGTTCCACTTCGGCTTTGATCTGCGCGAGCGAAGCCGCGTCGGGCTCAACGAACTTCGGCGCGACGGTGAGAGAACCGGTGCGATAGTGAGCGGGATGAATGTCGACCGTGCGGCTCAAATCGGCCCCTTGGCCATCGCCCGCATGCGCTGTCACATGCAGGGTCGACGGGCCTGCGGGCGCCTCCACATCCACTCCGGCGAGTGCAAACCATGTATGCCCATTCGGCCTGCGAAAGAATTCAATCTTCCGCCCAAGCCAGTCGCCGTCGACGCCGACAGCCGAAGTGGCATCGACGCGAATCAGTTCAGGCGACCCAGCCTCCACCACTGCAGGCGACAAACTGACCGCATCGCGCGGAGCTGGAGCACCTTGCGCGGCAATCAGCGAAGAACCTGAAAGAACGAGCAAGATGAAATATGCGGCAATGCGCCTTTGCGCTTGAGTCCAGTTCGAAAGCATCGTCTTCAGAATACTTGCCCACGTCAGATGTGCGCATCGAAGCACCCGCCCGCCTGCCGATCCCACAGCATTGGAGGGATCTTCAGCAGCGAAGCTAGTCGTTCCGCAGTGCCGTCATCGGATTCACTGCCGCGGCGCGGCGCGCAGGAATATAGCTGGCCAGCGCGGCGAAACACAAGAGTGCAAATGCCGCGCCGGCAAAGGTCAACGGATCAGTTGCGCGCACGCCGAACAGCAGGCTCGAAAGCACGTGAACCAGCGCAAACGATCCTGCCAGGCCGATCGTAACGCCGATCAGCGCGAGCACCATCCCTTTTGAAAGCACCGCCCGCACAACTCTTCCTGAGTCTGCGCCCAAAGCCATGCGAATTCCGATTTCATGTGTGCGTTGCAAAACCGAGTAAGAGACCACGCCATAGATTCCGAGGCACGCGAGCAAAACCGACAGTGTTGCAAAGCTGCTGAGAAGGAGCGAAATGAAACGCGGCTCCGCCACTGAATCCGAAAAGTACTGGTCGAGCGTTTTCACGTGATAAATTGGGGCATTCTTGTTTAGCGAAGTCACTTGCCGTCGCGCAGCAGACACTGCGCCCTCCGGATCGGTCGCGATGTGCACTGCGATGAACACTGAGTCCCATGGACACTGGGCGAATGGCACGTAGACCTCGGGCTCGGCTTCGACGCCAGGGCCGCTCTGCTTTATGTCCTCAATGACACCGACGATCTCGCGCATCGGCGGTTCACCAGGTCCATAACCATTCCCAATTCCTGGGCGCACATGCTTCCCAATCGGGCTCTGGTTGGGAAAGTAAAGGCCGGCAAGAGCTCGATTGACAATCACCACAGGAGTCGATTTCACGTTGTCCCGCGGAGTAAAGTCTCGCCCGCTGACCAGCGTAGTGCCGACCGTCCTGAAAAACTCCGGCTCGACAATGTTGAAGTCAGCCTGGGGCCGCGAACCCAAAGGGGTGGGCTGCCCCTCGATCTCAATGCTTGAACGAACGTGATCGCCCGTCAACGGCAGCGCCGCAGCCGCGCTGGCCGAGGTCATGCCTGGGAGGGCAGTCATTCGAGCCACAACCTCACGATAGAAGCCAGGGATCTGATCGCTCTGCATCCCAGCGGGCGCGTCAAGCTGATACGTCAGAACATGATTTGGATTGAATCCCGGGTTGACTTTGGTCAGGTGCAGGAAACTCTGCAAGAGCAAACCGGTGCCGAGTAGCAGCGTAACTGCCAAGGCGACCTCGCTCACTACCAGCGAAGACCGCAGGCGATTGCTTCCTTTGTCTTCGCCGCCGGAAGTGCGGCCGCTCTTCTGCAAAGATCCAGTCAGGCTGAGCTTCGAAGCCTGCAGCGCCGGAAAGAGGCCAGACAATATGCCTGCCAGGAGCGAAACGAGAATCGCGAAGAACAACAAGCGAATGTCGACAGCTGCATCATTGAGACGAGGAATATCAACTGGCATGATGCGTACCAGGACTCTCACGAGCCCCGCGGCAACAGCAATTCCCAGGCCGCCGCCAATCAATCCGAGCATCAGGCTTTCAGTGAGCAACTGACAGAGCACACGCCCGCGGCTCGCGCCCAGAGCGATCCGCATAGCAATCTCCATGCGCCGCGCTGTTGCACGCGCCAGCATCAAGTTCGCGATATTGGCGCAAACGATGAGAAGAACGCATCCAACAGCCCCCGTCAGGATCAAGAGGGGCGCACCCAGATCGCCGACCAGGCTCTGCAGCAGCGGCGTAAGGCGTATGGTGCGCGCCCTGTTCTCGGGATGCAGCTTGTTCAGTGATGCGGCGATTGCAGCCATTTCGGCTTCAGCGGATTGAATCGGGACGCCCGGCTTGAGCAGACCGACAACATCGAGGTAATGCGCGCCACGCTGGACCGTCAGCGCATTTGCTCCGCCTCGCGCGTCTATGGCTAAGGTTGTCCAAAGTTCGGTGGGCTCAGCCTGAATTGGAAACTGAAATCCTTTCGGCATTACTCCAACAACGGTGTATGCCTGGTTTCCGAGTTGTAAGGTGCGGCCCAGGACCGATGCGTCCGAGCTGAACTCCCGCTGCCATAATCCGTAGCTCAAAATGACGGGATCGGTCCCGCCCGTCGCGGCAGGGCTATCTTCTTCCGGGCGGAAGCTGCGCCCCAGCGCGGGCGTCGTCCCAAGCAGAGAGAAGAGGTTCGCCGAGACTGCTACACCCTCGAGGCGAACCGGCTCGTGTGGTCCGATCCAAATTAAATCCCCAGTCCGGAAGGCAGCCATTCCATCGAATACGTGGTTCTCATCCCGCAGGTCAGCGAAATCCAGATAAGAAGCTGAACCACCTTTGCCTGTGGCTGCGATCAATGAGCCTACTTGCACCAGGCGAGCGGCAGTGGGGAAAGGCAGTGGCTTTAACATGACGGCATCGACCACGCTGAAGATCGCAGTGGTCGCCCCGATTCCAAGTGCAAGCGTCAGCAACGCAACCAACGCAAAGCCCGGCGCTCTGCGCATGTGGCGCAGCCCAAAGCGAATATTCTGTGCCAGCATTTCAAGCAGGGGGATCTCTCGCTGTGTCCGATAGCGCTCCCTGGTCTGCGTAACGCCGCCGAAACTGCGCAGAGCCTGCGTCCGCGCGGCCTGGGCCGGCATGCCTCGCTTCAGGTTCTCTTCTACGGCGAGCTCGATGTGCGCGCGCAACTCCTCGTCCAAGTCGGCATCAAGCCGCTTTGCGCGGAAGAGCGCGAAGAAGCGGCTCAGCAGGATGCGAATCAGGTCCATGGCAAACTCCGTTGTTTTCAGCTCTCATATCGCTGGATTGCGCACTCCTATTTGGCCGGTTCCAGAAAGCGCGCCATCGTTGTCGCGATGCGTTCCCAGTTTTCGATCTCCTCGGTGATCTGTTTGCGCCCGAGCAAGCTGAGCGAGTAAAACTTGGCGCGGCGATTGCTCTCCGAGACGCCCCAGGCAGACTTGATCCACTTTCGCTGCTCGAGGCGGAGAAGCGCGGGATAGATCGTTCCCTGGTTGAGGCTGAGCGTGTTGCCGCTCACCTGCTCAATGCGCCGTGCAACTCCGTACCCATGCAACGGTCCCATTGCCTCAAGCGTCTTCAGGACCATCAAATCCAGAGTGCCCTGCAAAACGTCTGATTTATCACCCACAAGCATCTCCTGTAGTCATTCAACAGATACAATGAGGCATTATAGGCAGAATGTCAACAGGAGAAATTGAGGTCGCCGTTCCCTCCCCTCACGGCGGCTGACTTCAACCTTGAAATGGCCCCCGAATGTGGGCGCGATCGCAACTTTAAAAGATGCCTGCAATGGTGCGGACATGCGAGAGAGGATTGGCACCA
Organism: uncultured Occallatibacter sp.; assembly: GCA_964460385.1. Classification (GTDB taxonomy): domain Bacteria; phylum Acidobacteriota; class Terriglobia; order Terriglobales; family Acidobacteriaceae; genus Telmatobacter. The sequence continues at coordinate 32,232 of CAYWSR010000010.1, read as the reverse complement.
AAAGAGCCTGTCCGAGCGGCAGTGTAGGGGAGGCCATGAATGGAGGAACTGGCGGTGCTCATTTGCGCTGCAACGAAAAACCGTTAGCAAGCATCGAACGTGATGATGAAGGACCAAACAAGCGGAAACCCACGATTGCAGATGGTGAGAATTCTTGTGTCTGGACTGGCGGTGTTCACCACCATTCCTGGCGTTGCCTCCTTTGAGGTTTTGCCAGCAGCCGCGCAAGAGGTTAGCGCTGCGTCTCTCAAAAATCCGAACTCATCGCCCGCGCGACAACCGGTGCTGGTTGAGTTGTTCACTTCAGAAGGCTGTTCGGATTGTCCGGCGGCGGATGCGCTGCTGGCCCGGCTGGATGCAACACAATTCGTGGCGGGAGCCGAGGCGATTGTACTGAGCGAGCACGTGACCTATTGGAACTACCTGGGCTGGAGCGATCCCTTCTCATTTGAAGCGATGAGCCGAAGGCAGGCCCGGTATGCAAGCCGATTTGGCCTCGACCAGGTGTACACGCCGCAGGCAGTTGTGGACGGGGCTGCGGAGGTGCTCGGTAGCGACTCCGCTGCACTGAGTCACGCAATCGCGGGTGCGGCCCAAAAGGAAAAGCCTGAGTTACGCATCGAGGGAGCCAACTGGACTGAGAATACGATCGGCTTTGCGGTGAAGGCAGCGGAGGGCTTGCACGGTGTTCTCACGGTGGCGCTGGCAGAAGATGCGACGCACTCAATCGTAGGCCGAGGAGAAAACGCAGGGCGAACCCTGCAACACGTGGCCGTGGTGAGAGTGATAAAGACGATGGGGCAGAACAAGAGGAATAAAACCCAGGTCACTTTGGACCTCGGAAACAGCAAGGGCCTGGCCGGGCACGCGTTCCGTCTGGTCGCCTTGATGACAGATGGCGAAGGAGGGCGAGTGCTGGCCGTGGCGGAGGTCCCAGTCACTCGCCCCTAGGGCAAGGCCCAATCACTCACCTGTTGCGCGGTGGGCGTGGGCGGCCTTCCATTTGGCCACGCGCTGGCGGACAAACGCAAGCTCGTCGGCGGTGATCCGTGTGCCTACGTTCTGGCGATTGGCCGCATACCGTTCCTGGTTGGGACCAGTCGCGGAAGCGGCGAGGTCCAACCAGAAAAAGGCCTCGACGTCATCGCGGCCAACGCCCACACCGACGGAGTAGAGCAGTCCCAGAGTGGCTTGCGCGGCTGGATCTCCCTGCTCGGCGGCCTTCCTGTACCACCCGGCGGCCTGAGCCATGTCGCGCGTTAGACCCTTGCCATCGCGATAACACTCGGCGAGGCGAATCTCCGCCTCCAGGTTTCCAAGGTCGGCGGCTTTGCGGTACCAGTCCGCGGCAACTGAGTCGTCCTGATCCACGCCGGAACCCGTTGCATAGGCCTTCGCGACAAGGATCATCGATGGAGCATCGCCGGCTGTGGCCTTTGTCACCAGCGCGGGGTCGATTCCCCGGTTTTGATTGGATCCCGGATCTTGAGCGGATGCAACCAACAGATTTCCAGCAAAGATAGCAAGAAAAACGAGAATTCTGACTCGCGCGTTCACGTTATTCACCATCCCGCAAGCGGGACGTCCCCAACTCAAGTTTACCGTTTCAAGCAGTCGTCGCAATGGTACACAAGTGCCATACGAAGCGCGGCAGGAGGACCGTTCCAAATCAAGATTTCCACGGCCCAAATCCGGCTGCGGGGAAGAAGCAAAAAAGGCTAGAATTCGAGTATGACTGACCGCATGGCTTTGACCCTCGCCCAGGCCGATCCAGACGTAGCCGCCGCTCTCGACCACGAAACACTCCGCCAGCACGAGGGGCTGGAGATGATCGCCAGCGAGAATTTTGTGTCCGAAGCAGTGCTCGAGGCCGCTGGTTCCATCTTCACCAACAAGTACGCCGAGGGCTATCCGGGCCGGCGCTATTACGGCGGTTGCGAATATGCCGACGTGGTGGAGAACCTGGCGCGCGATCGGGCCAAACAGCTTTTTGGCGCAGAGCATGCGAATGTGCAGCCGCACTCCGGCTCGCAGGCCAATGCGTCGGCCTATGCGGCGGTTCTGCAGGCCGGGGATACGATCCTGGGCCTGGATCTGGCGCACGGCGGCCACCTGACGCACGGGTTCAAGCTCAGCTTCAGCGGCAAGCTCTACCGAGCCACGTTCTACCACGTGCGCAAGGACACGGAGCTGATCGACTACGACGAGCTGGAAGCAATTGCCGAGCGCGAGCGGCCGAAGGTGATCATTGGCGGCGGCAGCGCCTACCCGCGGTTCTGGGACTTTGAGCGGATGCGGCAGATTGCCGACAAGGTTGGCGCGCACTACATCTTCGACATGGCGCACATTGCCGGGCTGGTGGCAGGCGGCGTGCATCCTTCGCCGGTGCCGCATGCGCACATTACCACCACGACTACGCACAAGACGCTGCGCGGACCGCGCGCGGGGCTCATCCTCTGCGGACAGGATCTGGCGGCGGCGGTGGACAAAGCGGTCTTCCCGGGCCAGCAGGGTGGGCCGCTGGTACACATTGTGGCAGCCAAGGCGGTTGCACTGGGTGAGGCGCTGCGGCCGGAGTTCGCAGCGTATGCGGCACAGACGGTGGCCAACGCCAAGGTGCTGGCGACGACGCTTGAGCAGGCCGGCTTCCGCATCGTCTCTGGCGGGACCGACAACCACCTGATGCTGGTGGATGTCTTCCAGAAGGGGATCCTGGGCTCCGAGGCTGAGCTGGCGCTTGATAAGGCCGGCATCACGGTCAATAAGAACGCGATTCCCTTCGACACCAACCCGCCTCTGAAGCCCTCGGGCATTCGTGTTGGCACGCCTGCGCTGACCACTCGCGGGATGAAGGAAGCGGAGATGCGGCTGATTGGGAACTGGATTGCGAAGGCGCTGGATGTGCGCAACGACGATGCGGCGCTGGAGCGGATTCGCGGAGAAGTGGCCGAACTGGCAAACCAATTCCCGCTGTATGCGTGGAAAAGGGCACCGGTGGGGGTGGGCGTTTAACGGAACATTCTTGAAAGCCGTGAAGAGCCGAGCTAACAGAAAGCTCCAAAAAGGGTTGCAGGAAAATTCCAAGGCAACTAACCTCCCTGTATTGGGTTACATCTAAGGTTTTTGTAGATGACCAGTGGGGCGATGGGCCCGCGCACAAATGGGAACACACCCCTGGACATCGGGAGGATATCGATGAAGACTTTTCACCTAGCTTTAGCAGGCTTGCTTTTGATGGCGGCGCCTGCGTTTTCCCAGGAACATCCCAAGGCTGCACCGGCGGTACATCCCAAGGCTGCACCGACGCGCGGGCCGGCGCCAGTCAAGAGCAATCCTCACCCTGTGGAGCCGAATCGCAACTACAACCCGAAGGCCGGGGAACCCAACGTCCCGCACGTGGATGGGAAGAAATGGGTGGGCCATGATACCGGCAGCGACGATGCTCGCTACAAGGTGGCCCAACCGTTCGCGCATGGGCACTTCACTGGCGGCTTTGGCCCAAGCCATGTTTGGCGCATCGGCGGAGGCGGTCCTTCGCGCTTCTGGTTCAACGGATGGGCCTGGGACGTAGCCGCGGCCGACATCGCGTTCTGCGACGGCTGGCTATGGGACAGCGACCAGATCATCATCTACGACGATCCGGACCACATCGGCTGGTACCTGGCCTATAACGTGCGGCTTGGGACCTACGTCCATGTGGAGTACCTGGGACCCATGTAAGCGGAACAGCTTAGGCAAGAAAAGTGGGCAGGCCTGCGCGCCTGCCCATTTTCTTGCCCAGCAAAGCGACTCATCCAACACTTTTCGGTCGCCGCGGCGACCGAAAAAGATGGGGCACCAAGCACCTGGCTTTGGCGATTGGCGTCGTGGAATATAATTTCGACTGCGAACGAAGCGCCGACAATCCTGACGCAGTCGAGTCTGACTCGATCGGCCTTCCGTTCGATCTTTTTGATGAGGTTCAGCGATGGTTCAGGGATGGAATGCCAGAGGTTGCGTGACTAGAAGTTTGCTGTCGCGGATGGTCTTGATTGCATCCGCTGTCTTGCTGTCCGTTTCGGCCGCTGCATGGGCGGCCCCGGCGCCGATCGTGATTACGGGCGCTGATCGGCGTCCCGCGATCTCACTCGATGGGGAATGGGCTTCAATTGTCGATCCCTATTTCAGCGGCCTGTTCAGCTTCCACCATCAAGAAAAGCCGAACGGATGGTTTCTGAACCAGAAAGCCAAGGCGGGCGACACCGGACCGATTGAGTATGACTTCTCCAATGCGCCCAAGCTGAAGGTGCCCGGCGACTGGAACACGCAGCGCGAGTCGCTCTTCTTCTACGAGGGGCCTATCTGGTACGAACGCGACTTCAACTACCAACCGAAGGAACATACCCGGGTCTATTTGCACGTCGGCGCCGCCAACTACCGATCGTGGTTCTGGGTGAACGGCAAGAAGGTTTGCGAGCACGAGGGCGGTTATACCTCGTTCAACTGCGAGGTCACCGAGCAGGTGCATTCCGGGCCAAACTTCATAGTTGCCGCGGTGGATAACACACGCCACGAAGACAACATTCCGACGCTCGAGACCGATTGGTGGAACTACGGCGGGCTGCATAGGTCGGTGTCGCTGATTGAGGTGCCCGAAGCTTTCATCGATCAATACGATGTGCATCTCCGGCGCGGGGAGGGGTCAACCATTGAGGGATGGGTTCACGTGCGCGATGGGAAGCCGGGGACCAAGGTCGAAGTTGCGATTCCGGAGTTAGCCGCGAAGGCGGAGGGGGTTATCGGCGAGGACGGCAAGGCAGCATTCAACGCACAAGTGAGCGGCTTGACAAGATGGTCGCCCGAGACGCCGAAGTTATACAAGGTGGAAGTGCGCGCCGGCCAGGACTCGGTGGACGACTTGATCGGCTTCCGCACCATCGAGACACGCGGCACAGAGATTCTGCTTAACGGCAAGCCAGTGTTCCTGCGCGGGGTTTCAATTCACGCCGAGGCGCCCTATCGCACCGGCAGAGCCAACACGGAGAAGGACGCGGAGACGCTGCTGGGCTGGGCGAAGGAGCTGGGTTGCAACTTTGTGCGCCTCGCGCACTATCCTCACGATGAGTCGATGCTGCGTACGGCCGACCGCATGGGCATTATGGTGTGGTCAGAGAATCCTGTTTACTGGGCGCTCCAGTTCGACAACCCCAAGGTGCTGGACAAGGCGGAGCAGCAGTTAGACGAAGAGATCAATACCTATCGCAACCATGCGTCCATCGTGCTGTGGTCGATGGCCAATGAGACGCCGAATACTCCGGCGCGTACTAAGTTCATCGAGACCGAGGCCGCGCGGGCGAGAGAGCTGGACCCAACCCGGTTGATCACCGCGGCCTTGCTGGTGAGGGGGCAGGGACATACAAAGATCGTGGATGACAAGCTGGGCGAAGCGCTGGATGTAATCGGAACGAACGAATACATCGGCTGGTACGAGCAGCATCCCGAGACAGCCGATGTTACCGATTGGAGTATTGCGTACGAGAAGCCTCTGATCATGAGCGAATTCGGCGGGGATGCAAAGGCCGGGTTGCACGGCAGCGAGAACGATCGCTGGACAGAGGAGTATCAGGCCAGCATCTATCGCCATCAACTTGGCATGTTAAATCGGATTCCGCAGCTACGGGGCATGAGCCCATGGCTGCTGATGGATTTTCGCTCGCCTAACCGGCCGCTGGTGGGCATTCAGGATGAATTCAACCGCAAAGGCCTGATCTCCGACCAGGGCGAGAAGAAGCAGGCATTCTTCATCCTTCAGAAGGCGTACAAGGACCAGAGCGTAGGCAAGGCTGAGTAAGCGTTGATGAGTTTCTCTGTCAGCTTGAGAGATCGGCGCCGGCCTCAGCAATAGCGGCAGCAAGCCCGCCGGGACGAGGATGTGAAGTCTTGAGGAACCATCCCAACTTATGGGAAAGAAATCATTGCTAAGTGGTTCACACGCCTGGTCGTTCGGTTATCCTAGACCCATGTCCATTGAATCTATTGTTGCTCAAATCGATGCGGAGATTGCACAACTGACCAAAGTGCGGACCCTGCTTACATCCAAAGGCGCAGTTAGCGCGAAGCCGGCGAAGTCGGCTACAACCAAGTTAGGGAAGCCGAAGAAGCGCCGCATCCTGAGCGCCGACGCACGCAAGCGGATTGCCGATGCACAGCGCAGGCGGTGGGCTGCGCAAAAGGCCAAGGCGAAGTAGCTGCTGGCTGGCGCGATCTTCCTCGCGAGGACGTGCGCGTCCGGCGTCAGCTCAGGCCCGACATCACAAGCATTCTGGGTTCAGTCATCTCTTCGATTGCGGAGCGAATGCCTTCGCGACCGATACCGCTGTCTTTGACGCCGCCGTAAGGCATGGGATCGAGACGCCAGGCCGGCGTGTCTCCGACGATGACTGCGCCGACCTCGAGCTCGCGATAGGCAGTAAGGATGCGGCCCGCGTCGCGCGTGAGCAGCCCTGCCTGCAGGCCGTAGCGCGAGTGGTTCACGTCGGCAAGAGCCTGCTCGAAGTCATCGTACGGCTCAACCAGGACCACAGGGCCGAAGGCCTCTTCATCGCGAATCTTCATGCCCGGCTTGGTCGCCGTCAGGATCGCGGGAGTGATCACGGAGCCGTTTCGCTCGCCGCCGGCGATGAGCTTGGCGCCGGCCTCGATGGCTTCCTTGATCCAGGCCTCGACGCGCTCGGCCTCCGCCGCGCGAACCAGCGGGCCGACTTCAGTGTTCTCGTCGGACGGGTCGCCGTGGACCATCTTGGCGGCTATTTCGACCAGCTTCCACAAGAAAGTCTGAAAAACCCGGCGCTCGACAAAGACGCGCTGCACGCTGATACAGGACTGCCCTGCGAATCCGAAGGCGGCGTGGGCAGTGCGCAAGGCTGCTTCATCCAGGTCGAGCCAGTCCCCGTGCACGATGAGAGCGGCATTGCCGCCGAGCTCGAGCAGCACGCGCTTGCGGCCGGAGTGGGCCTTGAGCTCCCATCCGACGCGGGCCGAACCGGTGAAGCTGACCAGCTTGATGCGGTCCTCCTTTTCGGCGAGCCAGGCGGTATCGGCATTCGAGAGCGGAAGGATGGCGAGCGCTTCGACGGGCCAGCCGGCTTTAAGCACGACTTCGCCCAGGGCCAATGCGGTGAATGGCGCTTGTGGGGCGGGTTTGAGGAGGATGGGGCAGCCGGCGGCTATCGCAGGGGCGACCTTGTGCGCCACCAGGTTCAGCGGAAAGTTGAAGGGGGTGATGGCCAGGACCGGGCCCACCGGGAATCGCTGTACAAGCCCCCACCGGCCTTCGTTGCCTTCGGTGAGGTCGAGAGGCAGGCTCTCGCCGCCGAGGCGGGCGGCTTCTTCGGCTGCGGTCTTGAAGGTGAGCACGGCGCGATCGACCTCAGCGCGCGCCAGGCGAACGGGCTTTCCGGCTTCGGTGACGATCAGGTTTGCGAAGCGCTCCTTCTGCTCGATGAGAGCGGAAGCAACATCTTCAAGAATCTCCCGGCGTTTCCAGCGGGGCAGAGCGCGAGTGCGGCGCAGGCTTGCTACTGCGTGATTCACGGCCTGACGGGCGTCGGCGCGAGTGGCAGTTGTGACGCGGCCAACCAGGCCGTGGTCCCAAGGCGAGCGGACCTCAAACGACTCTCCGTCGATCCACTCCTTGCCACACAGCAGGAATCCCGTCTGCGTTCCCGGGCGCATCTTCATAAGGTTGCTCCTGAACGAATGCCTGACCTCTTGATGGTACTGCGGCAGGGCGACTGGCGGCTGGGGCGGACGGCCGGGCAGGTCCGAGCTGACGCCGGGATGACACCGCGCCGCTTACCGTTCCCGATCCTGCGCTCGCGTTTCTCCGCGATCCGCGGATTATGGCTGAGGGCCGGGCAGGATTCGCTCGAATCCCCCACGCCCCTGAATCAGAGCCGGTTATCGACTCAGTTGCATCCAGGCTTTTTATTCCTTCAGCCTCAACTTTCTCGCGAAATAGGAGTCTTACTAGTCAGCGGGGGATCGCGAGAATTGGTCTGCCGGCAAGCGTGTTCCCGCAGTCTTCGAACGCGATGAAGATGCGGGATTTTCTGCAGCCGGGCCTGGCCGGGAAGTCTTACACTTGCTTGCAGGGCCAGTGAGTGCGCCAGCGGGCGGCCCGCCGTCAATCCTGCTCCTCGCGCGAAGGAGAAACCTTATGCGGAAGGCCTTATTCTGCCTGTTTGGCTCAGCTTTAACATTTTCACTTCTGACAAGCTGCAGTTCGAATCCGATCCTCCACTCCATCCCGGCTGAGAACGTTCCTGTCTCGCTCACCATTACCGATGACCCGCCTGTCGGCGTATCGGTTCTCTTCTTTCAGGTGAGCCTGACCGCGGCGTCACTGCAGCCGGCGTCGGGGACGGCCGTTTCTCTCATCAACAATCCCATTCCGATCGATGTCACGCAACTTCAGGCGCTTTCGGCTTTTCTCAACACGGCCAATGTGCCGACGGGAGCCTATAACAGCCTGAATCTGACGTTCGCGAATCCGCAGTTGGTCATCTATAACAACTCCGACACGGCGATTGCCGCCACCTGCGCGGTGGGCACAGTTTGCGAGTTCACGCCCACCCTCGACAACTCCGCAACGGTCAGCATCACATCCGCGCCGTTCCCGGTGACGATAGCAGCCAATACTCCGCTTGGCTTTCTGGTCGACTTTCACCTGAACACCATTATCCAGTCGGATCTGTCGGTCAACCTGAGCTCTGCGAACGGAATCACGGTTGGGCCGTTGCCGCCGTGGTCGCCGGCGCAGCCTCCGCATTTCGGCACGCTCTGGGGCACCGTGGAAAGCGTCAGCGCGAGCAACAACCAGTTCACGCTCCTAACGGGAGACGGGCGAACTTTCACGATCGATTCCAACAGCGGCACAACGTATGCTGACTTCCCCTGCGCCAGTCCCGTCCAGACTATTGGCTGCGTGGCTGCTGGCCAGGGTGTGCAGGTGCAGGTGGCCAGCGTGCAGGACGACGGAACGCTGCTGGCTGCGCAGGTGACGTACCAACAGGCCTCCGGCCAGCAGACGGTGGAGGGCACGATTGTTGACATTCCACCGCTTCCGACTCCCGCGGGCGAGACCATCATCGATGTCATTCTGCATCGGGGCCCCAATTCCAGCTCTAACTTGCCGCTTGGCGGCATGGCCCAGGTTGCAGTATGGGAAGCTGGATCGGGCTCGCAAATTGTGACAGCGTTTTCCATTGACTCGAACGGTTTCACCATTCCCCCCGGCCTTACCTTTGCCTCCAATAACGATCTGGGCGTCGGCCAAACCGTCCAGCTAACGGTGGCGCCGGGAACGCTGCAAGGACCAATCGGCCCTGGCAATCAGGGTGGTGTGTGGGGACCGCCGGCACAGCTCTCTTTCACCGCCAGCAGCATTGAGCTGGAGCCAAGCCAGATCACAGGGTCGATCGCCTCCATCGGCACGGGGAGCTTCGCGCTAGGTATCTTCCCGAACATCTTCGGCCCCGTCTCTCCGACGTTCCAGTCGCAGGCCGTCGTGGAGACATTCACGCAGACCGTCTATCAGGGTTTCACCACGGACGACTTCTCCGGGCTGGCGGTGGGTGATGTTGTTTCAGTCAACGGCTGGCTGTTCCCGCAGAACGGTGTGCTGGACCCGGCAATTGGCCCACCGATCGTTGTGGCGCAGACCGTGGCGATGCACTCGGATGGAACCTTCTGAGCGGGGAGTCGACATTCCTTCGTTGAAGTGCATCCAATTCGGAACTCATCCGGGCGGGCACAAGCCTGCCGGATGAGGTCGCCTTCAGAAGTTCCTGCCGAGGAACTCCTGCAGCAGCTGAAGGCGGTAAGTTGCGTCTCCGGTTTCGATGCCGAGCAGAATCTGCGTTGAGGCAAGCTGGTTGTGAAAGTCCAGAGCAGCGCTGGTTTCGGCGCCGGAGACCAGCTTGAGGTTTTTCTCGATCTCCTCGGATTCCTTGTTTAGGGCATCAAGCCGGCTTTGCTGCGCGGCAATGGATTGCTGCGTTTGATCGTGAAGCACCTCCGTCTGGCGCGCCGCGTCGGCTTCTTCCACCTTTTTCCAGTTGGCATAGGCATCGACTGAGCGGTCGAGGTGCTTGTCGATGGCGTGACTGGCGAGGTTGTAATTCACGCTGACCTCACCGTATGGCTCAAGCCCGCCCGATGGTGGATTGATCTGCTGATGGGTGCCGACGCTGAGCGCAACATCCCAGTTGCTTTGGCGGGCAAGCCTGGCCAGCGATTTCTGTTCGGCCACGTCGGTGCTTTGCTTTGCCGCGACCTGCAGCTTGATGGGCTGATCCGGCAGCGGCGGCACGTAGAGCGCGGCGATCCTCGACTGCGTATCGGCGCGGTCCGAATCCAGCTTGAGCCTGTTCGACATCAAGCTGAACAACATGGGGCGAGTCATATTCTGCGCATCGACCATTTTCTGTGTCTTGTCGATCAGCGAATCGAGGGACTTCGCGGCATCGTCAATCAAGGAGAGGCGATGGCTGAGTGCTTCCTTCTCAATCCCCTGCAAAGCATACTGAACCGTCATCTGGACGCCCATGGATGCCTTATATAAATCGCAGTTCTTGTGCGCGGCATCCAGAGTGATTCCGGCCTTCTTCACGCTTGACAGGCTGAGCTGCGCGCCGAATATCAACTGCGTGGGAAGCCCCGTCTCCGGTTGCGTGAATCCGGCGAAAGCAGCGGGCGTGCGCAGCAGATCGCTCTGCGCCTTGGCCTGTTCGGTCAGGTAGGCGCAGTAGTTCTGCTGGTCGGCCTGAATGTTCTGCCCGTTGGCCTCGGAGGTTGAAAACAGAACAACAAAGAGAGATGCAAAAACCAAAGACCGCTGGGACATGAGTATGCTCCCTGAGAATCGAGAATTGAAGTGGGTGATGGGAGGCGGCTAGAACAGCAGCGGCTTGCCGCCAAGAAAGACCGTCTGCGACTTAGCAGACTGAGGATGCGAAAGATCCATCAGGATGGTAAGGCCCCGCACCTGCGTCTTGAAGATGGGATGATTGATGATTTGCTCGCCCGAGAAGATCTGCTTCACGGTGCCGACCTTGCGACAGATCACCATGTTGAGATAGCAGTCGTAAATAGGCGCGCCCACGGTTGCCACGGCCTGGTTGTCGTAAGGAACAAAAGCAAAGTACAACTGCTTGTCGCCGGCGCCATTCATATAGTAGGGGCTCAGCTTGGCAACCTCGATTGCGTCGTGCAGGCGTTGGACCTGGCGATTGTCTTCCATCAACTGCTTCTCAGCAACGGTCAAAGTTACATCCAGCTGGGCAATGTCGGAGCGCAGCTCCGCCTGCTTCTCAATAGCATCGAGCGACTTGGTGCCCACCGTCGTCTTTGCCAAGACGCTGTCTGAGAGCTCGACTGCAGCGATCCGGCTGTCGGTATACGCAGTCTCAGCCTGGTTCAGCGCGGCCAACTGCGTGGTAGCGTCCCCTTTTGTGATAAGTCCGGCCTTCAGGTCGCTGTTGATTTGCGACTCAAGCTCGTGCAACCGGGTAAGCACCTCCTTGGACTTCAGATTGTCCGCCTGCTTGTCCTTTTCAAGCCTGACCAGTTCCGGGCCGGTACGCAGGGCCTGTTCGCGCTCGCGCGAGATGGCCTGTTGCAGCTGAGGATCGAGCGAAAGAATTGCGGCTCTGTACTTAGCCATCTCCGCCAAGGTTGTCTGCTGTCGGACAACATCAACTTTGAGGTCCTCGATGGTTTGCCTGCTGATAACCAACTGCGACATAAAGTCCAGGCTCTTCTCGTCGAAGGCAGACAGGATGACAGGAGCAGCCCAGCTTCGGCTGACCGCGTAAAATCCCATGATGAATGCGTAGGAAAAGATACCGATTAACACCGCATAAAGCACAAGGATGGCAAAGATGCGGTAAGTAGCAAGAACAGTCTTATAAGCAGCCGACTGAACTGACCAACGGATATTCCCAAGGACAGTGGGCGGATCGGTAGAATTAGCCGGCGCTGGCGTGGCCAATTTGGGCCTCCTTTGGCTGCTTGCTGCGTGTGCCCCAATCTCCTGAATCGAGCGTGAGGAGCGAAAGGGGCGTGATGAAGATTGAACTCACGATCGACCATGCGAGGTATGCGCCAAAGGCGAGCGGGTGCTGAATTGTCTCCCTGACGCTATATTTCTTAATGGCCCAACTGAAGATGGCGGCCAGGCCGACATAGACGACCAGCGGCTGGGGTCCGGCCCACGCGAGCGGATCGCAGGTAAACATGGTGACCATGACCATCATCGCGACGAGTGCTGACAGCGGCGTGAGCACCAGTGTGAAGACTGTGTTCGGATGGAGCTTGAATACATGCTGTGGCAGGCTTCGCAGAGTGAAGAAGAGGTCGCGCACGATGCTGCTGCGCCAGCGCAGTTGCTGCTTGAAGAGAACAGAGAGCTTGTTGGGCACCGCGGTCCAGCAGAGCGCATTGTTGTTGATATAAGTGCCGTAACCCCGCAGCAAGGCTTGATGGGTAAGAAAACGGTCTTCGCCCTGATTGACGGGGACCCCGAACCAATGGCGAGCGCGCAGAATCGGCTCCAGCTCGAGCAAAAGCTCGCGGCGAATCGCAAACAGGCAGCCGCTGATGCAGCAGACGCTTCGGGTCCAGTTCTCGGGAATCTTGTACAGCTCAAAGGCGGCGTAATACACGATGGTCTGAATTTGCGTGATGATGTTGTCGTTTGGGTTGCTCACTCCAACGCGGCCGCCTACCGAGCCGATGCCCGGCTCGGCAAAGCAGGCGGTCAGCTCGCGGATGGCGTCGGGATGAAAGATACAGTCGGAGTCAATCGAGATAATTATCTCGGCGGCCGAGTACTCCAGCGCGTTGCAAACGGTACGAGCTTTCCCGCAGTTAGACGCGTTGCGGCCAACACGGATAGGAATATTGGCAAAGTCCCGCTGCGCTCTAACCATCCACTCATAGCTGTCGTCGACTGAACAGTCATCCTGCGCGATAACTTCAAAACTGCCTGCCGGGTAATTGCTCTTGCTGATGCTTTCAATGGAGTTGTATACAGTGCGCCCTTCGTTGTAGCAAGGCAGCAGCACGCTTACCGTCGGCTGCCAGGAGTAGTCTTTGCGGATCTTGGTGCCGGGGAATGAGAGCCTGAGCAATAGACCCATCAGATACTTGACCACCGTGGTAAAGAGGCAAAGCATCATGACCAGCCACATTAAGATTGGCGCCATGGTCGCAGCTCCCCCCAAAGAGACTTTGCCACACTTCAGTTATATCGCACAGAGCAGTTTTGGGCTGTGACCGTCAGCCACATGTTAGACTCCTGGCCGTGGTGCGCGGTTAGGTCTAAATCGTTTACCCTCATCGTTGCCCGGCGAACCCCACTGCGGCTGGCCGGCCCGTATCGGGCAATCCGAACCATGCGATAAACTCCCACATATGATCCATGATGGACGGAGCCGGAAGCTTCCCTTTGATCCGTTGCAGGCAGTCGAGCATCTGAAGGCGCAGGACGCAAAGCTGGCCGCACTTATCGAGTGCGCGGGGCCATTCACGTTGCGGCTCGACCCGGCGCCATCTCCATTCGAGTCGCTGCTCGAGTCGATCCTCTATCAACAGCTCCACGGCAAGGCTGCGGCGACGATTCATCGGCGCGTGCGGGAGTACTTTGGCGGCGATCCAGCGCCGGAGCTGCTGCTGAAGACACCGGATGAGCCGCTGCGCGCGGCGGGAGTCTCCGGAAACAAGATCAAGGCCATGAAAGACCTGGCCGCGAAGACGCTCGACGGCACGGTCCCGACTCATGCAGCGATTCGGAAAATGACAGATGCGGAGATCGTTGCGCGTCTCACTGAGGTTCGCGGCATCGGCCCGTGGACGGTGGAAATGCTGCTGATCTTCAGGATGGGGCGGCCGGATGTGTTTCCGGTGACCGACTACGGCGTGCGCAAGGGATTTGCGCTCACATTCCTGCGCCGGCCGAAGACGCGGGCGTTGGAGGCAGCCGACCTGCCCAAGCCCGAGGTGCTGCTGAAGCGCGGGAAGAAGTGGGCGCCGTTTCGCAGCGTGGCGAGCTGGTACCTGTGGCGGGCGTGCGACCTGCAAAAGGGCAAGCCGCCGACAGGGCGGGCAATCCGCGAAGACTAGGTCGGGAAGACCAGGTCGGGAAGATTAGCCGAATGCGGCCAGGAGGGGTAGCGGATTGCGGACCGAGAGCGTTGGGCATCTTGGGCTGGCCCTCGGTGTGGCCTAAAATGGCAAAACGGCCCCTTGTCGCAATTCGATGCGGGCGCGCGATGGGACCCTGATGGCCTCAAGCAAGAAATTCATCTGTATTCATGGGCACTTTTACCAGCCGCCGCGGGAGAATCCCTGGCTGGAGACGGTGGAGACGCAAGACTCCGCAGCGCCGTATCACGACTGGAACGAGCGCGTGTGCGCGGAGTGCTATGCGCCGAACGGCGCGGCTCGCATTCTGAACGAGAAGAAGCAAATCACGCGGATTCTGAACAACTACGCGCGGATGAGCTTCAACTTCGGGCCGACGCTGCTGAGCTGGCTGAAGGAGAATGCGCCGCGGACCTATCGGATGATCCTCAACGGGGAGCGCCGCAGCCGGGCGAGCTATGGCGGGCATAGCTCTGCCATGGCGCAGGTCTACAACCACATCATCATGCCGCTGGCCAGCGAGCGCGATCGCATCACGCAAATCCGCTGGGGAATTGCCGACTACCAAAGCCACTATGGATCGCCCCCGGAGGGTATGTGGCTGGCGGAGACCGCGGCAGACACGGCGACGCTCGAGCTGCTGGCCGAGCACGGCATCAAGTTCACGCTCCTGGCTCCTCACCAATGCAAGCGGATCAGGCCGCTGAAGGAAGGAGCCGTGTGGACTGAAACGACAGGCGCGACGGTCGATACAACCCGGCCGTATCTGGTTCGCTTCAAGTCCGGCGCTTCGATCGCGGTGTTCTTCTACAACGGTCCGGCATCAAGGGCTATTGCATTCGAGGGATTGCTGAACTCTGGCGACAACCTCTGTGCGCGCCTGAAGTCAAGCTTCAAGGAAGGCACGCAGCCGCAACTCGTGCATGTGGCGACAGACGGAGAGTCCTATGGCCATCACCACAGGCATGGCGAGATGGCGCTGGCCTACGCGCTTCTCCTGGTTGAGCGCGACAAGACGGTGCGGCTGGCGAACTACGGCATGTATCTCGCGGAATTCCCGCCGGAGTTCGAGTGCGAGATAGAAGACGACACCTCATGGAGCTGCGTCCACGGCGTGGAGCGCTGGCGTTCGAACTGCGGATGCAATGGAGGCCTGGCTTACAACCAGCTATGGCGCGCGCCGTTGCGACAGGCGCTGGATGAGTTGCGCGATGCGCTGGTTCCCCTCACCGAGCAGGAGGGCGCATGGCTTTTCAAAAACGTCTGGGCCGCCCGGGATGCATATATTGCGCTGATTCTCGACCGAAGCGAAGAGACTGAAGCTCGCTTCCTCGAGCAGCATCGGAGCCACGAGTTGAACGAAGCCGAGCGTGAACGCGCGATCGAATTGATGGAAATGCAGCGCCACGCGCAACTGATGTACACCAGTTGCGGCTGGTTCTTCGATGACATCGGCGGCGTTGAAAGCGTGCAAATCATCGCGTATGCGGCGCGGGCGCTACAGTTGGCGAAGAAGCTCTTCAGCCAGCAGGCTGAGGGACTCGAACCCAGTTTCCTTGGACGGATCGCGCAGGCGAAGTCCAACGATCCAAGCCGCGGCGACGGCGCGCAGATTTACAAAGCCTCTGTCGCCACCATGGAACTCGGGCTGGAGCAGGTGGCGGCACACTACGCAATCAGTTCCATCTTCTCCGCGTTTTCCGATGAGACGGAGCTCTATTGCTATCGAGTCCGGCGCATCTCGTACGAGATCCACACCTCGGGCCGGGGACGTTTGGCGCTGGGAAGGACCCATATCACGAGCTCCATTACCGGCGAAAATGAGAGCTTTTCGTTTGCGGTGCTTCACTTCGGCGACCAGAACATCACGGCCGCCGTAAAGGCGTACTCCGACGCAGATGCGGCAGAATTCGAGACGTTTGCCCGCAAAGCTGCGGAGAACGTGCAGCAGGCTTACTTCCCCGAGGTCATCCGGCTACTCGACCGCTACTGCGGCCACGTGGATTACTCGCTGACGTCTCTGTTCCGGGATGAGCAGCGACGCATCGTGCAGTTGATTCTGAACTCGACCCTGTGGGACATCGAAACCTCGCTGACAACGATCTACGAAGATCACGCCAGCCTGCTGCATTATCTGTCGCAGGCTGGGTTGCCCAAGCCTCCTGCGCTGGCCCTTGCGGCTGGATTTGCGCTGAATGCGGGCCTTCGCCGCGCGCTGGGAACGGAACCGATCGATCAGCCGCTGGTGCGCTCGCTCCTGATCGCAGCCAAGGCGGACCAGGTGCCGCTGGAGACGGCGGCTCTCTCCTACCTGGTCGATCAGCGGATGAAGCTGGCCATGGTGGAGCTGCAGGCTTCGAATGGTTCGCTGGAGAAGCTGGACCGCGCGCTGACGCTGGCTCGCAACCTGACTGAGCTGCCGTTTGAGCTGAACCTGTGGCAGGCGCAGAACATCTGGTACGAGATTCTGCGTGCGTCGAATGAGTGGCTGACCGCATTGCGGCCGGAAGACCGCTCGCGATGGGCCAGGACATTCAACGAATTGGCGAGTTGCCTCTCCATCGACGGCGAGAGTATTGCGACGGAGTAGCACGGCGGAGCAGGGAGGCGACCTCGACGCGGGTGGCCGGCCAGACCGGCACACGCACAAAACCTCTCGCCAAGCGCATCCCCTGTGCCGTTACCATGGATGCGACAAAGAAATGAGAAAACTTCCCCTTCTGATCTTTCTGCTCTTTTCGCTTGCGTGCGAAGCAGGCTGGGCTGCGCCTGCGCAAGTCACCGAGTGGCGCTCGGGGCTGACGGAGATCAACGAGGGCTGGGCCGCGCACGGCGGCGACAACATGGCCTGGGCGAGTTCGGGCTTCGACGATAGCGCATGGCAGACAGTGGATCTCGAAGACATGGGCATCGCGCAGCCAGGCTGGCACTGGTACCGCAAGCATGTGACCGTGGGACCGGCATACCCTGAGGTCCGGTTCCTGCTTCAGGGTGGTGAGGGAACCTATGAGATGTATGTGAACGGCCAACGGGTGCAAGGGGCCGGAATCCTGTCTCCGCTTGCGGTGAATCGTCCGGTGGAGCGGGTCTTCAAGCTCGCCAATGACGACGGCGATTTCGAGATCGCGCTGCGAACCCATGTGACGACCGGATATAGCGCTTACGGCTTCCCGCTTTTTCTCTACGTGACCATGGGCGGACGCCATGTGATCGAATACGAGCGCGAGGCGCTTGAAAGCGATCGCTTGTATTCCGTGGCGCCGTCGGTTGCCATCAATCTGCTGCTGGTGCTTGCGGCACTGGGGGCGCTGGCTCTCTTCGCCAGCCAGCGGACGCAGCGAGAATATCTCTTTCTCGCCATTTTTCTTTTCTTTTCCGGTCTTTCGAATGGCCTCTGGCATATGCAGCAGGCGGGGGTTGTGCCCATTTCGGCGAACTTTCTCTTTGCCGACCCACTCGTCTATCTGATCGTCATCTCGCAGATTGAGTTCACCCTGAGTTTTGCGCGCCGCCGGGTAGGAATTGGCTGGCGTGTGTACGAATGTGTGCTCCTGCTGCCGATTCTGTTGGTGCCTCTCAGTTGGTTTGGCTACTTTTCACAGGACAACTACCTTCTCGTGCAGGTAGCGGTTACTTTTCCATCGGCGTTTCTGCTGCCGGGATTCCTTGCATATTGGTACCGCCGCGGGAATCGCGAGGCCGGCCTGCTGATTCTCCCCAGCCTGGTGCCAACCACGATGGGGGTGGCATACGACCTCGGGCTGGTCTCATCCTATGTTGGCCGGAAGAGCCTTGACGTTCTGACCGACCCAATCCAGATCGGCGTTTTTCCCGTGCAGATCTCCGACGTGGGCAGCGTCGTGTTTCTTGTGGCCATCGGGATTGTGATGTTCTTCCGGTTTACGCGTGTGAGCCGCGAACAGGCGCGGTCCGCCGCCGAACTGGCGGCTGCGAGAGAAATCCAAAGGCGGCTGGTTCCAGCGACGCTGCCGGCGGTGGAGGGCTATCGGATTGAGTCGGCATATCTTCCGGCCCAGGAGGTTGGCGGCGACTTCTACCAGGTGCTGGAACAGAAAGACGGAACGCATCTGATCGTCGTGGGCGATGTCAGCGGCAAGGGGCTGAAGGCGGCAATGACGGGAACACTCGCCATCGGCGCCGTGCGGTCTTTGGCGGCAGACGGATTGGGACCGGCGGAGCTGTTGACGCGCCTCAATCGCCAGCTTGCTCAGGAGCCCGATGGCGGCTTCATTACCTGTGCCTGCCTGCGAGTCTCGCTGAATGGGCGGGTGGTGATCGCGAACGCCGGGCATCCAGCGCCGTACCGGAATGGAGCAGAGATCGACCTGGATGGAGATCTGCCACTTGGCATCGTTGAAGACGTCACGTACAAGGAGACCGAGTTCACATTGGAAACAGGACAAACGCTGACGCTCCTCTCCGATGGCGTGGTCGAGGCGCGAAGTGCGAGTGGAGAACTCTTCGGCTTTGAGCGCACACGCGGCATTAGTGGAGAGTCGGCACAGAAGATCGCGGCAACGGCTCAGCAGTTCGGCCAGGAAGACGACATCACGGTGCTGACGGTTCGGAGAGCGGAGGCTTAAGGCCGGTCAAGTTCAGCAAACATCTCGCTTAGAACAATCCGAATCGCCGTGCCGGCCACGGCAAGTTCACCACTCTGAACCTCCTCAAGAGCTGAGCCAGTGTAGCGATAGGCGATGCGTGGCTCTGGATCGATGATCCAGATGTTCTCGACGCCAAAGCTGCTGTACTCGTCGGCCTTGCTTTGCATGGCACGAACCGAATCCTCGGGAGAGAGGATCTCGATGGCGATCAGCGGTGGTTGAGTTACGTAGCGCTCAAACCTGTCTCCCGCGCGCATAACCAGCACGTCGGGAACGCGAAAGTTTCTCGCCTTGGTCTGGGTGCGAAGTTCAGGAAACACTTCGACTCCCCATTCCGCGCGTTTCAACATGAAAAGAAATGTCAGGTACCGTTGAATCAGGGAGTGCTCTTTTTCGCCCAAGTTCCGCTCCTCGATGCGGCCGTCCACAAACTCGCGGTCGGGACTCCAGCTGGTGCGCAGGTACTCCCGCACGGTCCAGGGCTCTTCCGGAATGGGCCAAGTCGCCATAGGGCGATTATCCGCCAAAAGGTCCGCAGACGCCAGAGCGCCTCAGCTGCGCCAGTGCAGCTCGACCGGGCCGTCCATGGGGTGCTTTGCGGATGCGCCCGGCACGGCATCGAGCCGGGCCTGCTTGAGCGCGAAGTACCACTTAGCGGGTTTGTCTGCGTCATCGATCAACATGAGGCTTGGATTGTGGCGCAGGCCCTCGGCCTGCTGGATCATCGTGACCTGGTCCTGACGAACGAAGCGCGCGCCGAAGAACTTGGCGATAGGCGTGACGAAGGGGACATGGTAGAAGACGTTCCATGCGGCAATCACATCGATGCGGCAGGTTGAGCTGGTGACCGGCGTGACGGTGGTGAGCGAGGAGAACCACTTGTCGCCGCAGCGGATGACCTCCGTGCGGCGGTTGGGCATCGTGAAGTCGATGGTTGTTTCGATGGGCTGGCCGTAGACGCCGAGCAGCTTGTAGGGCGCGGAGTTGCCGCTTGGCGCGTGCGCGCTCATGCGAAAGCCTTCAGGGATGGGCTCGAAGCGCTTGGTCTTCTCGCGGATGCTGGCGCGGCTGCGCCACCACCAGGCCTGGTGCACAAATGGCCCGTGAGCCGGATCCATCAGGCCGATGATGCCGTGGTCGACGTTGCAGGGCAGGTCGGCAGTGAGAAAGGCGGATCGGTAGCGGGGGCCGAACTTGGCAAGCTCTGGCACAGGTCGGGGCTGCGCGACCGGCGAACGTTTTCCGCTGCCGGGCGAAGGAACGAACACCCATGCATGCCCGTCGCGCTCTTCGCAGGGAAACGCGGTGGCAAAGATGCGGGTGGCGTCGAGGTGGTCGTGGCCGGTGAGCGAAGGGATCAGCTCGCATCGGCCGCTGCAGGGCTCGAACTCCCAGCCGTGATATCGGCAGGTAACACGATTGCCGTCGAACCAGCCATAGCTGAGTGGGATGCCGCGATGGGGACAACTGTCGCGCATGGCAAAGACGTGGCCATCGGCGCGGCGGCCCAGCACCAGCGGAATGTCGAGGAGCATGGCGGTGGCCAGCTTGCCGGGGCGCAGCGTCTCAGTCCGCAGGGCCGGGTACCAGTCATCGAAGATGAGGGTCGCAGTCGGGCCCTGAATGGGCGCGCCGGATTCTGTGGTCGTTACAAACGGCATTTGGGACTCACGATAGCATTCCCGGCTCTGGCCGCGCCATCGGGCCGCACAGCTCTACGAAGCAGGCCCGGTGATGCTGGTAAGCTTACCGTTCCTGAGCTGGAACCGCTCGTTGCGCCAGACGATGGTGTTACCCGCGAAGCTAGCAATCCAGATGCCCACGGCGACGAGATCGCGAAAGGGCAGAAGCCAGAGCCGAGGCAGAACCTGATGGTCGGCGAGGACTTCGGCGCCCACCGTCATGGCCAGTGCCAGGCGGAGGAAGAAGCTCAAACCGAACAGCCAGAGGCTCAACGGGCTGATGCCACTGGCAACAGCATTGAGCAGCGCCCAGGCGAAGCCGTGGGTGAAGACCAGGCCGGCGTAGCCCCAGGGGCTCGCGTCCCGCACGGTTCGGGCCCAGCGCACCTGATGATCGACGAAGCCGCGCCAGTTGTAGGCAGGGATGCTGGTTTCGACCACCTCGCCGGCAAGGGCAACCCGGTATCCGGCGCGGAAGATGCGCGCGCCCAGCTCGTTGTCGTCGGCGAGATAGTCCACCAGCGGCTCGAGACCGCCGATCTTGTCGAGCGCTTCGCGGCTGACAGCCAGCGTGGAGCCGAGACCGTAGCGGAGGCCACCGGAGAGCATCCGCGACAGCAACACGCCGGCCTGGAAGTCGGTTGCGATGCCGAGTGCCTCGAGCCGCGAGCCAAGGGACCCATGGGCGTGGCCGCGGTAGAGCGTTGTGACCATTCCGATCGGAGCTTCCGGCCTGGGGGTTGCCGGCGTTTTCGCGGCGTGGGTGGTAGCCTGGACGCCGACCAGCGCAGAAGGGGCGAAGTGCGCCATCACACGCTGCAGGTAGCGTGAGCTGACGGTGATGTCAGAGTCGTTGATGAGCAGGAAGGGATAGCGGGCGTGGCTGGCAAGCTGGATGAGGTTGCTGACCTTGCCGTTGGGGCCGAGACGGCTGGAGCATTCGATGAGGCGAATCGCGTGATCGGGAAACTCAAGCTGGAGATGCTGTACTGCCTGGACGGCCGGGTCGTCGGGATCCGAGACGCCGAAGAGCAACTCGTATTCCCCGGCATAGATCTGCCGGCAATGGCTGCGAAAGGCGTCGATCATCTCGGGATCGCGGCCCTTGAGCGACTTGAGGATGCTGACGCCGGGTGCAAAGTCCGGCAGCTTGCGGCGGCGATGGACGAGAAAGGCGCGCGCGGCCACCAAGGCCCCAAGAAAGTAGAGGATGCCGGCAATGGCTAGAACCGTGGTGAGGATCTCCACGGCGAGCGCTAAGGCGTGCGGCATCATGGGGCTAGTTTACTAGGCGTCCTGCTGCTCGGTTGCCGGGCCGGACAATTCAGCGCGGAATTCCGCTGCGCGTTGCTCTACTCGTAGCGCAGGGCTTCGATGGGGTCGAGCTTGGAGGCCTTCCAGGCGGGGTAGATGCCAAAGACGAGCCCGATGGTGCAGGAGACAGTGAAGCCGATGAAAACCCACAATGGCGATAACGAGGCGGGAATGCCAATGGGCAGAAAGTAAACGATCCAGGTGATGAGAGCGCCGACCGCGACGCCGATGACTCCGCCGACCGCGCACAAAGTAATAGCCTCGGTGGTGAACTGGGTCAGGATCATCTGCCGGGTGGCGCCCATGGCCTTGCGCACGCCGATCTCGCGGGTTCGCTCGGTGACGCAGACCAGCATGATGTTCATTACGCCGACACCGCCAACCATAAGTCCCACGCTGGAGACGGCGATCATGAAGGCGACCAGCCCGCCGGTGAGCTGGCCCCAGAGCTTGGAAAGGGCATCGGGGCTGGAGATTTCGAAGTTATCCGGGGCCTGTACCTTGACCTTGCGGCGAATGCGGATGAGTTCGCGCACTTCGTCCTCGACGAGGTCTTTGTTTCGAGCGTCGTCGTACTTTACACCGATTGCGAGTTCCTTGACTTCCGGGTGAAGGGTCAGGAAGGTCTTTATGGGGAAGTGTATGGAGTTGTCATTGGGGTTCTTGCCGCTGCCAAAGGGCTGCTTCTCCTTGTCCAGGACGCCAATCACGGTGTAGAGCCCGGTCTCCACCACAATCTCCCGGCCCACGGCAGGCTGCCCGTCAAAGAGGGTGTCCCAGGCGTCGTGCCCGAGGACGCAGACATGCGCCGCTCGCTCGTCTTCTCCGTCGGTAAAAAACCGGCCATCGAGGAGGGCCAGCTCCTCGACGTCGGCAATCTGGGAGGTATTTCCCTCAATCAGCGCGCCGGAGAGTTTTTTGCCGTTGTAGCGGGCGCTGATCTTTCCCACAAAGTATGCCTGAATGTAGTCCAGCTCGGCATCGCTGGCCAAAACGTGAGGAAGCGTGCGCAGGGCGATTGCGTCGTCGAGCGTGAGATATTTGCGCGTCACCATCGCGCTGGTGGGGTTCACGTTAATCACGGGCAAGCGCGTGACCCAGAGGACATTGGAACCGAGCGAATCGACCCAGGCGGAAACGCGCGCATTCACGCCGTTGATGATGGAGGAGATGGTGATGACGGTAGTGACGCCGATGACGATGCCCAGCACGGTGAGTCCGGAGCGCAGTTTGTTGGTCCTCAGCGTATCGAGGGCCATCTTGATCGACTCCCGCGTCTGTCCCTTTGCCACGGAAAGAAAACCCCTCGCTCTGAACCCTCTACCTGTCAGCAGCTAGCTTAAGGCCTCAAGGCGCTCCCGTCATGTGACCGAAGGCCGATCTGCTCAAACAAACGTGTCCCTTCAACTGCGCTTACTCGTAGCGCAACGCCTCGATGGGGTCGAGATTGGCAGCTTTCCAGGCGGGATAGATGCCAAAGATGAGGCCGATGCCGCAGGAGACGACGAAGCCAATGATTACCCACATGGGTGAGAGCGTGGCAGGCAGACCGATGGGCAGGAAGTAGACGATCCACGTGATCACTGCGCCGAGAAGGATGCCGATAAGGCCTCCCATGGCCGAGAGAGTCATGGCTTCGGTGGTGAACTGGGTGAGGATGGTCCGCTTCGTGGCGCCAATCGCCTTGCGTACGCCGATTTCGCGTGTCCGCTCGGTGACCGAGACCAGCATGATGTTCATTACGCCCACGCCGCCAACCATCAGGCCCACGCTGGAGACGGCAATCATGAAGGCGACCAGGCCTCCGGTGAGCTGGTCCCAGAGCCGCGAGAGCGAATCGGGGCTCATGATCTCGAAGTTGTCAGGGGCCTCCACCTTCACCTTGCGCCGGATGCGAAGAATCTCACGAATCTCGTCCTCAACGAGCGCCTTGTTTTTCTGGTCGTCGTAGCGGACGCTGATGAAGGTGTCTTTGATCTCCGGGTAGAGGTTATAGAAGGTGCCGAGGGGGAAGTAGACGCCGTTGTCGGCGGGGTTCTTGCCGGAACCGAAGGGTTGCTTGCGCTTTTCCGCGACGCCGATGACGGTGAAGAGACCTGTGGCGACGTTGACCTCTTTGCCAATCGGGTCGTTGTCGGCGAAGAGCTCCTCAGCCGTATCGTGACCCAGGACGCAGACGTGCGCATGGCGTTCGTCTTCGCCGTCGGTCCAGAACCGGCCCGTCTGCATGGGGATGTCGAAGACCACGGGAAGCTGTCCGGTGGCGCCCTCGAGGAATGCTCCCGAGACCTTTTTGCCGTTGTATTTGACGCTAACGTCGCCCACGTGGAACTGCTGGTTCAAGTGCTGCCGGGCAGCGTCGGTGGCAATTACGTGGGGCTGGCCGCGCAGGGCGAGTGCGTCGTCGAGGGTGAGCTTCTTGCGGGTGAGCATCTCCGTGGTCGGATTCACGTTAATCATGGGCATGTGGTAGACCCAGAAGACGTTGGTCCCGGCGGCGGTGATCCAGTCGTTTACGCGCTTGTTCAGGCCATTGATGACCGAGGAGATGGTGATGACGGTTGTGACGCCGATGACGATGCCGAGAATCGTCAGGCCGGAGCGCAGCTTGTTCTCCCGGAGCGTGTCGAGCGCCAGTTGAACCGATGCGCGGCCTTGGCCATTGGCCATAACGACAGCCTCCACCAGCTTGACTCTAGCAGTTGACCGGAAGCTGGTCGGTGGGCTGGATCACGGAATCGGTTGATTTCCAGCAGGCTCCGGGTCGAGGACTTCGCAATCGCGAATCCCGAATCTCTCGCCTATTCGTAGCGCAGCGCTTCGATGGGATCGAGGTTGGCGGCTTTCCAGGCGGGGTAGATGCCGAAGACAAGGCCGATCCCGCAGGAAACCGTGAACCCGATGATCACCCATGTGGCCGAGAGAGTGGCGGGCAGGCCAATGGGCAGGAAGTAGACGATCCAGGTGAGCACCGCGCCCACCAGTATGCCCACAATGCCGCCCACGGCGCAAAGTGTGATGGCCTCGGTGGTGAACTGAGTGAGAATAGTGCGCTTGGTTGCGCCGATGGCTTTGCGCACGCCGATTTCGCGGGTCCGCTCGGTGACCGAGACCAGCATGATGTTCATTACGCCGACGCCGCCAACCATAAGTCCCACGCTGGAGACGGCAATCATGAAGGCGACCAGGCCTCCGGTGAGCTGGTCCCAGAGCTTGGCGATCGAGTCAGGCCCGAAGATTTCGAAATCGTCCTCTTTCTCCACCTTCACCTTGCGGCGAATGCGCAGCAACTCGCGAATCTCCTCCTGGACCAATGCCTTGTTTTTGGGGTCGTCGTATTTGACGCTGACCCACATGTCCAGATCCTCGGGGTGGAGGTTGTGAAAGGTGCTCAACGGGAAGAAGGCCGCGTTGTCGTTGGGGTTCTTTCCGCCGCCAAAGGGCTGCTTCCGCTTGTCGAGCACGCCGATCACGGTGTAAAGGCCGCTCTCGACGGCGACATCCTTGCCGATGGGGTCCTCGGTTCCGAAGAGCTCCTCTGCCGTGTCGTGACCGAGAACAACCACATGCGCCGCGCGATCGTCTTCCTGGTCGGTCCAAAGCCGCCCCTGTGTGAAGACGAGGTCGACGACATCAGCAATCTCGGTGGTGGAACCCTGAAGGATGGTGCCGGCCACCTTCTTGCCGTTGTATTTCACGGCCACGTCGCCGACGCGGAACATCGGCTTTACGTGCTGATGGCCGCCGTCGGCAGCCACCACGTGAGGCAACTGGCGCAGCGCGATCACATCATCGAGCGTGAGCTTTTTGCGGTTAATCTGCTCGGCGGTGAAATTCCCGGTCATGACGGGAAGGTGAAACACCCATATGACGTTGGAGCCGAGCGAGCTGACCCAATCGGAGACCTTATTGTTGACCCCGTTAATGACCGAGGAGATGGTGATCACGGTGGTTACGCCGATGACGATGCCGAGGATGGTCAAGCCGGAACGCAGCTTGTTGGTCCGGAGCGTGTCGAGCGCCATCTTGATGGATTCTCTGGTCTGTCCCTGTGCCATGAAAGCTCCGCAGAAGCAGTGATTAGCGATTAGGGGTTAGTAATTATTGGCTGGCGATTCGGGCTACCTAATCTACTATTTAGCCTTGATCGCATTGAGAACCCCTGAGATCATTTTTCCAACCTCGTAACGATAAGCCTTCCGCTTCCTCAAGCATCTTGGAGTCGCAGAATCCGAGCGCGCGAGCTATTTCGATCTGTGTTTGCAACTCGAAGTTGGAACCGCGAGCAATGCCCAAGAACTGTCGATATTCGCCGGAACTCATGCGTCCATTTCCCTCAGCGATGTTGCTCGCAACTGAAACAGCAGACCGTCCCATCTGGCTGGTTAGCCCATAGATATCTTCTCGTGGGAAACCTTTGGTCATCCGGTAGATCGAAACCGACAATTGAATAGACCTCTGCCACACCTGCAAATCACGAAACGACTGAACCATCGCACCACTCTCAATCTCTGCCCAAGATTTACTAATTACTAATCACTAACATCTAACCCCTAACCCCTGCTCCGGTCACATCTCGGCTCGCAGCGCAACCACCGGGTCCAGCTTGGCGGCCTTGCTGGCTGGATAAACGCCTAAAAAGATGCCCACTGCGCCGGCCAGCACCAGCCCCAGGAGGACTGCCCAGAGCGGGACCGCCGTGGGGAATCCGACGATCAAAGTGATGAGCTTGGCCACCGACACGCCGAACGCAACCCCGATGGCTCCGCCCAGGGTGGCCATGGTGGCGCTCTCGATAAGAAACTGCAGCAGAACGTCTCGCTGGCGGGCTCCGAGCGCCTTGCGCACGCCGATTTCGCGGGTGCGTTCAGTGACCGAGACCAGCATGATGTTCATGATGACGATGCCACCCACCACCAGCGAGATGGAGGCGATGCCCAGCACGACCCAGGCGAAGAGCGAGCTGATCTGCTTCCAGATGTCGAGGAAGGTGTCGTTGGTTTCCAGTTCGAAGTCGTCCGGGGTGCCCACTGCATCGTGCCGGCGCGAGCGCATCAGCACGCGAACCTCGTCCTTGGCGCGCTCCATGGCTTCGGCATCGCCATTCGCGCGAGCGTAAATGTTCACCGAGTCGTTGTAGCCGTAGGTCTGCTGGTAGGTGGTGATGGGGACGGCGACCCAGTTGTCCTGGGACTGGCCGAGCGTCTTGCCCTGGCGGTCGCCGACACCGACGATCGTGTAGGGAATGCCGTCGACGCGAATCTCTTTGCCGATCGGGTCGCCCTCGCCAAGGATGTTGTCCACAATGTCGTAGCCGACGATGGCGTCGTGCGTGCCCTTGTCCTCATCGGTGGGGGTAAACCCGCGGCCGAGTGCGATATCGATGTTGTTGAGCGAGAGCATGGTCCAGGTGTAGCCGCGGATCTCGGTGTTGTTGCTGGAGTGGCCGTTGGAGGACAGATTGGTGGACCTGTCGAGGAACGCGCCGACTTCGCTGCACTCGCTGCAGTTGTCACGCACGGCCTGGTAATCCTCGATGCGGATGATCTTGCGCTTCTGGTAGCGGAAGTAGTCTTCGGCGCTGAAGATGACGCTGGACATGCGCGTCACGGTGAAGACGTCGGCGCCATAGCCCGAGAGCTTGGTCGAGACGTACTTGTTGGCGCCGTTGACGAGCGTGATGACCATGATGACCGAAGCCACGCCCATCACCACGCCGATGAGCGTGAGAATGGTGCGGAGCTTGTTGGCCCAGAGAGACTGCAGAGCGAGTTTGAAGGCCTCAGTGAGTTGCATGGCGTCACTTTCTGTTCAGGAGCGCCAGCCGGCAATCAGTCCGGCTGTGGCATCGGGAGAAACAAATCGGGAGAAAAACGGAGTGCCTGGCCCGTTCTACCAGTGTACGAAGCCGAAGGGCTTAGTTGTTTTGACGAACCGGACGTTCCGGAAGATTCCGTGGCCCTGCTGATTTATCGGCTGCGCAAACAAAGCCGGGGCCCCCGGCGACGCGCGTAGACGCCGGGGTTAAGGCCATAAGGCCGCCCCGCCGGCGCGGAAGGTCACATGAGATTGAGGTTCGCTCCGGTACATAAATTGTACGAAGAATTCTTACAACTGGAAGCATTCCGAGAGGAAACGATTGCTGAAAGTTGGGATTAATGCCCAGTTTTCTCACTTTCCGATACGCAAACGAGGCCGATTCGGTTCCGAGCCGCGAAAAATGACGAAAAACAGGGATTGGGAGCGGTACCAGCCTGGGACGGCTTTATCGTCCCGAGCTTCCGAATCCCTGTCAGCGCGCGCGGAATCCTCGAGATTTGTGACTGCCTGAACGGGCCCGATCAGCACCGGCATGGGGGCCATTTGGGCGATCTTTTCGCCGGTGCGGAGCCGGCCCCCGAACGACATTCTGAGGGACCTATCGCGGTTGGCTGGGGTAGGATAGGCTCGTGCTTCTTTCGCCACTATTCCTTAAACCAAAACTGAGATTCCTTGAACTTCCGGAGGTTTCGATGACACCCCTGCGACTCCGTCTCGCCCTCGTTTCGCTTGCGCTTTCTCTGATCTGTCTGTTCTCGACGTTTGGAAGCGCCGTCTCTACTGCGGCCGAAACGCCGCTGCTGCTGCGCAACCCCTCCCTCAGCCAGGACAGGATCGCCTTCCTTTATGCAGACGATGTCTGGACGGTCAGCCGCCAGGGCGGCGAGGCGGAACGGCTGACCGCAAATGGGCACGTGAATGCCGGCCCGATCTATTCGCCGGATGGAGCCTGGATAGCGTACTCGGCCCATCTGAACGGCAATACCGACGTCTACGTAATTCCCGCCAGCGGCGGAGTGCCCCGCCGGATCACATGGCATCCCGCTGGCAGCTACGTGGCAGGCTGGACGCCGGACGGCAAGGATCTGCTGATTGTAAGCAGCCAGGCAAGCTACCGGGACTATGTCCGCCTGTTCAAGGTTCACGCCGATGGCTCGGGAGTTCCGGAGCCGCTGCCGCTGCCCACCGGGATAGAGGGGTCCTTTTCTCCCGACGGCAAGTCTCTGGCATACCAGCCGATAACCAAGTGGCAGCCGGCCTGGAAGCGTTACGTAGGCGGCCAGACCACCCCGATCTGGATCGTGAATCTGAAAACGCTCGATCTGGTGAAGGTGCCGCGCGATAATTCCAACGACTCGAACCCGATTTGGGTTGGCAAATCCGTTTATTTCCTCTCCGACCGCGGAAGTTCAGGACCGGGGCCGGTCTCGCTGTTTCGCTACGATTCTGGATCAAAGGAAGTGACTCAGGTGGTGGCCAACACCGGCTATGACCTGAAGTCTTTCCAGGCTGGCCCAGGCGGGCTGGTCTATGAGCAGTTCGGCTCGATTCACCTCTTCGACCTTGCCGCAAACACCGACAAGACCGTCTCCATCCAGGTGCACGGCGAATTGGCGAACCTCGCCCCTCATCGGGCAACAATCGCACCCGACGAGATACAGAACGTAGGCCTTTCGCCCACAGGCGCCCGGGCGGTTTTTGAGGCCCACGGTGAGATCTTCACCGTCCCGGCCGAGAAAGGCGACGCGCGCAACCTGACCCAGACCCCTGGAGCGGCCGAGCGCGACCCTTCATGGAGCCCGGACGGCAAGACAATCGCCTATTTTTCCGACGCCTCCGGCGAGTATCAGCTTTATCTGCACGATCAAACCGGGTTCAAGCCCCCCAACGTGATCGACCTCGGCCCCGAGCCCAGCTTCTTCTACAGCCCCACCTGGTCTCCCGATTCAAAGCGGATCGCATACAGCGACAAGCACCTGCGCGTGTGGTACGTGGATGTGCCCGCGGGCAAGGCTGCCGCGGCGGGCAAGCCGGTGCTGGTGGACAAAGGCACCTATGGAAGCTTCGGCCCCGACTTCGGCCCCGTCTGGTCGCCGGACTCGAAGTGGATTGCCTATCATCGCGACCTGGACAACCAGGTGCGCGCGGTCTTTCTTTATTCGCTGGAAACGCACAAGTCGACCCAGGTCACCGACGGCATGAGCGACGCATTCAGCCCGGTGTTCGACCCCAATGGAAAGTATCTCTACTTCCTTGCCAGCACCGACGACGGTCCTTCCAAGGCAGGCATCGATCTTTCCTCGCTGGACCGCGCGCAAACCACCGCGGCCTACGTAGTGGTGCTGGCGAAGGATGGTGCTTCGCCAGTGCCCCCGGAGAGCGACGACGAGAAGGCGAAGGACGAGGCCAAGAAGGACGACAAGGCTAAGGACGACAAGAAAGACGCGGACAAAAAGGAAACAGACAAAAAGGACGATCAGGCCGATGCGAGCAAGAAAGACGACACAAAGAAAGAGGGCGACAAGAAGGACGCCGAGAAGCCGGTCGAGGTCAAGGTAGACCTTGAGAAGATTGGCGACCGCATCCTGGCGCTGCCCATTCCGGCCCGCAACTATGGCAGCATTGCCGTGGGCAAGACCGGAGTCCTCTATCTCGCGGAAGGCTCGCCGTTCGGCCGCTCTACCGCGAGGGACGGCGCGGGGATTCGTGCCGTGTGGCGGTTCACGCTTGAAAAGCGGAAACCCGAGACGGTGCTGAACGACGTGGACGCCTTCCTTGTGTCCCTGGATGGCACGAAGGTGCTCTATGCCCGCAAGGATACCTGGACACTGGCTCCCGCGGACGACCTGAAACCCGGTGACGGGGGCCCGGGCAAGCCCTTGAACCTGGGGGGGCTTGAAACCGTCATCGATCCGCGCGCCGAGTGGAAGCAGATCTACCACGAGACCTGGCGCATCGAGCGCGACTTCCTCTACGACCCTCATACCCACGGCCTCAGCATTCCCAAGATCGAAGCCCGGTACAAGCCGTATCTTGACGGTCTCGCGTCCCGCTCCGAGTTCACATATCTTTCCGAGGAGATGCTCGGCGAAATCACCATCGGCCATATGTTCATGGGCGGTCCGCACCAGCCCGACAATGGTCCCAAGACCGGCCTGCTGGGCGCCGACTATACGGTGGAAAACGGTCGCTATCGCATCGCGAAGATCCTGGGCGGGCAGAACTGGACCCCCGGCCTGGCCTCGCCGCTGACCCTGCCCGGCGTATTCGTGAAGGAGGGCGAATACCTGCTGGCGGTAAACGGCCGCGAATTGCACGCCGGCGACAACCTGTATGAATTCTTTGACGGCACGGCCGGCAAACAGACCGTTCTCCACGTGGGCGCCAATCCTGACGGAAAGGACGCGCGAGATGTCACGGTGGTTCCCATCGGCGAGGAGGACGGGCTGCGCAACCTGGACTGGATTGAGGCCAACCGCCGCAAGGTGAATGAGCTGTCAGGCGGCAAAGTGGCCTATGTCTATATGCCCAACACCGGCGGCTCCGGCTACACCAACTTCAACCGCTACTTCTATTCGCAGCTCGACAAGCAGGGCCTGGTGCTCGACGAACGCTACAACGAGGGCGGCTTCATCGCCGATTACGTGGTGGACGTTCTCAAGCGCTTCCCGCTCTCCGGAGCCATCGAGCGCGACGGCAAGCCGATCCACGACCCGGTGGGCGCCATCTTCGGCCCCAAGGTCATGCTCATCAACCAGAACTCCGGCTCCGGCGGCGACGCTATGCCCTGGTACTTCCGCAAGGCAGGCGTAGGAAAGCTGGTGGGCACGCGGACCTGGGGCGGCCTGGTGGGTATCGGAGGCTTTCCGATACTGCTCGATGGCGGCCGTGTGATGGCGCCGCGCTATGCCATCTTCGGGCTGCACGGAGACTGGGAGGTGGAGAACCACGGGATCGCGCCCGACGTGGCCGTCGAGGAGTTACCCAAGGATGTGGCCGCCGGTCACGACCGGCAGCTTGAAACCGGAGTCCAGTTGGTGCTGGACGAGCTCAAAGCCAATCCAGTGCCTGACATTCCAGTCCCGCCTTACCCGAACTACCACAAGAACGATGGGCTGGGGATTCAGTAGCTAGCGCCCTGAGCTTCCGAAACCCTTGTCGGCGCGCGCGGAATCTTCCAGGCTTGAGACGGTCTCGACTGGTCCGGTCAGAACGGGCATAGGGATCATCTGGGCGATCTTTTCGCCGGCGTGGAGTTGGACGAGGGCATCCGTGAGGTTGGCCATGAGGATGAGGATCTCGCCGCGGTAACCGGCATCGATGACTCCGGCGATGGTGGCAACGCCCCGGGCGGCCATGGAGGAGCGGTCGCGCACCAGCAACCCGAGCGGCTCGCCGGTGACGGGATGGCGGACTTCCACCGCGATTCCGGTGCGGACTCTTGCCTGGGAGCGTGGGGCCAGCAGGACGGCTTCGAGAGCAAACAGGTCGTAGCCGAGATCTTCGCCGGGATGCGCGACAACGGGGGCCTTGGCGGCGGGGTCGAGGAGTTTTACGCGGAGCATGGGCTTGATGGTAGCGGAGCGGGGCCCGTCTGCTCAAAGGAG
>CAYWSR010000009.1:27627-46809 GCA_964460385.1 uncultured Occallatibacter sp. | reverse complement strand
TCCACGATCGACGATTGAAGATAGAACTGCATCCAGGGAGCAATGGTTGTACCCACCACGCCGATGGCCATGTAAATATAGGCCTTGTCGTTCCAGACCGACCTCGCCGGCAGTTGGACCGTGGCCAGCAGGGCATCGTGCCAGCTCGGCTGCGACAGCACGCCGGCCAGGATATAGCAGATATAGATGAATGAGGCGATGATGAAGATCTTTTCCGTGCTCTTGTAGCTGCCGCGCACCACCATGTACCAGACCAGCAACGCGCACAAGGGTACTGAGATGAACTTGGACACGTGGAATAAGTGCAGCGATCCGGCAATCCCGATGAACTCGGTAACTACGTTGGTGTAGTTCACCACCACCAGCATGATCATCAGCACAAAGGTCAGCCGCAGCCCGAACTCCTCGCGGATCAGGTCGCTCAACCCTTTGCCTGTGACCACGCCCATGCGGGCGCACATCTCCTGCACAACAATCAAAGCGATTGTTATCGGAATCATGGTCCACAACAGCTTGTATCCGTATTGCGCGCCGGCTTGGGAATAGGTGAGGATGCCGCCCGAGTCGTTATCGACATTCGCTGTAATAAACCCGGGGCCAAGAACGGCCAGGAACAGCAGTATCCGGGTTCTCCAGCGCTTCAGCATGCTCGCGGCTTCCTATGGAGGATTCATCTGAAATTCCTCCCTGACCATACAGGAAAAACCCTCCTGAGCGAAACCTTGAGAGGGCCTGAATCCGGAGTTGGTCTGAATTTCGCGAGCTTCCTAAACTCGACACATCCACCCTGCCCCTCGCCGCGAGGTACAGGTGTCCGGAATGAAGGAGCGTAATCTCACGTGAGCCCGAAGTCACTTGACAGGGCTCCGCGCGCGCGACTACAACACGCTTTCACCAGTAATAGCCGGGAGGGACGCACGATGGATTCACTGAATGCAACAGGAACGCTTCGCGCACGGCGCAAGCTATTGGGAAGCATGGCCTCGGGAGCTGCCCTTTGGGGGCTTGGTGCTGCCAGTTCCGCAGCCGCGGCCCCTGCCCCCAATTTGTCCGACCTCGGGCCTGAGGAGTTGTTCGCATTGGCTCGCCTGCGCGCATACAAGTCGCGCCGCTCTTCGAGTTGGGACCGCAGCGGCGGCAACGGCGACTCGATTCCAGTGGCCGCTGGCCAAACGGCGACGCTGCTCGATCTGACCGGCGCAGGCGTGGTGACGCATCTCTGGTTCACCATCAACTCATCGGACCGCATGCACCTGAAAAACCTCGTCCTGCGCGCTTGGTGGGACGGCGAGAGTTCGCCATCCGTCGAGGTGCCGATCGGCGACTTCTTCGGCCTCGGCCTGGGCGAATACTACACGTATCAATCAGCGCTCCTGGCCGTCGCTCCAATCAAGGCGCTCAACACATATTTCCAGATGCCCTTTGCCACAGCGGCGAGGATCACCGTAACCAATGAAGGCACGGTGCGCACCGACAACCTCTATTTCGCCATCGACTACGTCACGCTGCCTTCCTTGCCCGGCGATCTCGGCCGTTTCCACGCGCAGTACCGCCAGGCCGCGCCCTGCAAGGGCTGGACCGACAACTGGAGGAATAACTGGGACCCGCCGGTGGGCGATCGCAAAAACCTCGACGGCGCGGACAACTACGTATTCCTTGAGGCCGCGGGCAAAGGCCACTTCGTCGGTGTAACGCATGCGGTCGAGCAGAACCAGGAGGGCTGGTTTGGCGAAGGCGACGACATGATCTTCATCGATGGCGACCCAATGCCGACGATCAACGGAACCGGCTCGGAGGACTACTACAACGGCGCTTGGGACTTTGGAGGTCAGTCCTTCGGCTTCATGCACAACGGCGCGCCGTACATCGTCGATGCCGAGCGGATCGGCGGCCGCTACTGCCTTTACCGCTGGCACATCGAGAGCCCGCTTGCGTTTGAAAGGTCAATCCGCGTGACCATGGAGCACGGCCACGCCAATCATCGCTCCGACAACTTCTACTCGACGGCTTATTGGTACCAGGCCGAGCCGCATGCTGCTTTTCCGGCCCTGCCCGCTCCCGCAGATCGTGCCCCACGCATCTATGCCGCGGGTGGTCCCGCCGGTCCGGCACCCATCCCGAAGAGCTAGACCGGTCCGCAGCTGATGCGTTCCAGCGCCCCAAACGCAGCAAAGCCCGGACCGCAGCCCGGGCTCTGCCCCTCAATTCGTTGCCTGCCTAAGCCGTCGCCAGCAAAACCATCTCGGTCCGCGCCCGCATCTCCGCCGCAGCAGCTCGCCTTGCGGTCTCGCCCAGAATTGAATTCACCACGTCCACGGCGCTATAACTGTCCCGCCCGGGCGCCAGGAACTGCGCAATGCTGTTCAGGTCGTCGCCCACGGTCACCAGCGGCGACTCCACCACATCGTCCTTGCGCACCTGCGCATGGCCAATGTTGGCCATAAGTGCGTTACACAGGCACTTGCGGCCGACTGTGTCTTCCACCTTGCCGCCCTTGGCCACGTAGTTCTGCACAGGCTCCGCAGAGCAGCGATAGCCGATGTTCCCATCCGGGGCGGCAAACGGCTCCCGCAGATAGCCGAGGTCGCACACTCGCTTCCGCTCCTGGTAGATGGGAAGCT
The DNA here is from genome assembly GCA_964460385.1 of uncultured Occallatibacter sp. Lineage (GTDB taxonomy): Bacteria > Acidobacteriota > Terriglobia > Terriglobales > Acidobacteriaceae > Telmatobacter. The sequence continues at coordinate 44,188 of CAYWSR010000009.1, read as the reverse complement.
GCGACGACGTTCCCTCCAGCAGGGCTACCTTGAACGGGAATCCGGTGGGCGAAGCCAGCGGATCGGTGAACACAACGCCTTCTCCCTTACGGGCCTGCTCAATCAGCGTCTTCTTCAAGTCAGGGCGCATGCCCGATTCTTCAGAGAACGCGAACGCAGTTCCCACCTGGATGCCGGCTGCTCCCTGGTCGAGCGCTTCGCGCAACTTGTCGGCATTTCCATAGCCGCCTGCCATCCAGAAGGGCACGCCCATTTCGCTCATCTCCTGGAGGTTCACGCGGTCCCGCTCGCCGTATACCGGCTCGCCCGCCTCATTCAACTGCAGCTTGCCGCGAGGCGGGGCGTTGTGCCCGCCGGCAATCGGCGTCTCAACCACAAAGCCATTCACCACTCCGCTCGCCCGGCGCAGCATCGTCGTTGCCAGGGTGTTCGATGAAACAATCGCCAGGAACCGCGGACGGCGCAGCATGGGCAAAAAGCCCTCGGCATACTCTGCGGCATCGAGGCGCATCTGCGTATCCTGCCCTGGAAGAGCGCCGGTCACAGACAGCTTGTACTCCGCAACGTGATGCGCGGCAAAGGCGTCGAGCACGCCCGGAATGTGCAACGGGATCCCCGCACCCATCAACACGTAGCCCACCCCTGCAAGCATGGCGCCGTAGATCGACGCGAGATGGGGCAGTTGGACCTTCTCAAGGAAGTTGATGCCAACTGGATTCCTGTGTCCCTCGCGTGCGAGAAAGACCTCGACGAAGTTGCTTAACATGCAAAGCTCAACCAGCTTGCGCGGGTCCTTGCGCTGATGCATCGGCAGGTTGGGATAGGGCACGTCAGCCGGCTTGCCACCCGGAACAAAATACTCCTGCCAAAGACGGCGGGCCATGTCGGGAAAAGGAAATGCCTCGACGCCGCGCCGCATGTTATCGCCCGGGTCCCCATCCGCGAGGCGTCGCACAAACAACTGATCGATCGCGGTGCCGGAGACCACTCCGAGCTGACCGAGCCGCGAGACCGTCTGGGCGAGGCGCCAGTTGGAAACGCCTACTCCCATCCCTCCCTGGATGATTTTGGGAAAGTCCACCATCTCTGAATTCTTTCACAAATCCACCTAAATGCCGGAACTTTCTCATACGGAAGTGGTATCGATGAGGCAAATAGGGCAACGCCGTCGCTGAATTGGGACAAAAGCGACCCATTTTGAACATTCGCACGCAGCTTCCCCATGGTTAAAAGACCCGGCCGGAGCATCCCTCAAAGCTTCTTGCGCAGCAAGCTGATCACGTGATCTGCCTGGACAACGCCCTCCATGCGCCCCTGACTGTCGACCACCGGCAGGGTGTGCAGGTTGTACTTGTCAAAGAGTTCGGCCAGTTCATTCTGGTGCCGGTCCGCGGGACAGGAGATTACGCGCGGCTCGGCCAGAACCGAGACCCGCGTCTCCGGGTGCGCCATCACCAGGCGAGCCAGCCCGACAGACCCCTGCAGCGCGCGCTTCTCGTCCAGCAGATAGATTTCGGTTATGCTCTCGGGATCGCCGTCGAAGTTGCGCAACGCCTGAACGGCCTGGGCCACCGAAGCGTCGGTCCTCACGAAGACAAAATCCGTCGTCATGCAGCCGGCTGCGGAATCCTCGTCAAATTCGAGCAGCTCCGCCACTTCCTGCCGCTCTTCCGGCTCCATCTCCTCGAGAATCGCGTCGGACTGCTCTTCAGGCAACTCGCCCAGCAGGTCGGCGGCCGCGCCGGGGTCCATCTCCTCAACGATGTCGGCGATCCTCTCTTCGCCCAGCTTCTCCAGCAGCGCCTTCTGCAGTTTCGGCTCCACCTCTTCCAGGGCCTCGGCAGCCACCTCCTCATCGAGCGAAGTAAACACGGCCTCGCGCTCGGCGGGAGCCAAATCCTCCAGGATCTCAGCCAGGTCCGACGGGTGCATCTCCGCCAGGCGCTCGTATTCGATGCGCAGCTTCACTCGGCGCGCGGGGTCGACTTCGATCACGTCGACAAACTCCCAGGGAATCGCACTCGCCTTGAACTTCCGCGACAGCGATTCGAGGCTAGCCCGGGGCAGCAGGCCCTTGAAGACACGCCGAATGGCCCCCCGCATCCCCACCTCGACCTCGGCCACACGCAACAGGTGGGCCGCTCCCCGACCCATCCACTCCAGGTCCACGTCGTTGACGCGCACCACCTTGCGCCCATGGATGTCGATAATCTGGCGATCGACGAGGTCCTGCTGCAGGTAAATGTAGTTCCCTTCGTCCTTCAGGGGTACAAGGGCCGCGGCCGAGCGCAGCTCAAGCGTGCCGGCTGGGGTTTCCATGATCTCCTGCGAGGGAACGATCGAAAGGCCCACGCGGGTCTTAAGCACCAGACCGGCAACCTTGCCCGCATCCGGGCCCGTGGCCACCGCAACATCCTTGAGCCGGCCGCGTAAATGGCCCTGAGAATCGGTCACCGGGGTGCCGAGCAACGCCGTCAGACTGACGCGGGCTGAGGTGCGTGGTTCCATGCAATGAGTTTATTCCCCCGGCTTCAGAAATGGTGGAGCGTCCTGTTCGCCCACGCGTCCCACTCGGCCTCGACCGCAAAGGCGCTAAGCACGCGCTCGGCACCGCCAATGCGACGAAAGTCTGGCAGCTCGGCCCCTCTCCTTGCCTGCTCGGATGCACAAGCGCTCTCTGGCCTCACTCCCGGCTTGACACGGTTTGTCCCCAGCCATGAAACTGCCAGCAAGGTTGGTCAGGCGCGGACGGGCTAGCAGACTCCCGGACCGTTCCGGAAGAGGCGGATTCGATCCCGGTGAATGTGCCCAAGGAAGGACGCATGAGTTTCTCGCTGAGTTCCACAATGGAGAGTGTCAGCGAGGTGGAGGCTGTCGCGGACAAGATGGCTGAGGATGCCGGAATGGACGAGGACGAGCGCTTCAAACTAACCATGGCGGTCCGCGAGGCCGCCGTGAACGCAGTATTGCATGGCAACGACTACGACCCGGACAAGCAGATCTCGGTCACTTTTGAAAACACCGGCAAATCGCTCGTGATCACCATCGCCGACCAGGGGAAGGGGCTGGATCCGGAAAAACTGCCCGATCCTCTGGCGCCCGAGAACCTCCTGCGGGGCACCGGCCGCGGCATCTTCCTCATCAAATCCTTCATGGATGAGGTACACTTTCGACAACTGCATCCTGGTACCGAGCTGACGCTGGTAAAACACCTGGCGCCGGCCGAGGACAAGACGACCTAGAGTGCTTGCGCAGCGGGCGCCGGCGGCGGATTGGATTTGTTCCTTCCGCAGCGATTTGAAGCCGGCAAGACCAGCAGGTTGAGATTATCCAGACTCTGCTACTTGCGAAAGTGCTATAACCAAATTAGCAACAAGAGCGACAAGGAGGAATTCCCGTGGCACTGAGTATCACTTCCCGTGAAGTGGATGGCGTTAACGTTCTGGATCTGACTGGACGAATCACCCTGGGCGAGGGCAGTGTGCAATTGCGCGATGCCATTCGCGACATGATCGGCAAGGGTTCCAAGAACATTCTTGTGAATCTGGGAGACGTGAACTATATCGATAGCTCGGGCCTCGGCGAGTTAGTGGGGGCATTCACCACCTCGAAAAATCAGGGCGCCACGATGAAGCTTCTGAAACTGACCAAGAAGGTCCACGACCTGCTCCAGCTCACCAAGCTCTACACGGTCTTCGACATCTACGACGACGAAGCCAGCGCTATCGCTTCGTTCAAGTAAGACCCGCCGGACCGGCTCTCGAAATAGGCTCAAAGAGGCCATCCCGCAATGCGGGGTGGCCTCTCGCGTCTTCAGACTGATTTTCCCCTCTGACGGGTTCACCGCAAAACTCTGGGTGCCCGATCCACGCCGCGGCTTTTCGAGGAAAAGACTCGGAATGGGTGGGATACCATGCTCCAGTTTAGAACTTCACCGATGGTACAGTTTGCGCCGCCGCACTAGCCTTGAAGTAGGCATCATTCTCTTTGTATGGGGTGAACCCCGCCCAGAAACTGTTTGGGAACTGCAGGATGAAGGTGTTGTAGTCCTGCAGCGCATCGTTGTAGTTTTTCCGCGCTACGCCGATGCGATTCTCCGTGCCCGCCAGCTCGTCCTGCAGGCGCATGAACTGGTCGCTCGACCGCAGTTGCGGGTAATTCTCCGTCAACAGCAGCAGCCGGCCGATCGCCCCATCCAGCTGACCGTTGGCCTGGATTCTGGCCGCCGGTCCCTGAGCACTCAGCATCCCAGCGCGCGCGTTAGCAATATTGTCAAAGACCGTGCTTTCTTCCTTGGTGAAGCCTTTGACGGTCTCCACCAGGTTTGGAATCAGATCGACGCGCCGCTGCAACTGCACGTCTACATCCGACCACGCGGTCTTCACGGCCTGATCTTTTTGCACCATCTGGTTCCTGGCCGAGAAATAGCTCCCGACAACCATGACCGCGCCGAGGATTAGAACTCCTACCACCCCAAGGAAAATCCAAAGTCCCTTCATGTTGTTTTGCTCTCCTCCGGTCTCCCCATCGGGGAAACCCCTTCGTTAAGAAAACTGACCCTAAGAAATCCTACCCGGGATAAACCTACCAGGACCCGCCGGCGCCACCGCCACCGAATCCGCCTCCACCACCTCCAAAACCACCGAATCCGCCTCCGCCCCCTCCGCCGCCTCCACCACCCCATCCGCCTCCGCCCATGCCACGTCCGCCTCCAAACAAGCCCATGCCCCAGAGGCCAAAAAGCCCCCAGCTGCCAAGCACGCGGAAAAGATAGAGCAGGATGACGATGAGAATGATCACGAGCTTGATCCAATTCACTCCGGAGGAATGATGCACCGGAACCGGCTCCTGCACCGCTTGCTGATCCGCGAGGGTTACCTTCGCATCGTCAGCGATCACCTGCGCAACTTCGCCAACCGCCTGGGTCATGGCGCCGTCATAGTCGTTGGCGCGGAGCAGCGGCACCATCTCGCGGCCAAAATCGCCCACTTTGGCGTCGTTCAGAATTCCTTCCAGACCGTATCCGACCTCGATCCGGTACTTATGATCGTCTACGGCCAGAAAAACCATGGCATACCGGTTCGCACCATGGTCCTTGTCGCCCATCTTCCAGTGTTTTTCAAGCTGGTTGGCATAATCGGCAGCGTCGTCGCCGTCGAGCGAGTGCACCGTTACAACCGCAATCTTGGCGTTGGCCTGCGAATGGTCCAGCTCGGCACAGACGGCATCGAGCCGAGCAACCGCCTCAGGCGAAAGCACATGCGCGAAGTCGCTGACGTAGTCGGTTGGCTGGGGAAGATCGCCGACCTTCTCGGCCGAGACGGAAAGTGAATAAAACGCTCCCAAGGCCGTCAGAACAAGCCCGAAGAGGAACGAATTGAACTTGCGAGTGCCTTGCATCGCTCTCAATTGTACGCAAGCACCCCGCGGAATGTTCCTTAGCACCAAGCTGGCCTCGAATGCAGGCGATGCCGGCCTCCACCTCACTCCGCAACCAGCCACTGCCTTAAACTGGTAGTTAATGACTGAAGGCCAGCACACGTCTCCTCCCATCGCCCGCAGAATCCACACTGAGACCGTCCTGCACGGAGTCACGCTTACCGACGAATACGCCTGGTTGCGCGACAAGCAGGATCCCGAGGTTACGGCCTACCTTGAGGCTGAAAATGCCTACGCCGAGGGCGTGATGGCCCCGCTCGCCGCCCTGCGCGACAAGCTTTATGAGGAGATGCTCTCCCACGTAAAGCAGACTGATATCTCCGTGCCCTTTCGCGACGGCGGCTGGTGGTACTACACCCGCACCGAAGAGGGCCGGCAGTACGCCATCCACTGCCGCAAACCCGCGACTCTAGTCCCAGGCAATCAAGGTGCCCCAGGTCCGGGGTCCCTGCGGACAGGTCCTCGTCTGTGGGGTGGAGATCCCTCGCCTTTGGGGACCTGGGAGGGATCAATCCCCGGCGACGACATTCCCGAAGAAGTCATTCTCGATGGAAATCAGCTTGCCGAGGGGCATGCGTTCTTTGCAATCGGCGCGACCGACATCACCGACGACGGCCGCTGGCTTGCCTACACGACCGACACCACGGGCTTCCGCCAATACACTCTCCACATCAAGGACCTTGCGACGGGCGAGACCCTCCCCGGCCGCGTCGAGCGCGTGGGATCTGTTGTGTGGGCCGCGGACAACGTCACTCTCTTTTATACCGTTGAAGACGAGGAGCAGAAGCGCCAGTTCCAGCTCTGGCGTCACACCCGTGGCTCCGAGCACCTCACCGACGTTGTTGTTTATCAGGACGACGATGAGCGCTTCAATCTGGGCGCAGGGCGCACTCGCGATGGCAAATTCCTTGTGCTCGAATCGGCCAGCCACATCACCACCGAATCGCGCGTGCTTGCAGCGGACAATCCGCTTGGGGACTTAACTGTTCTCTGCGCCCGTCGCGACAAGCACGAATACTACCTCGACCATCGCAACGGCCTGTGGTTCATCCGCACCAACGACGTGGGCAGAAACTTCCGACTGGTCACCGCTCCCGTGGCCGACCCGGCCCCCGCCAATTGGATCGAGCGCATTCCGCACCGCGAAGACGTAATGCTCGAAGAGGTCGATCTCTTTCAAGGCTTCTATGTCGCCTGCGAGCGCGAGGACGGCCTGCCGCGCCTGCGCGTCGCCCGCTTCTGCGGAGACGGCCCCGAGGCCGACGGCGCAGGTGAGATCGCCTTCCCCGAGCCTGCCTATAGCGCCCACCCACATTTGAACCGTGTTTTCGACACTCACTTATTCCGCTACGCCTATCAGTCGCTCGTCACGCCCGCCTCGGTATGCGAGTACGATGTCGCCACAGGATCCTCCACCTTGCTCAAGCAGCTTGAGATTCCAGGCGGATTCGACCGCACACTCTACGCCAGCGAGCGCGTTCACGCCACCGCTCCGGATGGCGTAGAAGTGCCTGTCTCGCTCGTCTACCGCACAAACCTCCGCAGGCCGGGCCACAATCCGCTCTACATCTACGGCTACGGCTCTTATGGATACTCGCTGCCACTCGGCTTCAGCTCCAACAGGCTCAGCCTGCTCGACCGCGGCGTGGTCATGGCCTATGCGCACATTCGCGGCGGCGGCGACCTGGGCACGCCCTGGCACGACGATGGCAAGATGCTTGTCAAGCGCAACACCTTCACCGACTTCATCGCCTCGGTCGAGCACCTCAATGCCTCCGGCTATGGCGATCCGGAACGTGTGGCGATTGAAGGCGGCTCCGCGGGTGGATTATTGATGGGCGCCGTCCTCAACATGCGGCCCGATCTCTTTCGCGCCGTGGTCTCCCACGTGCCTTTCGTTGACGTGATGAACACCATGCTCGACGCAACCCTCCCGCTCACCGTTCCCGAGTATGAGGAGTGGGGTAATCCCAACGAGGAAGTGCCCTTCCGCTATATGCTGAGTTACTCACCCTACGATAACTTGCGGCCAGGGAGTTACCCGGCGATATTAGTTAAGACCTCGCTACACGACAGCCAGGTTATGTACTGGGAGCCGGCTAAGTATGTTGCCAAACTACGTACCTTGAAAACTGACACCAACCATCTGCTCCTTGTCACCAATATGAAGGCTGGCCACGGCGGCGCCAGCGGCCGCTACGATTACCTGAAGGAGATCGCCTTCGACTACGCGTTCTTGCTGCGGGAATTAGGCCTGGTCTCCTGATCATCACGATCGCATTGAATCTCCATAGTTTTACGCAACCAGATACCTGGTGCATCGAAGTGGAAGGGTCACTCGGCTGGAGTCCTGCGCGCCGAGTTCAGCATCTATAGAATGCGAATGAGGTCCTGTGTTTGAGCGGAAATGAAGAAAGAATCCATCCGCCGGAACCGCCAACGACAGTCGATCAGAGCCTGACGTACGGACCGGGGCATGCCTGGCGCGCCCTCCGCCATCGCAACTTCCGCCTCTTCTTCGGCGGCCAGTCCATCTCGCTCATCGGCACGTGGATGACGCGGATCGCCACCAGCTGGCTTGTCTATCGGCTCACCGGTTCGGCACTGCTGTTGGGCACAGTCAGCTTCGCCGGCCAGATTCCCACCTTCCTCTTCTCTCCGCTCGCGGGCGTGTGGGTTGATCGCCTCGATCGCCGCCAGGTGCTCATCTGGACCCAGACACTCTCGATGGTGCAGTCGCTCGCGCTCGCCTGCCTCACGCTTTCTCATCACATCACGATCCACTGGATCCTGGGCCTGAGCGTCATGCAGGGCGTCATCAACGCATTCGACATGCCCGGCCGTCAGTCGTTCATGGTGCAGATGGTTGAGGACAAGCGCGACCTTTCCAACGCCATCGCCATCAACTCGTCGATGGTCAACATGGCCCGCCTCGTCGGCCCGTCGCTGGCCGGCATGCTGATTGCTGTCACCAGCGAAGGATGGTGCTTCCTCATCGACGGCATCAGCTATCTGGCCGTTATCGCCTCGCTGTTGATGATGCGCGTCCACGCGGCCTCAACTCAGCGCAAATCCGCGTCGACATTCACCGATCTAAGGGCGGGCTGGACCTACGTGTCGGAGTCGGTGCCGATCAGCACGATCCTTCTTCTGTTTGCTTTGGTCAGCCTCATGGGTATGCCCTTCGTGGTCTTGATGCCGATCTTCGCGGCCAAAGTGTTGCACGGTGGGCCCCACACGCTCGGCTTCCTGATGGGCGCAATGGGTGTTGGAGCCTTGCTCTCTGCGCTCGCGCTCGCTGCACGGAGAAGTGTGAAGGGGCTGGTCCGGATGATCCCCATGGCCGCGGCCGTCTTCGGCCTCGGGCTGATCGGGTTCGGGCTGTCGCGGGTCTTCTGGCTTTCGATGATCATGGTGATGATCGCCGGCGCGGGCATGATGCAGGGCATGGCCGGCAGCAACACCGTGATTCAGACCATCGTCGATGAAGACAAGCGGGGCCGCGTGATGAGCTACTACACCATGGCCTTTGTCGGAATGGCGCCCTTTGGCAGCCTGCTTGCCGGCTCTCTGGCTCATGCCATCGGCGCGCCCTGGACCGTCATCCTCAACGGCGCCGCCGTCCTTCTCGGCGCAGCATGGTTCACCTCTCGACTCCCCGCTGTTCGCCGCGAGATTCGCCCCATCTATCGCGAGTTGGGAATCCTGCCGCCGGAAAGCGCGATCCAATAAGAGGCACATGCGGCGCAAATGTATCGCTCTTCCAATCCAATGCAGCCTCACTCGTCAGCCACCCATCGCTCCATGAAGAGGTCTTCGGTCCGACGACGCTGCTCGTCACTTACGGCGCGAAGCAGGAACTCCTGGCTGCAGCATATGCAATGGAGGGACACTTGACTGGGACGATTCACGGCACCGAACAGGATCTCCAGGAACATCCGGAACTGATCGCCGTACTCGAGTCGAAGGTCGGCCGGCTGCTCTTCAATGGCTTCCCAACAGGCGTCGAGGTGTGCCACGCCATGGTGCATGGCGGGCCCTGGCCGGCCACCTCCGACGGCCGTTCAACCTCCGTGGGCACGCAGGCAATCTATCGCTTTGTCCGTCCAGTCTGCTTTCAGGATTTCCCTGAAGCCGCTCTGCCCGATGAACTCAAGAACGCGAACCCGCTTGGTATCCTGCGCATGGTCAACGGATCCATCACGCGCGATCCGATTAGCTGACCGCCACCCAACCCAATCACCCCACTCGATTCACCAGCGTCCCAATCCCATCGATCGTGATATGGACCTCATCTCCGGAGTGCAGCGTGAAGGAGTCCGGCGGCACAATTCCCGTCCCGGTCATGAGATAGCAGCCAGCCGGAAACTTGTTTTCGCGGAAGAGATACGCGGCCAGCACTGCCGGTTCGCGCTTCAGCTCAGCCAAGGTCGTTCCGCCACTGAACTCCACCTGCCCGTCGCGATGAATCTTGACATGAATCGCGGTGGACGTCGGCAGCGGAGAAGAGTTGACCAGCACGCACGGTCCCAGCGCGCAACTGCCCTCATACACTTTGGCCTGCGGAAGATAGAGCGGGTTCTCGCCCTCGATATCGCGCGAGCTCATGTCGTTTCCGGCGGTGTACCCTATGATCCGGCCCTGGTGGTTGATCAGTAATGTCAGCTCCGGCTCCGGCACCGACCACTTCGCATCTCTGCGGATGCGCACCGCGCCCAAATGCCCGACCACGTCTCTGGCCGGCGATTTGAAGAAAAGCTCAGGCCGCTCGGCTGCATAAACGCGATCGTAGAAGCTGCCGCCTCCCGCGTCCTTCGACTCTTCCATGCGCGCGCTGCGGCTGCGATAGTACGTGACCCCGGCCGCCCACACATCCTGGCTCTCGACCGGCGCCAATATCTGCGCGGCCTCGAAGTCTCTCGCCGGCTCCGCACGCTCCACCACGCTCGCCAGCAGCCCAAGCAGGTCTTCACTCGTCACCAGCCCATCCCATGAGTGCCCGACCACCCGGTAGGCGCAGCCATCCTGCTCGACGTAGGTCCCGAGAGTTGTGCGGTAGAGTCTCACCAGGGTTCTCCTTGCGGACGAACTTCTTAAACGGATTTATGTGGAGTGAAGTCCAGATTGAGCGCGAGTTTTAAGTTTGGCGACGCAGCATCGGCGGGTTGCATGGTGGGCAGTGAGGGACTTGAACCCCCGACATCCTGCTTGTAAGGCAGGCGCTCTAACCAACTGAGCTAACCGCCCACACGGGTGGGAAATGCGCCGATAGCGCCTTGTTTATTCTAACAGCGGTCTTGATCCGCCAGAGGGCACTCGCGGATGGCTCGCGAGATGCCCTGGAATAGGGCTTCTAAATGCCATACCCTCGAATTGATAGACTTGGCCTCGTGCCCCGACTCATAGTCAATGCCGACGATTTCGGGCTGACCTCCGGCGTCAACCGCGCCATTATCGAACTGCATCAGGCGGGCGTTTTGACCAGCACCACGCTGATGGCCAACGCGGCGGCCTCCGACGAGTCGATTGAGCTCGCTCTGGCCAACCCCACTCTTGGCGTCGGCTGCCACATCGTCCTCGTCGACGGAACACCTGTGCTCTCTCCGCGCCAAGACGTCCCCAACCTTGCGAATCCGGTGACCGGTGAATTCCGAAGTTCGTTAGCAGAATTCCTTGGCTGGCGTTATCTCAAGAAAAACTCCCCCTTTCAACTAAGCGCAGCCGTCGAGATCGAGGCCGAAGCCTCAGCGCAGATTCGCTTGCTCCAAAGTCGCGGCCTTCATCTCACCCACGTTGACACGCACAAGCACACGCATATGTTTCCCGCCGTTCTGCGCCCCGTCTTGCGCGCCGCCCGCGCCTGCGGCATCACTCGCATTCGCAATCCATTCGATTCCGCTTGGAGTCGCCGAACAGCCGCCAGTGTTCCATGGCTTCGTCGCGCACAGGTTGCGGCGCTAAGCAGGCTTGAGGCTCACACCCTCGGAATCATCGCCGATCACGGGTTCACCACCACCGACGGCACCATCAGCGTCACGATTACCGGTTCACTCAACACCGAGAGCCTGTGCCGCACCCTTGCCTGCATGCCCGAGGGCACATGGGAACTTGTCACCCACCCCGGCTACCACGATGCCGATCTCGATGCGGTCCCCACGCGCCTCAAGGCCTCCCGCGAAATCGAGCGTCAAGCTCTCACAGCAATCAAGGGCTTTCCTGCGATAGAGCTGACCAATTTCACCGGACTCGATTCCACCGTGCTTGAATCCCACGGAACGGGCGCGGCCGTCGGCTCGTAGCTGAAGTGCGAATCGGCGAATGCGATTCTGTGGGCGTGTGTCCAAAGACGTCCGCTCCTCATCCTAAGCTCAATTTGTTAATCTCACAGAGGCTGCAAGCGCGGAGGTCCGTTGAGCATTTCCCTGTTATGGAAAATCCTGCTGTATGGCTGGACAGCATCTGAAATCTACATCGTCATCGCCACGAGGACTCGCCAAAGTGGCGGCCTGGTTCGTGATCGCGGATCGATGCTGATTCTCTGGGCTGCGATCGTCAGCTCTATCACCGCTGCGGAATTCGCGCGGCATTTGACGTCGTACCCCATCTTCCCTGAATTCCACGCCCTTCCGCTGATTGCGATCTCGCTGATGGTTGGCGGACTTGTGGTTCGCTGGGTCGCCATCTTCTCCTTGGGCAAAGCCTTCAGCGCCAACGTGGCCATTCGCGACACACAGTCGCTCTATCGGTCCGGGCTCTACAGCAAGGTGCGCAATCCCTCCTACTCGGGCTTGCTGATCATCTTTCTGGCCATCGCGATCGCCGACAGAAACTGGCTCTCCGCCGCAGTCGTGCTCATTTTTCCGACCGCGGCCCTGCTTTATCGAATTCATGTGGAAGAGACCGCGCTGCACCCCGCTTTTGGCGGACAATATGTCGACTACTGCAAGGCGACAAAGCGCCTGATTCCCGGCATATATTGAGGAGTTATCGATGCGCATCGGCATTACGTGTTACCCCACCTATGGCGGCTCCGGCGTAGTAGCTACAGAGTTAGGCATTGAGTTAGCCGCACTCGGCCATGAAGTCCACTTTATCTCCTACTCGCAGCCCTTTCGGCTCAGCGGCCGCGACGACGGCATCTTCTATCACGAGGTTCCGGTCTCCAGCTATCCGCTCTTCGAATTCCCGCCCTACGACCTGGCTCTGGCCTCCCGCATGGCCGAGGTCGCGGAGTTCAACGAGCTTGACCTGCTGCATGTGCACTACGCCATCCCCCACTCGGTAAGTGCGCTGCTGGCGCGGCAGATGCTGGCCACGCGCGGCCGACGACTGCCCTTCGTCACCACGCTGCACGGAACCGACATCACCCTCGTCGGCCTTGACCGCAGTTATCTGCCCATCACCCGCTACGCCATCCAGGAGAGCGATGGGGTTACCAGCATCTCCGACTACCTGAAGGCCAAAACTGTCAAAGACTTCGAGGTCACGCGCGGGATCGAGGTGGTGCCGAATTTCGTCAACTGCGACGTCTACGCGCCGATTGCCGACGAGGAGAAGCGGGCCGAAGCGCGCCGCAAGCTGGCTGCGCCCGGCGACAGGATTCTGATGCACCTCTCCAACTTTCGGCCGGTGAAGCGCGTGGTCGACGTGGTGCGGATCTTTGCCACCGTGGTCCGTGAAATCCCGGCGCAGCTTGTGCTTGTGGGCGATGGGCCAGACCGCTCGGAGGCCGAGTGGCTTGCGCGCGATCTTGGCATCCACGCCCGTGTTCATTTTCTTGGCAAGCAAGAGCGTGTAAACGAGTTGTTGCCGCTCGCCGACCTTCTGCTGATGCCGAGTGAGCTTGAGTCATTCGGGCTTGCCGCGCTCGAAGCCATGGCATGCAAGGTGCCGTCGATTGCAACGCGCGTCGGGGGCGTGCCCGAGTTGATCGACGATGGCGTCACTGGGCTGCTCTACCCTGTTGGCGACGTCAAGGCAATGGCCGAGGGGGCGCTCAGTCTGCTTGGCGACAAGGATCGTCTGCAGGCAATGTGCGAAGCGGGGCGGAAGACCGCCCAGAAGCGTTTTTGCGCGACCCTGGTGGTGCCGCACTATGTTCGTTACTATGAGGCAGTGCTCGCCGCTGGCGCGGGCGAATAAAAACGCTAAGGAGCCGGACGCAGAGCCGCTCCAGGCGCGTGCATTTGATTTCGCTACTAGAATGCGTTGCGTCATTACAATATCGGAATGAACGAATCACCAGAGCGTATGGCGCGGGATTTTGTTGGCGCCATCAATCGCCAGGATATCGATGAGCTTGCGGCCCTGATGGCGCCGGAGCATCGATTTGTCGATTCGCTGGGCAAGGTGGTCGAAGGACGCGAAAAGATGCGGGCTGCGTGGGCCGCGTACTTCAAGATGGTTCCCGACTACCGGATTTCAGTAGATGAATGTTTTTGCGAAGGACGGGCCGTCGTCCTGCTCGGGGTTGCGGAAGGCACCTATGCGCCTGATGGCGAATTGAACCCCGAGAACCGGTGGAGCACTCCAGTGGCGCTGCGAGCGACCCTTGCCGATGGACTCATAGCGGAATGGCGCGTCTACGCCGACAACGAACCAATGCGGCTCTTGATGCGCAAGGGGTGATGCGCGGGCGCGGGCCATTGAGGGGCTTAAGCGCTATTAGCCCTCGGGTAGGAAACTCGGGCAGAATTTCAATCTGCGCCAGAATTCATCGACAAGGGCCACGCTCTCCGGCGCGGTGCGCGCAGTCGTGCGGAGCGTAATCTCCGGCCCGGCCCCGGCGACCAGGCTCGCGGCTTCGGCGGCGATTGCAACCACCTTTTCTGGACGGTACGTGCAGGCAGCGAGGTCAGAGATCGACAGGCGTGTGGTCGGTGTGGCAATCACCGTCCGCGGCGGAGCCATACGGTCGAGAAGCCACAGGATTTCGAGCTTCGACTCGAGTTCGTCGGGGACGCAGTCGATGGCGAGGTCCGCGGTCCGGACAGCTTCCTCGATGGTCGAGGAAAAGACGACGGTCTTGAGCGCTTCCGGGCCGAGCGCCTGGCGAAGAGCCTCCTGCGCGTGCCGCAGGTTATGCGGCATCACGTCCTCAAGAAAGACGTGAAAACCGGCGCGTGCCGCCTCCTGCGCCAGCCAGCGCCCAAGCGGACCCGCTCCGATAATGGTGACGGTCAATGCCACTGCTGCGGTCAGAGTGCGGCGGGAGTGTGTCCTGCCCCATCGATACTTGCCACTTGAGCCGTCGACCGGTTGGCGTCGAGCGCGCGTGCTACATCCTCCGCGCTGGGACTGGCCTGCGCCAGGTGCTCGCCCACGCGGGCGGCCTCCTCAGGGGTGAGAGTCGGCGCGGCTGCCAGGATGCGGCGGAGTGTGACCGCAACGTCGTCAATGTAGTTCATCAGGCGGATAGCTTCTCCGGAGAGCGGCATGGGGTCCTCGTTCGTGAAGTTCAGTCCCTATTGTAGGGGTTTCCGGAGGCGTTGTAGAGCATCGACTCGGGCAGACGGAATCAGGCATGCCCATTCACTTCTTGGTGGCGGCGTCATGGGCGGCGAGATCCATGGTGGTGTAGCGCTCAATGGACTGGGTAACTGGAGATAGATCGTCCTCCTCGGGCATCGAAGGGCCGCGAGAGGCCGTACTGATGGGCGAAAGGAGCGAATAGATCTGGGCGGGCGAAGCGTAAAAGTGGAACTCCTGAAGCTCAAGTTCGCCGTCCTGACGGAAGAGCTCTGTGGGATGAGTAGTGTGGGGGGCGAGTCCCGCAGTCAGGATGGGACCTGGATCCCAGGGTGAAAACGGGAAGAAGCGCCCATCCTGATCGATGGCCATGGCATAGAGGAAGATCGGGTGGTCGGTGTTGTTGGTGACCTGCCATCGGAACGGGTTGCCGGGCTTAACGGGGTAGGCAACAGTGTCGCCGAGGGTGGCCTTCTGAACTGGCGCGAACTTAGTAACCTTAGGGCCGGCTTCCAGGCGAAGAATGAGCGGGAAGTCTTTCTCCGGCAGAAGAAGGACACGCTTCCAATAGGGCAGACGCTCTTGCAGATTGTAAAGGTCATCGCGGGAGAGGGGAATCTGCCCTTCTGGGGTGTGAAGCACGAGCATGCGACGAATGAGGACCGCCGCGTCGTCGACCTTATTGTCGAGCATTGCGCGTCGATATTGCAGGTACAGAGTTTCGGGCGCATCCGGCCGGAGCTCGGCAACCTTTGCAGTGAGGGTTCGAAAGTCGGCGTAGTTGGCCCACCGCAGTGCGCTGAATGCGCGAGCCTTGATGCCCTCAAACGATTCGTCGTTAAGCGGGAGGACGAGCTCGCCCCGGTCGTCATATGAAAAGGAGCCGAAGTCGGGGATCTGACTGGGTGGGACATCCATGCCGATGGTAGATGCCGCTCCGACAGCGCGCTGCATATAAAGGCCGAGCTCGGATGAGGTCACAACTCCGTCGCCATAGATGTCGGCCTTGCCCCACTCAAGACCCTGCAGCAACAGCCCGGTGAACAGGGAGTGGTTGGCGACAGGGCCGGTGTCGCTGGCGAGCTGATCCTTGCCCGCGGAAGTTATCACGCGGCGCGAAACCTTATTGCCCAGGCTGGCGTCGTAGCGAGGTACCCCTCCCCGGAATGACTTCATTGCATTGCCGAGGGCAAATCCACTGTGGCAGGCGTCGAGAATAACAAGGATGTGTCGCGCTGGCAGTTTTCCGATCGCTTCGAGCAAGACGTCTGTCTGAATGTAGTCGCTCCAGTGCTCCTCTTTGCCGGGAGCCGCAGCATTGACCGGGACCAGGTAGCCCGTGTCTACGGCGGTGCCGCCAACGTCGTCCGTGCGCGTAGTGCCGTGGCCGGCGAAGAAGAAGATTACGTCATCGTCCTGCTTGAGCTTGGCACGGAGTCGGTCTTCCACGAGCGATACGATATTCTCGCGGGTTGCCGCCCCATCGAGAAGCGGCTCTTCGATCTGCTGAAAGCCAAAGCGGTCAATAAGCAGGTTCGAGAATCCCCGGGCGTCGGAGACAGCCGTTCCCAGCTTTTGCCAGTTGGCGTACTTATCGATGCCGATCGAAACGACAATGCGGCGGCCAGTCGGAGGAGAGGCATCCGCCTTCACG
>CAYWSR010000009.1:0-27617 GCA_964460385.1 uncultured Occallatibacter sp. | reverse complement strand
CCCTGCGAAGCGGGGGTTTGTTGCGCACCCGCCGGGATCGCCGCAACAAGGAAAAACCCAAGCGCCGCGAAACAGACACGGCATGCTGGGCAGGAGATGATTCGATGATTAAGAGGTCGGCGCCCCTTCCATAGGGCGCGCAGATCCGGTGAATGGAATGAGGCTCGCATCATCGAGGTCCCGCAGGGAGAGCCAGCGATCATGCTCATCCGGCTGCCAGCAAGTATACCGCGCCGCTTGGCGCTCATATCGCTCTAGCGCTTGACCAGCCCGAGCTCGAGCAGGCTTTCCGCCGTGGCCACAATCGAGTCTTCCGCAGTGAGCGGCTCCCAGCCAAGCACGCGCCGGGCTTTGGCGCTGGTCGCATCCTTGTGCTTACCAAGCTCGGGGACGATCTGGCGAACAGTGGTGTCGAAGAGGCCAACAAAGCGCAGGATCCAGTCCGGAAGTTCACGCGTTGGCACACGCGACGCAGCGGCGCCCATGCGATTACGGAGAATCTGCGCAATCTGGAGCATGGAGATGAAGGAGCCGGCAACAGCCAGGAAACGCTCGCCTGCCGCGGCCGGGTGCGTCATTGCGCTCACATGCAGGCTGGCCACATCGCGCACATCCACGGCGCCGAATTTGAGGCGGGGGCAGGCGGGCACGCCGCCGTCCAGCAGGCGCTGCACGATCACGATAGAGGTGGACAAGTCGCGCGACAAGACCGGGCCGAAGACTGCGACGGGGTTCACCACCGAAAGCTGAAGCGAACCGCCTTCGCGGGCCATGAACTCCCAGGCGGCGCGCTCGGCAATGGTCTTCGATTTGACGTAGGGCGTCACTCCGGGGCCGTCGGGGTTGGTCCAGTTCTCTTCGCTGTAAGGCTCCGGACCGGGGGTGGTTCCGTAGCCAATGGCGGCAAAAGAGGAGGTGAGCACGACACGCCGGACCCCGGCGTCCCGGGCGGCGCGCAGCACGCGCAGGGTGCCTTCGCGGGCAGGAACGATCAAATCGTTCTCGTTCCTGGGGACCTTGAGCGGAAACGGCGAAGCAACATGCAGAACGTAATCGCAGCCGGCCACGGCCTGCAACCACCCTTCATCCGCCGTCAGGTTGGCAACCGCGAAGGAAAGCACATCGCCCGGCTCCTCACCGCCCACGCGAATCATCGCGCGAACCTCAGGCTCGCGGTCGAGTGAGCGCACGGTGGCGCGCACCCGATAGCCGGCCTGCAAAAGCTGCAGGATGCAGTGCACGCCGATGAAACCTGACCCGCCCGTGACCAGGACCAGCTTGCTGCTCATACCGGCCTCCGACGAAATGGTACCGCAGAGACCGGGGACCTGGGGGCCCGGAACACCGATCATCTCGGGCCGTCGCGCCGGTTACGAGGCTTTGCTGCGCAACTCCTGCTCGGCTCGGAACCAGTCTTCAGCGTCGCGGCCGTGCTGGCAGCCGCGCTCGAGCCAATATTCATGCGCGAGTGTTGCGATCTGTTCAGCCGAGATACAGCTGGGTGAGACCGGTGCCGCAGCCGGTTCGCGATTGATATCGATGGGGGTTACGCTGGCCAGTGCTTTTTTCGGAGCAGCGCCCTGGCCCGACTTTGCCTGGGCTTTGGGTTTTGCTTGCTTTACGGCTTCGCCGGTCGTCTTTACGGCTTTGGGCGCCGCGGCCTTCTTCGCGGTTGCGGCTTTCCTGGGCTTTTCTGCCTTCTCTGCCATGGGGGGCTCCTCATTTGGAATATGGCTGCCGCGTGGGCTGCTCATTCTTAGATTACTTGATGGCGCTGTCAATGGAAATCCGGAAGAAGGCCGAAGAATCTGTTTGAGCAATGAAAAGCGCGCTGAAGTCGGGGGCGAGACCGCCGCGGAGCGGATGGCCCCCTGTTGGCCAGATTACAGTCGCGCCTCGTTCACCCCCACAAAACGTGACCTGCCGCACATTCTTGCCGGTTTCAAGGTGGTAGGATTCGTGCCGCTTGAGGGAGGGGCCGGAGGATGAGCACACAATGTTCACGCTGCGGGGTACAGGTTGAACCGAACTGGAAGTTCTGCGCCGAATGCGGGGCCCAGTGCGGCGCCGAGCCCGGGGCTCGCCTAGAGCATGAACCGGAGATCCGCCAACACCCGGAAAGCGAGAAGGCGCCGGCGCCGGGAGCCTTTGGCGGGCTCTTCTTCGGGGTCATCGCTACGCCGATCCTCATTATCGTGGGCACGCTGCTGTGCCTCACAGGGTTGGGCGCAATCGCCGGTATTCCGATGATCATTGCTGGCGTGCTCGCCCCGTTGCTGGGGCCGCTCATCGGCTTCGGCGCACTGCGCGGTAAGTGCCCATGGTGCGGAAGTTCGGTGAATACGGTAGCCAACTCGAAGGACTTTGGATGCCATGCCTGCAGCGGCAGGATTCACGTGGCGAATCGAGAGTTTACGAAAGCTGCCTGAAGGGCCTGGCTTGTAGTATCCGTACCACGGCCTGCTCACAATTCCCTGACGCGCGGTGTGAGCAAGCCTGTGCCTCCAAGGTCCACAGTCAATCCGCTCCCTTGACACAAACGCGCTGAGGCGGCCCAACCTCCCACAAGATTGGACCGCCTCATTGCTTTCCGGAGTGCGTGTGTTGCCTGCCGGAAGCCTTGAATCGATTTCCCAGCCCGCCGCAGTCGGCTGGCGCGCTTCTCGATCCAGAATGTGTTCGTTCTACAGCGTGCGCTTGAACAGCGGCGTCGCCACCAGAAGCGTGCCGATGCCAAAGGCAAACAGGAACAGCAGGTCACCCTTGATGGCGGTCATGCCGCCGTCTTTCAGCAGGATGGCCTTGAATCCATGAATGGCGTAAGTAAACGGGTCGACCACAGCCATGGCCTGGAGCCACTTCGGGAATGCGGCAATCGGATACATGGCGCCGGAAGGATAAAACAGCAGCACGTTGAGCACGCCGAACATGGCGCGCGGCACAAGCGGGTCGTTCACGCGCACCATCAACAGGAACATCATTCCGTTAAAGGCGATCGACGTGGTGAGAATCAGTAGAAGCAGCTCAAAGTCGGCCATCGGATGGAAAACAACACCTAGCCCCGCCATGAACGAACCGATCACGGTGAGGCAGATACCGGCGAGCGTCGCCTTCATCGCTCCGGCAATGTTCATGCCGAAGACCAATTCGATCTTGGTGATGGGCGTAACCAGGTAGCCCTCGTGAACGCCGCGTGCCTTGTCGTCGATGTAGAGCATGCCGCCGCCGATCATCACGGAGATGTACATGGCCATCGCAACAGTGGCGGGTAGCAGGAACTTCAGGTAGTTGACGTAGGGATAGAGCTCGACGATCTCCAGGGCGACGGAATTGGCCAGCCGAGGCTGAATCACCGGAGCCGTGATCGCGTCGATGACCAGCTGCATCTCCGCTTCTATCGAGCTCGATGTGAACTGGTCCGAGTTGTCTACCACAAGTCCAACGTCGGGTGCGTTCTGTGCATAAACGCGGCGCGAGTACTGCGCGGGGATAATGACCGCCGCATCGATCTTGCCGGTGCGGACATCCTCGCGCGCCTGCACCTCCGAGGTGTACTCCACCGTGCTGAAGGTCTTGATGTTCACGCCGACCGCGTCAAAGGCCTCGCGCAGCTTCACTGCCTGCGGCCCGTGGTCGTAGTCGACGATGGCTACATGGGTGCCGACGATCTTGCCGCCGAAGGCGTTGCCCATGATGATGAGCTGCAGGATGGGCATCATGAGCGACATGATCATGAGCGTGGGCGAGCGAAAAAACTTGCGCATTTCGCGTTCGATAATCGCAAACATTCTGTTCATGGCTGCATCCCTGGCCGTGGCGGCATGGTGAAGATGGGCTTGACGGTCTCATCGCGGAGTTGGCGACCGGTGTAGTGAACAAAGACGTCATCGAGCGTGGTGTTCTGGACACTGAGGGAAGTGAGCGTCTCGCCGAGAGAGGCGGCAAGCTCCACAAGCTGCATCGTGGTCTTCGAGCCCGAGGAAGTAAGTACGCGGTAAAAACCGGCAGATTGCGCTTGTACGCTGGTAACGCCTTCGAGCTTTTCAAGGCGCGCTTGCCACTCTTCGGTTTCGCGGTCGAAGTGGACCTCCACTACGTTCGATCCGGGAACGCCCTGCTTGAGCTCGAGCGGAGTGCCCAGGGCCACCAGCGTTCCGTGATCGACGATGGCGATGCGATCGCAGAGTTTGTCGGCCTCTTCCATGTAGTGGGTCGTAATCAGAATGGTCAGCTTGCGCGCTTTGCGCAGCTTGTCCAGCATCTCCCACACCGCGATGCGCGAGACCGGATCGAGCCCCGTGGTCGGCTCATCGAGGAAGAAGATGTGCGGATTGTGAACCAGGCCGCGGGCGATTTCGACCCTCCGACGCATCCCGCCTGAGAGCGTCTTCACCGGCGCATCGCGCCATTTGACCAGGTCAACCGCTTCCAACACTTCGTTGATGTTGTGAATGCGCTCAGCCCTGTGCACCCCGTAGAGCTTGGCGTAGATCGACAGGTTTTCCTCGACGGTAAGGTCGGGATCGCTGGTGAGCGCCTGCGGAATCACACCGATCACGCGGCGCACTTCGTCCGAATCCTTGCTCACATCGTGACCGGCCACCAGTGCGCGGCCGCCGGTGACGGGAATGAGCGTGGTCATCATGCGGATGAGCGTGCTCTTGCCTGCGCCGTTCGGGCCAAGCAGGCCGAATATCTCGCCTTCCTGCACTTGAAAGCTCACATCCTTGACAGCCATGAAGGAGCCATACACCTTGACGATGTTCTGCACCTCAATGGCTGCGCCCGGTGTGGGCGGAGGCAGTTCGCCCGGCGGCTTGATCCGTGTTTCCAGCGGAGCGGTGGCTGTCATTGCTTCACCAGCTTCTCTTTGGGGATGTACACCTCGGCGGTCATTCCCGGAACCCACCGCTCGCCCGGATTGTCGACCAACAGCTTCAGTTGGATTGTCTTGATGTCGCGCTTGCGGCTGGAGACGTCGCGCTGCGTGGCAAAATCAGCCTCGGCCGCTTTGTTGATCACTTTGCCGGTGACCGTCTCGCTCGCGCCTCCGGGCATGACCACGCGCAGCGAATCACCGAGCTGCACAGCTCCGGCCTGTGTTTCCGGCAGCGGCGCGTAGACCCAGGTCTGCGTCAGGTCCATGATCGTGACGATGGCTGCGCCGGCAGTGACCACCTCACCCTGGCGGGCAACCCGGACGTTGACCTTGCCGGAGACCGGCGCGAAGACCTGCGAGTAGCCGGCTTGCACCTTGGCCTGTTCGGCGAGCGCGCGCGCACTCTCAGCTGTGCTGCGCGTCTCGGTCACGGTTCGCTGAGCGACTGTGGTTAACAGCTCGTGGGCGCGGGCTTGTCGCAGAGCGGCCTCCGCCGCGGCCACGTTGGCTTTGGCGGTGTCGACGGCCGCCTTGGTTGCCTCCAGGCTGGTGACCGCATCATCGCGCGACTGCGCGCTCATGATGCCCTGCTGGGCCAGTGCCACGGTGCGGCTCGTGTCCGCCTGCTGGTGCATATAGTTCGCCTGGGCCTGCGCCTGCGCCGCTTTGGAAGAGGTCACCTGCGCCTCGGCATTCACGGTGGCGCTTGTGGTTTCGCCGGCGGTCTGGCGCTCAGTAGCTACTGTCTCAGAAAGGTGTGAGGTTTGGCCCGCGGCGGTAGCCTCGGCTGCCTTGCGCGCGGCCTGCAGATCGTCGCTCTCAATCACGGCAATCAGCTGCCCCGCCTTCACGTCCTGCCCCTCGTCAACGAGCAGGGACTGAATACGGCCCGGAATCTTTGCGCTGACGATCACTTCATTGGCGTCAACGGTGCCTATCAGCTGCAGGTCGCCGGTAGGCCGCACCGTTACGAAATACCAGATAAGCGATCCGATGGTAAGCAATCCTAGGATCATGAAGACCCTGTTACGTGCGTTCATTCTTCCTCCCGGGCAGGAATCGATCCTGTGCGATTTCGGGCATCGGTGTGTCGGCCAGAATCTGTTCGGCCAAACGCGCACCGTGCTCGCGGTCTAAAAAGAGAGCCTGGCCAAGAAAACGAACCAGGGCACAACGGCGCTCCGCGATAACATCGGGAGCAAAGGGGTTGAAGGGCATGATGGATCCCCAGATCGGTGCGGCAAGAAAGTAAAAGACGTTGGCCCCGAGCGCGGCGAGTGGAAACTGAAACCAGTCAGCCTCGATGAGCTCGCCCGAAGCGATCCCCTCGCGCACCAGCGCCTGAAACATGGCATGTGTCGGAGAAAAGACACGCTGGATCAGCAGAGGCGCTGCGCCGCTCTCGCCCTTGTGGACTCGGATCATCTCCTGCTGCATCAGGTTTTGGAAGTCGCGCTGAGTGAGGATCCGGTCAAAGTGGTTGAGGGCGAAGCGCACGATGCGCTCACCGGCAGTGGCCGGACGAAGAAAGACCGCCATCGAACTGTCCCGGACCCGCGCGGCAATCATCTCAAGAGTCGCGTTGTACAGGTTTTCCTTGCTTTCGAAGTAGTAGTAGAGCAGCGCCTTGTTCACACCGGCCGCGGCGGCAATGCGGTCGGTGCGGGCTCCGGCAAGCCCCTCGGCGCTGAACTCCTGCAAAGCAGCATCGAGGATGCGCTGGCGCGATAGGTCCGAGCGATCGGCCTGGGTGCGGGTTGGAATGGGACTGGGCACAGAAATTAACTAACTGGTTAGTAAAATATTCCAGAACAGGAAAGTACGCAAGCCCTTTTGCGCAGAAATCTCGTTGGTTTCATGTAAGCTTTTTAATTTGATGAAGTTAAAATCAGACTCAACGTGAACCTATGACCAGGGAGTGGGTGCTAGGACGGCTCCCAAACGCACCCGCATGGCTTCTGCACGCAAGACTTCGGCCAGGGAGACATCGATGGGATTATCGGCATGACAAGCATAGTCGACCATCTCAAGCAGAACACCGGCGTTATGGAACGCTGCGCGACGGCCGGAGCCGGGATTGAGCTGCGCGGCAAGATGTTCCCAGGTCCGGTGGTTCCGGCTATCCAGGGTCACCCGCACCGCCGTCAAATAAGCGGCGACCGAGACCACCAGCGCGAATTGTAGAAGTGGAAGAGGAATCGGGAGACCTCAGGCCGGCGCGCCGCCTCTGGTGCAAGAGATCGGCGTGCACTCCAAAGAGATTAAGACTGCATCAAAGCAGGGTAAATGGCACTTAAGAGCCATTTGGAACAGTCATCCGGGACGCCGCTCACCTATGGTCGCTAAGAAAGCCGTTGCGCGTGCAACTTGCAATCGGGTAGAGTCGCCCCGTTGCAGGGACTTACCGCTTTCCCTTTCACGGTCAATCTTCCTCCGCAACATCGAAAAGGAGATCAAACTATGAATTTGCGTACGAGCCTCACTGCGGTGCTCAGCCTTGCTGCAGCCTGCCTGCTTTCCTCGTGTACTCCAGTAACGACCACTTCCACGGTAACAACCTCTTCCACCGCGGACGACCTGAACGCCATCAACGCGAACGTGCAGCACTTTTATGCCGCCGCGAACACCAAAGACCTGAACGGAATAATGGCCTACTACGCTCCCGACGAAACAGTGGTGATGTTCGATTCGGTTCCGCCGCGGCAGTATGTGGGCGCGACCGCGATTCGCAAAGATTGGGAGGCGTTCCAAGCCACGTACCCAACCACGATGCACTTCGATCTCGTGGATTGGAAGGTTGAAGCGGACGCCAACCTGGCCTATGGCCATGGATTCGTGCGTGTGACAGGACCGGCCAAGGACGGCACCCAGCAGGACATGACAGTACGCGTCACCGATGTCTACAAGAAGATCGATGGGAAGTGGTTAACCATTCACGAGCACGTATCTTGGCCGGTAGACCCGGTAACGGGCAAAGTCGACTTCAACTCGAAGCCGTAGGGGAGCGGCCCCGGCAACCACCACTCAGGGACAACCCCATCAGCAGTCGCTGAAACGTCAACGGCGCGGCCTAGGTTATTTGGGCCGCGCCGTTGCTTGTTTCGGAGAGGCTGCGAAGAGATTTGCCTAGTCGTGGGCTCCATGCTCTTGCAGGTACTTGGCCCACTTGGTATCGTCCATGCGCTTCGCGTAGGTGAGGGGCCGGGTCAGGTTCTGGTCAATCGCGTTCACGTCCGCGCCGTGTTCGACGAGGATCGGAATGAGCGCGCTGAATTGGTTGCCAATCGCGATATCGAGGATGGTGTCTTTGTACGCGTCGGTAAGGTTCACGTTGGCGCCGTGGTTCAGCAGCGTGAGCACATCGTCTTTCTGGTCGCGCATCACGGCCCAGAACAGGGGCGAAGCTCCGCTGGAAGCCTGGGCATTCACGTCGGCGCCCTTCGCCAGAAGAAGATCGACGATCTCCTTGTGCTTGCTGGCAAACAGGGCCAGGTCGAGTGGCGTGTATCCGTTCTGCATATCGTGGGTGTCGAGGCCATGCAGCTGCAACAGGACGACTGGATCCTGGTGGGTCTGGGAGCCAGTGTAGATAGCGCTGCCCAGATCGCCGGGCAGGAAGGGCCCGTAGTTGTTCTTTGCGTTCACGTTTGCGCCGGCGTCGATCAGCGCCTTCACCGCTGCCAATTGGCCATGGAATGCGGCCCAATGCAACGGCGTGTTGCCGAACTTGTCCTTGGCGTTGATCTGGGTGGGATCGGCAGCGAGGATCGCGGCAATCTTTTTAACGTCGCCCTTGACCGCCGCGTCGTGGATGGGTGCGGCAAGAGCAAGCGAGGTGGAGGCGAGCCCGACCAGCAGAAGTGCGGCAAGTCGAACAGTGCGGAAGGCAAACAGCGTGCGCAAGAGTGAAGACGTTTTCATCGAATTCTCCAGGCTACGATTTTAATCCTCCCCACGACAGGATTGCCAGTCCCGGCACTCGACCCCAGCTGAATAGCCGGCTCAGCCCCAGACGATGAGGCTTGATCGACGGCATGCGCGATTCAGGGCAACGCCGCAAGTTCGCGGCGAGCGTGCTGACAAAGGGGAACATCCGGGTCGGCATCCTTCCATCGGCCCAGGAAAGCCTGGTATTCCATGCGCGCCCCGTTGTAGTCCTTCTGCCCGGCCAGCACCCGGGCCAATCCAACCTGGGCGAGCGCATAGTGCTCCCAGAGCGGATCGATCCCGGGGTGGGCAAGGATTAGGCGGTAATCCTGCGCCGCTTTGTCCAGCATGCCGGCCTCGGCCTCGGCCGTCGCAAGTTGATAGGGCAGACCGTAGTCGCGGAGGATGTACTTTCGCGAAGGCTCGAGCTCGGCCACGGCATCGGCGGGTTTGTGTGCCTTCAGGTCAAGAATGGCACGCAGCTCCGGCAAGTCGAAGTAGATATTGAGGGTGTTATGGCGGTTCGTGGAGGCGAGTTCCGCAATCTCCTTCTGCGCCCTTGCGGGTTCGCCCAACCGGGCCCAGAAATAGGCGGCGGTTCCGGGGTCGCTGGCATCCGACGTCATCTGCTTCAGGTCGGTCCGGGCATGATCGGGAAGACCCACTTCGATCAGGATTCCTCCCATGTAAAGCGAAGCAAGATCGCCGAAGTCCGAGTCTCCCGTGCGGATGCCCTCACGTCGTGCCCGCTCGAAGTAATTCCCTGCTTCATGGATCTTGCCCCGGGCCGCGGCGGCGAAGCCAAGTTCGGCCAGGGTCTGTGCCACTTGCTGGTGTGAGAGCCCCCATTCGCTCTCTCGCTTCATCGATGCCGCGTCGTCTTCAGCAAACGCAACTTGGATAAGATTGCCGTGGATATTGGGGCTGTCTTTTCCCAGCGCAACGGCAGCCGCCGCAATGCGTTTCGCGTCCGCAAACCGATCGGCGCGGCGATAAACACCGCAGAGAATATCAAGGCCATTGCCGGAGCGTGGATTGAGCCGATAGGCCTGCTCGCCCGCTTCGATCGCTTGCGGATACTCGCCCAGGGCCGAATACATGCGTGCCAGCCCATACCAGTTCTCTGCGTTATCGGGGTAGGTGCGGTTGTAGAGTTGCATCCCGGCAACCGCCGCTTCAAGATCCCAGAGCCCGTAGACGCTGTAAGCAATCTCGATGTCGAATCGTTCGCGCTCGGTCGTATGCGCCCGCAGATCGTAGGCCTGTTTGATGAGCGCAGTGGCCTGCGGGAAGTCCGCACGCTGATAGTAGTCGTAGCTGAGCGCTCTCCACGCGGAGGCAAAGGTCGGATCAAGCGCGGTGGCCCGCTCGAAGAGGATCTGCGCGCCCTTTCCGTCTCCGCGGTCCAGCGCTTCCAGGCCCTGTGTATAAGCCCGCAAGGCCTGAAGCGAGGAGGTGGTAGCTAACACCAGCGGCACCTGGAACTCGGCAATCTGGCGGCGGGATTCACCAAGATCTCCGCGCAGCTTTCGCGAGAGCGTATCCATCGCTCCAAGCACTTCGCTTTCGTTGCTCACGCGAATCTTGCCTGCCGCAATCGATTCACCGGTGGCACAACTGGTAGCTTCCACTGACAACAAAAACTCAGAACCCACCCGAACAAGGCTCCCCGAAAGCAGCACTTGGTAGCTCTCGCGCTCACACACCTCGCGAGCTACGTCCGCGCTGAGAGCGGTGCCGGCCGGCTTCTTCATCGATTCCAGCACCTCGCCGATCATCGAGTGGCTCATCACTTCAATGAAGGGAGACTGCTCGAGGTCGATACGCAGGCCTGTCTCGAGCAGGTCGTCGAAGGTTGACTCGCCGGTGTGATTCTCGAACTCGGCGAGCAGGACCTTGCGCAGAACCGGACGGGGACGATGCATCCACGCATATACCCCGGCCGCGGCGGCGAGCAACAGGAAAACAGCCGCAGCAATGCGAAATCGCGTGCCGGCAAATACTGACGAAAAAGGCAGAGCCTTCGCGGCGGGCAACTCGGTGGATGATTTTTCGAAAACGACAGTGGTCTTGGAGCGGATGGCTTGCAATATCATCTCGGCATCGGCCGCCTGCGACGGCAGAGCCGGCGGAAACTCCGCCTCCCGGGAGACTGACTCTGAGAAGACCGACTCCACCGGAGCCACAAACTGATAGCCGCGACCGGGGATTGTGATGATCAGCGACTCCTTCACCCCGGCTTCGGTCAGAGCCTTGCGCAGCAGCGACATCTGCTGAGCTAGGTTGCTCTCTTCAACAAATGCGTCGGGCCAAAGCGCAGACAGAAGCTCATCCTTGGGCACGATCCGTCCCGGATTCGAAACAAAATAGAGAAGCAGGTCAAATGTCTTGGGTGTGAGCGGAACGGAGACCTCGCCCACCACGAGGCTGCGCCGCGAAGAATCAAGGACGCTGTGCGCGAAATGGTAGGTCGAGGGTCTTTTCAGGGACATCGTCGAACTCAGCAGCAGCAGTCGTTATTCAGCATGAATTGTACTTGCTGCGAATTGTGGGGAGGCATGACATCACAGGCATCCGGCACAGCCGATTCACCTTGCCTTGAATCCATGAGGCAAAGTTTAGCAGGGAGGCTCTGGGTGTTGCGTGAACGCTCGCTTCACGGCAGGGAGGGCCACGATCACCACGCGCGGCACGCTCCTTGGTGCGCTGGGAAGAAGGGAGAAGCGGCCCGCGGCAGCAGATCACGGACTCACGCAAAGAAGCTGATCTGCGCTCGAGAGTCGCCTGGCAGATCGAACGGCGGCGCCGCGCCGGCTGAGGATCCCGTTACGCTGCCTTCCCCCTCGAAGGGCTGCCCCTCTTCGCGGATCTCGTATTCCTCAGCCTTGCTCCCCGTTTCCTTTGTCTCCGCTTCTGAGCCTCCCTCATCCTTCGAGGGAGAATAGGTCTCGTCCTCGGTGCGTGCCGAGCGTTCGACCATGGCCATGGGCGCGGGTTCAAGTTCGGCCCCGGCAGAGCGGGCCAGCGGCAGCATCGCGAGAGGTCCGATTGGCGTAATTCCCATGGCGCCTCCGGAATCTGTGGCCTTCCATGGGGATTATCGACAGGACACGCGGAAGACTTGAGCGATGCCTGAAATCCGGACGGTGCCTGGCATTGAAAAAGCGCATTTTGTCCTTGGATGCACCCAGCGCAAGGCTTGCTACACTGAGGCCATGATGGATGAAGTGGAATTTCGCAAGCTGGCGGAGGCCGCGCTCGACGCGCTGCTGAAGCACCTGATCGCGCGCGAAGAAGAGGTCGAGGCGGCCTTCGAGGTCGAGGGCCAGAACGGCTTGCTAAACGTGGTCTTCGAAGAGCCGCCGAGCAAGTTTGTCATTACGCCCAATGCGCCGATTCAGCAGATCTGGATCTCGGCGTTGTCAACCAGCTTCAAGCTCGATTGGGATGCGAAGGCGCAGGACTTTGTGCTGCCGCGCACTGGCGAAAAGCTGATCCCCCTCGTTGACCGGCTCATCGGCGAATACCGTTAGCGCCTCGCTGCGATACTAGTTCTTCCGGAAGGTGTAGGCGCAGGGCCGCCCTTCGATCCGAGTCCCCTTCCCTTCCGCATCTTTGAATTCGGCCTTGATCCGGTAAGTGAACTCCGTCCCTTTGGGCGTGTCATTGCCTGGAACGTACACCTTATCCCCAGTCCAGACGGTTGCAAGAAGCTGTGCCGAACCGTCTTCGGCGATGGGCCCCTCGATGCGAATCGACGCCGATTGGTGCTCGATGCCGTAGACTCCGCGTAGCTTCCCGTCTTTGATCTCGCTGGTGAACGCCCAACTGAAGCCTCGCGCATCCTTGAATTGCTCACAGGTAAGAACCGTCTCCCATTTGCCGTCGAAGCGGCTTGTCGCGTCTGCAACAACAGGAAAAAGCATAAGGGCGAAGATGGCAAAGCGTCCGGTGAACGTGCGCATGGAAACCTCTCGCGGCCAATCTTAGCGGCTTTTGCCGGGAGGTGGAAACGAAAAATCGGCGACTAATTCCGTCTCCAAAAAAGAAGGGCCCGGCATAAACGCCGGACCCCTTTTGTGGAGATTGATACTACTGAAGGGAGTAAATGGACTTGAGCACCTTATCGGCTACGGCCTTGGGCAGCGGAGCGTAGGAGAGCGCGGAGACTTCGCTTTCGCCGCTGTTCACTATCCAGCTGAGCATGTCCTTGATCACCTTGCCCTTGGCGGGGTCGGCCGACTTGATCGGAATAAGCAGCCACGTGAAGCTCGATATCGGATAGGCATCCTTGCCAGGTGCGTTAGTGATCGAAACGCGATAATCGGCAGGCATCTGCTTCACGCTGGCCGCGGCCGCAGTCACGCCCTCGATCGAGGCACGAGTCCACGCTCCGGACGCGTTCTTCACTTCGCCGAAGGAAATGTGGTTCTGCAGAGCGTAGATCAGCTCCACATAGCCGATTGCGCCCGGGAGCTGACGAACCAGTCCGGCAACGCCTTCATTCCCCTTGCCGCCCACGCCGCAAGGCCAGCTGGGCGAGGCGCCTTTGCCCGGGCCATTCGCCCAGTCAGAGTTCACCTTGCTCAGGTAATCGGTGAAGATGTAGGTAGTTCCACTGCCGTCGGAGCGGTGAACCACGATGATCTTCTGGCCAGGCAGGCTGACACCTGGGTTGTCCTTGGCGATGCGCGGGTCATTCCACTGCGTGATCTTGCCTAGGTAAATATCCGAGAGGACATCGCCACTGAACTTCACATTCTGGACGCCCGGAACGTTGAACACGGGCACAACCGCGCCAAGTACGGTGGGAATGTGGATAAGCTTCACCTTTGAAGCAGCAAGCTGATCGTCCGTCATGGGGCCGTCGGACGCGCCAAAGTCAACCAGCCCGGCCGTCACCTGTTTAATGCCGCCGCCCGAACCGATCGACTGATAATTGATTGTCACACCGGGGTGCGCGCCTTGGTATTCGCTAAACCATTTGGAATAAATCGGATACGGAAACGTAGCCCCTGCTCCGATCAGCTTTTGCGCCTGCGCTGCGGTCATGGCCAGAATCAAGAGTGCTGCAACTACAACGGTCTTTTTCACACATATCTCCCTTGCAAAGGAACTCCGCATACGATTGTCTACTGCGAATGTTACGGGGATTTGAATCGAGGCTGGATTTGGGGGATGAGTTTGTGAGTTTTCGCCAAAAACCGGCGCGCCGGGCCTGGCAAATCACGATTCAGAATTCAGCGCAGGGATGAGACCGCCGCAAGAACCTTCTGCACCAAGGGAGCCGGGAGCGGCGCATAGGACAGCACGGTCTGGAGCGTCGGGGCCAATGAAAAGGACGCTCATCCGGTCGCAGCGCTCGCGGGCTTGGCAAGCGGAAGCGTGAAGTGGAACTGCGCACCTGCGCCCAGCTCGCTTTCCGCCCAAATCCGGCCGCCATGCGCCTGGACGATGTGCTTGACAATGGCCAGGCCGAGGCCGGTGCCTCCGGAGTCGCGCGAGCGTGCTTTGTCGACGCGATAGAAGCGTTCAAAGATCCGGTAGAGGTGCTCGGAGGCGATTCCTGGACCAGAATCCTCAACGGTAAATTCGACCTCGTTCTGGTGCAGACGTGCGCCCACGCGGATCCGTTTGCCTGACTTGGCGTACTTGAGTGAGTTCTCAATCAGATTGCCAAACACCTGGTTCATGGCATCCGGGTCGGCCATGACAAGTTCGCCGGGCGCGCCGGACGACTCGAGCTCAACCCCCGAATCAACGACCATGCCACCCAGCAATTCGATCGCATCCTGCACCAGCGCATTGGCTCGGATCGGCTGACGGGCGATCTTGTAGTCCGGGCTCTCAACGCTGGCCAGGGTCAGCAGATCTTCGGTCAGGCGGTTCATGCGCGAGGCATTTTTCAGGATCACGCCCAGGAATTCCCGGGTCGTCTCCGGCCGCGGGGCAGGATCCTCGAGAAGCGTCTCCACATAGCCCTGAATTGAAGTGAGCGGCGTGCGCAGCTCGTGGCTCACGTTGGCGATAAAGTCCCGGCGTGACCGCTCGGCCGCTTCAATGCCGGTCACGTCATGCAGCACAACAAGCGCGCCACCGGATGGCAACGGAGCAGCGTTGATCTCAAAAACTCGACCCGGGACGAGCGAACTTGCGCGACCGAAGCGAACCTCGCCCCGTTCCTGGGCGGCGCGCACGCATGCCAGCACGTCGGGGTCGCGAACGGAGTGAACCAGCGGCCGGCCCGGCACAATCTGCGTAGCGGCAATCTGCTGCATCACCGAGTTCGACCACCGAACCAGGCCCTCGCGCGTGATGGCCACCACGGCCTCCTGCATGGAGTCGAGCATCGTGGCCAGCTCCTGGCGTCGGCTTTCAATCTCCGCAAAGTTCTGGCCTAGCCGCAGGGCGCTCTGGTTCAGTGTGGCCTCCATGGCGGCAAGCTCGTCGTCCCCATACGCATCCAGTCGTGCTTCCAGATCGCCATCGGCGATCTTCCGTGCGAAGGAGACGACCTTGCCCAGGCGGTCTGTGATGCGCCCGGCAGCCCACGCGGCAAGCGGCAGCGCGACAGCCAGCGCAATCAAACCCGACCAGAGAGCCTCAAGACCGAGGCGATGAAGCGCCTCCCCAGCCGAGTTCTCCACAAAGCGGCGGAAGACAAACTCCATCACCGCCGTCTCAAAAACCAGCAGCAGGACGAATAGCCCGAGCAGCTTGCTGAAGACTCTAGGGGTCAAGATACGATGCTCCCAACCGCGACGCTCCAAGCCGCAGTCATTCCAAGCGCAATCCGTTCGGATGCCGGCGTTGAATCCGGCACAGCCGTTGCGCAGTTATTCGGTTTTGGGCATCTCAAACCGATAGCCTGCCCCGCGCACGGTCTTCAAATAGCGGGGATTCTCCGCATCGACCTCAATCTTCTCACGGATGCGGCGGACATAAACATCCACAGAGCGCGGTGTCACGAAGCGTGCGTCGCCCCACACCGCATCCAGAAGATGGTCGCGGCTGAACACCCGCCCTGGATGGCGTGCCAGGTAGTCAAGAAGGCGGAACTCCGTTGCCGTCGTGGTGGTCAGCTCGCCGCGCACGCGCAACTGCATTGCGTTCGCGTCAATGATGACCTCTTCAAACCTGATAATCGAGGGCGTGGTAGGGCGCTCAAAGCGGCGCAGAACCGCCTTCACTCGAGCCACAAGTTCGCGCGTGGCAAACGGCTTGGTGATGTAATCGTCGGCCCCGAGTTCGAGCCCGAGGACCCGGTCATTCTCGCCGGCGCGCGCCGTGAGAAAGATGATCGGGATCGTGGAGAGCGCGGGGTTGGCCCGCAGCCTCCGGCAGACGTCGAGCCCGTCGCCGCCCGGAACCATGATGTCCAGAAGGAACAGCGCCGGAGGCTGGCGCTCGGCATCCGCAATTACGTTGGTAGGGGTGGCATAGAGCCGGGTTGAGAATCCTGCGGCCTCGATATGATGCTGGACGAGGCGAGAGATATCGGTGTCGTCTTCCAGAATAAATACGATTTGGCTCAAACGGTCTGTCCTCGCCCGACGGCCCTCAGGGTACGCATCTGCAGGCCGTCCGGAACTATGAACAGAGTAATGCAATCAGGCAAACAGATTGCAAACGTTGTGTGAATTTGGCCTTCTTACCGGTGCTTCCGCGGCCGGGAATCCCTTGAAGTTTTCCTTGACTCCGGGTTACGGCTCTGCAACACTGCCTGCGCGCTCCCATCGACCGAAACAGCGGCTTTTTTGCCGCTCTGGCCACCACGCCCTGCCCCAGGGACGGGGCCCCAGTTGGAAGCGCAGGTCGAATCCTATCCCCATTTGCGGTACAGAACTGAACTGGACAATTTAACGAATGAAAGTGAGAGGAAAAATGAAGAAATACCTCGCGGAGTTGATTGGAACCTTCACCCTGGTGCTATTCGGAGTTGGAACCGCCGTGATTACGGGCGGTGCCACCGGCATGGTCGGCATTGTCGGCATCGCCTTTGCCTTCGGGCTCGCCCTTGTCTGCGCAGCCTATGGAATTGGCCCGGTCTCCGGCTGCCACATCAACCCGGCGGTCAGCTTTGGTGCATTCGTCGCCGGCCGCCTCTCCATCGTCGACATGGTCGGCTACTGGGTGGGTCAGTGCATTGGTGCGATTCTTGCCGCAGGCGCTGTCAGCCTCATTGCCTCCGGCGTTGCCGGCGGTTACAACATCGGTGCCAGCGGCCTGGGCCAGAACGGCTGGGGCGCAGGCTATGGCGGCGGCTACAACTGCACCTCGGCCTTCCTCTATGAGGTGCTCGCCACGTTCCTCTTTCTGATGGTGATCCTTGGCTCAACCCAGAAGGCCGCACCCGGCGGATTTGCAGGACTCGTCATCGGCCTCACCCTGGTCGCCATTCACCTGTTCGGCATCCACATCACCGGAACCAGCGTGAATCCCGCGCGCAGCCTCGGGCCGGCGCTCTTCGTCGGCGGCCAGGCGATTCAGCAGCTCTGGCTCTTCTGGGCCGCTCCCCTGCTCGGCGCTGCGGTTGCAGGCCTGCTCTTCCGCATCAAGGCGGTCGAAGCCGAGTAGTCAGATTAACCTGAATCTGCGGGCCGGATCTTGCCGTTTCCCGCGCCGATACAAGGGGTGAAGGAGAACAGCGTGACCTGGTTGATTATTGTTCTTGGCATTGTCGTGGGAATGGTCTCGGGTGTCGTAGGGATCGGCGGCGGGATCCTCTTTGTACCCGCTCTTGTTTGGCTCCTCGGAATGGACCAGCACAAGGCGCAAGGCACTTCGCTGGGAGCGCTGCTGGCGCCGGTGGGCATCTTGGCTTTCTATGAGTACTACCGCAAAGGCAACGCCGACGTTCGTGTGGCCGCGCTGCTGGCGCTGGGCTTTCTAGTGGGCGCATACCTGGGCGCAATCGGCGCTCAACATATTCCCGAGCTGTGGTTGCGCCGCGTCTTTGCCGCGACGATGATCGCCGTCGGCAGTGGCCTGCTGTTTACCAAATAGATGGCAAACGCGACCCGGCCCCCGATTCAGGCGCGCGCAATAAACCGCAGCCGCACATAGTCGGCCGTCCAGGCGCCGCATTCATCGCGCAGAGCCGGCGCAAGCAGAGCCGCCGTTTCACGCACAACCATGTCCCGCAAGTCTTCGGGCAGCCCCTCGATCACACCGCGGCGAAAGGTTCGCAGCCAGCCTTCCATGCCCGACTCCGCCAGCGGTGTGGGCCGCGGGATCAGTGCGATGCGCTCGACGTTGAAGCCGTGCCGCTCGAGACGCGTAGCGTAAGCCTCCGGAGCCGGATAGTAGTTCACTCCGTCTTCAGCATCGGAATGACCATGACGCGCAAGCACCGCCATCAGTGCGACGCGAATCGCAGCGATGTTGCCGTGTCCGCCCATCTCGGCCACAAAGCGGCCGCACGGTTTGAGCACCCGCCGAACCTCGGCCATCATCCCATCCTGGTCGCGCACCCAGTGCAGGGCGGCGTTCGAAAAGACAGCATCGAAGCTCGCATCCGCAAACGGAAGGTTCTCCGCCATTGCGTGGTGCGCCTCCAGCCCGCGCGCCTTCGCCGCATCGACCATATCCGGGTCTGCATCTGCCCCTGCTACGACCGCGCCCGATTCCGCCAGGCGCTCGGTAAGCTGTCCGTCGCCGCAGCCAAGGTCGAGGATTCGCTCGCCCGCCTGCGGCGCAAGCCACTCCACCACGCCGCCGGCGAGTCCGTGCACGAAACCTGCGTTCTGAGCGTATGCGGCTGGATCCCAGGTCTGGGCCATGGTTGTGCCTCCGACGCCAGTGTCTCGAATCGTGAATTATTAGACAAAGTTATTATTTCTTCTACTCCCATAACCCGTCGTTATAGATCGAATCCGAGGATTCTCGCCTGGCTCGCTCTGCTCTTTGCAACGCTTACTCGATATCGCTTCCCGTCTCATACGAGATCCGAATGCCTGGCTGGCGTCCCCAGCCGAAGACATAGTTCTCGCGATACTCCAGGCGGATCGCTTTCCATTCGCCGATTTTTGTCTTCGACTTGAGGCGCCAGTTGACCCCTGCGCCGTAGTCGGCGGCATTGCCGGTGACGAAATACCTTGAGTAGCCACCGATCAGGTAGAAGAAGGCATGGCGGCGCTTGTCATCAATGGGATTTCGATCGGTGTTGATCGACTGGAGCCAGTTGATGGCGAATTGCCCATCGACGGCTGTTGCCGGTGTAGGGCCGGCCAGACCGAGTTCGAGTTGAATGCCTGGAGAGCCGAAGCTGCGAATTCCGCCTGTGCTGTAGAGGCTGATAAACCCGCCGCCCGAGCCGGTTTTTCCAGCCGAGCCGTAGAAACCGGCAGCGGCCCCCCCTGCGTCGGCGTTCGGCTGTGCATTGCAAAAGGAAATGGCAAACGAAAGAAAGGCAAGAAAAAGAGCGAAGCGTTTCATGGCAATCTCCTCAGGATGAGTTGAGAAGAGTGTTGATCACCTCGCGATGCGAAGGCGGCAGAGTGTGACGGTTTCTGAAGTGTCACAGTGGAGCGAAGCGCCGCTCGCGGGGGACGGGAGACCGGCGCGACAGCCGGCTGGGAGGCCGCTCAATTCTGAATTCGAGGCTCTGCTTAAGATTGGCGGCGCTGCGTCTGGGGCAGTGCTGCGATTGTCTTGATCAGAATGGCCAGTCGGCGGCACCTAAATCGACTGCACGGGAATCAACGT
Source organism: uncultured Occallatibacter sp. (assembly GCA_964460385.1). Lineage (GTDB taxonomy): Bacteria > Acidobacteriota > Terriglobia > Terriglobales > Acidobacteriaceae > Telmatobacter. Next base: position 8,104 of record CAYWSR010000009.1, on the reverse strand, counting down.
GAGGTCGTCGACAAGGCCGACTTCTTTCTGGATGAAGGGCTCGCCGTATTTCACGCCGGCAAGTAGGCCGTAGTGGCGCGCCTCGGCGAATGTCCGCTCCCGAATCTCCTCTTCCGGAACGAAGAGGCCGCTCCCGGCAGCCTGATTCGTGTATTGCGAGCGATAGGCCATGAGCGCGGCGTGGCGCTGCTCGATAAAAGCCGTGATGTCGACAACGAAGCTCGGGCGGACATCGGCATAGAGACTCGCGTAAACGATCTTGAAGGGTCTGTGCGGCGCGGCATCGGCCTCAACGCGCGCCAAACCGGAGAGGAAGCATGCTTCATAACCGAGCGCGGCGACGATGCTGTGGTCGGGATGGCGTGCTTGCCAGTAGGGGAGGATCACGACGCGCGGCCGCAGCCGCCGCAGCACGCGCACGATCTTGATGCGATTCTCCAGAGTGTTTTCGATTGCGCCATCGGGCAGGTCGAGTGCGTCGCGCCAGCCCACGCCTAGAATGCGAGCTGCCTCATTCGCCTCGCGCTCCCGGTCGCCTGCCGTTCCGCGCGTTCCAGCCTCGCCACGAGTCAGGTCAAGAATCGCTGTCCGCAGCCCGCGCGAAGCCATGCGTAGAAGCGTCCCGCCGCAGGTCTGTTCCACGTCGTCGCGGTGCGCGGCAATCGCCAGCACATCGCATGCGGCCGCAACTTCAATCGACCCAGCGGAGTTCATTGTCGTCAGTACACGGTGTTGTTCGCGTCGGTCAGTCCGTCCATGTAGGCCACGTCATAGGCCGTGCCCGTGACCGTGACAAACTGGTTGTTGATTGAGCTGCCGTCCGTGGTCGAGAGGATATACACCTGTCCGCCTTCAGCCGTGTAGATCTTGTGCAGCCCGGTGACGGCCGCAATTCCCGTGGCATCGCCAATGTAGGGCTCGATGAGGGTCACAGTATCCGTTGAGGTATTGAACATCGTCAGGCAGCCGTAGGGCTGGCCGGTCGCCGCGCGCACACCGAGGTTGCACTTGCTCATCGCAATCCAGAGCGTGCTGTCATCGGCTTCGAGCATGCGGCTGGTGGCGCCGGGTTCGCCATCGCTGATCGAGATCGGGTTCCCCGTTGTATAGCTGGATAGGTTCACAATGGTCAAGTTGCCGGCGAAGAGCGTCTGGCCCTGAACCTGCTGCGGCTGCTGACCCACCACGTACATCGTTGTCGTGTCGACAAGTGCATTGCTGGCGCCGCCGGGAATCGGCAAGTTGGCGCCGGCGAGTGCCGCCGTGGTGGGCAGCGTTCCCGACTGCTGTCCGATAAGAAAGATCAGGGGCCCGATAGGAAGCGACGTGATGGAAGCCGTGTTGCCGCCGCACTCCGGACCGCAGTTGAGCACGTACGCGGTTCCACCGTCAGCGGAGAAGACCGCCTTGATCGGCCGGTCAAAGGTGAGCGGCGCCCCGTAGTAGTTGCCTGTGGCATCCGTGTGGTCGGGGCTTTGCGCCTGGAAAAGGCACCAGGTGGGCGCGTTCAAGGGCTCGCAATCGACGGCCGCCTTCGGCCAGGTGCTAGACCCGCCGGAAAAGTTCGTGGTTTGAGCAGAACTGAGCTTACGTGGATAGTAAATGTAGTTCGAGTTTTGGACGAACGCCAGCGCGATTGAGCCGCCCGGATTCACGCTCACCCGGTAGACTCCGGGAAGGCTCAGCGGGACGCCGCCACCGGTCGTGTGGTCGAGAACCGTCAGCACGTGAGACTGCTGGCTGGCTGCAAAGGTGTAGCTCTGATTGATCGTTACGAAGATACTGGAGGAGAGCCCATTGAGCCCGGATTGGGTCGAGCTGGTGCTCTCCTTGGCGTAGTTTATGATCGAAAAGCTTCCATCGCCTGAGCCGTAGACCGCGCCAAGCTGTTGCTCGGGCATGTTCTGGATGGTGACAGGCAGAGCGCCCGAAAAACCGCCGATGGAAAAGTTTCCGGGGGCCCCTTTGAATCCGCTACGGATGTCGTAGTAGGCGTCGACGAATGTGAGAGTGCCTTTGGTAAAAGCGGTGGAATTCTGAACCGCGATGAGGACCCGGTTGGTGAGCTTGCTGGGAGGCAGGCTACGCCCTGCAAAGTAGGTCGTACCACCGCAACCGGCAAGTGCCGCGGCAGCAGCAAGGGCCGCGGCAGCGCTTATCCAAAGACTTCTTTTATTCAAGATCACTTACCTCAACAGAATGAGCGGCGCAAGCCGCATTCGATATCGACGGCCACAGCCGCGATCTGAACACCGGTGTCGACGGTTTCCGGCGGAAGGGGTTGATTTCACAAGCCTCCAGCTGGCAAACTGCCCAGGGACCAGACCTTCTTGAAACCAGCGAATAACAATCGAAGTATAGCAAAGCGAGCCCACACGACGCGGGCCTGATGCGGGATCGACGCGCGGCCGCGTTGGGCAGGAATCGCAATGAGAAATCGCATTCCTGCTGGCTCGGCTGTCATGCGCTTGACTTAAGAGACGCCTTTCCGGTCGATGCGATAGCATTGCATTAGAATGCCGAAATTCTCTGACATCTTCGCCAGTCGTACTGTGCTCGCCGATGGCGCCATGGGAACCGTGCTCTACTCCCGCGGCATCACCATCAACCGCTGTTACGACGAGTTGAACCTGACCGACCCAAGGCTGATTCTCTCCATCCACGAGGAGTATCTGCAGGCGGGCGCGGAGATCCTGGAGACCAATACTTTCGGGGCCAACCGATTCCGGCTGGCGCGGCACAGTCTGGCCGCCAAGGTGGCTGAGATCAACGCAGCCGGCGTGCAGTTGGCGCGCCAGGCCGCCGATCATCTGAAAGAGAAGCAGGCCGGAGACGCTTGGGTCGGTGGGTCGATTGGTCCGCTCGGCGTGCGGCTCGAGCCGTTGGGCAAGACCGGGCTCGACGAAGCTCGCGATGCGTTTTCTGAGCAGATTGCCGCACTCGCCGCGGCCGGGGCTGACCTGCTGATCATCGAAACCATGCCTGCGCTCGTCGAGGCACACCAGGCCCTCATCGCCGCGCGGGAGACGGCGCCGGACCTGCCCGTCCTGGTCATGGTCACAGTGGACGACGACAGCAATTGCCTCGACGGCTCTTCGCCGGCCCAGGCTGCCGCACTCCTTACCGAGTGGGGTGCGGACGCGATCGGCGTCAATTGCTCCACCGGGCCCGCAACCGTGCTCACCGCAATTGAGGCGATGCGTGGGGCCACCGACCTGCCGCTCGCAGCGATGCCCAATGCCGGCATGCCGCGCGCGGTCGAGGGCCGGAACATCTATCTCTGCTCGCCTGAATACATGGCCAGCTTTGCGCGCAAGGCGATCCTTGCCGGTGCACAGGTGATTGGCGGCTGTTGTGGCACCACACCGAATCACATCCGGGCCATGCGGTCGGCGATGCGTGCCATCGACGCGCAGGCGCGCGTAGAGGTGCATGGGTCTGCACCGGCATTGAGCACAGAGACTCCTCCTGCGCCGCTGGGCCAACGGTCACACATCGGTAGCCTGGTTGAACGCGGCGAATTTGTCACGCTCGTCGAAATCGTGCCGCCCCGCGGAATCGACTGCAGCAAGGAGATTGAAGGCGCGCGCTCCCTCGCTCAATTGGGTGTGCACGCCATCAACGTGCCCGACTCGCCGCGTGCGTCGGCGCGGATGAGCGCGCAGAGTCTCTGCATCCAGATTCAGCAGCACACCGGCATCGAAACGGTGCTGCACTACACCTGTCGCGACCGAAATATTCTGTCCATACAGTCGGATCTGCTCGGAGCCTCTTCCATCGGCCTGCGCAACATTCTTTGCCTCACCGGCGACCCGCCCAAGCTGGGCAACTATCCCGACGCAACCGCGGTCTTCGACGTGGACGCAATCGGCCTGGTCAACATCGTTCGCCGGCTCAACCACGGGCTCGACATCGGGTCCAACTCGATCGGGGCCAGCACCAACTTCACGATTGCCGTCGCGGCCAACCCGGGAGTTCCTGACATCGAGCACGAGTTGCGCCGCTTTGAGTACAAGGTCGAGGCTGGCGCGGAGTACGCGATCACTCAGCCGGTCTTTGATCTGCGCCTGCTCGAGGAATTTCTCAAGCGAATCGAAGGCCACAGGATTCCCGTCATCGCGGGCATCTGGCCGCTCACCAGCCTGCGCAATGCCGAGTTCATGAAGAACGATCTGCGCGTCTCCATGCCAGACGAAATCATGGCCCGCATGGCGCGGGCCGACTCGCCCGACGCCGCACGCAAAGAAGGAATCAAGATCGCTCAGGAAATGCTTGAGGCAGTGCGGCCTCTCGTGCAGGGCGTGCAGGTGAGCGCGCCTTTTGGCCGTTACTCGGCCGCGGCCGAGGTGATGAAGAGCGTGCTGCCCGAGGGCGCAACGGAGTTAAGCCATGGCGTCGTTTGAAGAATCGCTGAAAAAACTCGAGACCATCGTGGACAAGCTTGAGAAGGGTGACCTTGCCCTCGAGGAGTCACTCAAGCTCTTCGAGGAGGGTGTCGGCTTGTCGGCGGCGTGCAAGCAGGAGCTCGACGCGGCCGAAGGCAAGGTGCAGATGCTCGTCAAGCAGCGCGATGGCTCCGTTAAGGCCGAGCCATTCCTCACCGAGAAGCCGTTCTAAACGAGCTCACCGGCGGCCGTTGGCTCCATTCCGCGCAAAGACGCAGGTTGCCGGACTTCTTCAGCCTACTGCGCGTGCAGCGACGACCAGTGTGCGTCGCGCAACTGCCAGCGTCCCCCGCGCAACTCGGCAACCCCCGTGAAGTAGCCGCGTTCCTCGACATGTTTACCGGTCAGCTGCTCCTGGTCCTCAAAGAATGAAACGGCAACGACAGCAAAATCTGGAGTCAGCGGGTCGACGCGAAGGTCGCTGCTCCATTCCAGGCGGATGCTCCGGATCGTAGCCGCAAAATCATGGATTCCCTTCGTTGCAGCAGCGCTATCGGGAAAGGCCATTTGGCCATCATTGACCATAAAAAATGCTGGCGAGTCTGCGAAATGTTTACGCCACGCCGCAGGGCCGTCGCGGGTTACGTCGCGGGCAACCGTCGACATGAAACTCCGTACAGCCCCATCGACCCGAACAGCTTCCGCAGCAGTCATTGGCTGCGCGGCGCTTGCCGACGCGGCCTGACCACCCACGTGACTGACCGATACGACAACGAGGAGCAAGAGACACAAGCAGTTGCGCATAAAAACCTCCATCCATGTGGAACGAATCACCGTCAACCATCCGCCGTCATTCACGCTGCCCGCGTCTGCTGGGCGATGAAGCGCAGGCAATTGCGGTCCGGGTCGCGCACGTACATCTCGCGCGTGCCCCAGGTCTGGTCCACCGGGGACAGTTCGACAGGAATCCCGGCGGCGACGAACTCGCCGTAAAGAGCATCGACGTCATCGAGATGAAAGTTGACCACGCCGCCGGCAACACCGTCGCCCGAAAAAGATGAGAGGACGATCCACACGCCATCGCGCGAGAGCGCCATGTAGCAGGGATCGGCGTGCGGCGAGGCAGGGCCGGCGAACGGGCCATGCGCGTACTCGATGCGGAAACCGAGACGCGTGTAAAAGTCTTGAGCCGCCTGGGCGTTCGAAACGTGCAGCAGCGGCATGGCTGACTCGAGCATGCATCCCTCCCGGGTTGGGATTCAGCTGGCCTGTTATCCAGCCTTTTCATTTCGACGCCGCCGGGCCAGCCGCGCCAGGGTTGCCTGCTCGCGAAGAACCTGCTGCAAAGGCCGCGCTGGCGTGCCAAAGTGCACCGTGCCGGGCTTGAGACCTTCGTTCGTCAGCTTGCTGCCGTTGAAGACGCCCGCCTGGCCGCCCAGAATCACGCCCGGCCCAATCGTGACATGGTCGCCAATGCCCACCTGACCGGCGATCACCGCTCCGTTGCCCACGGTGCTCGATCCGGAGATGCCGGTCAGTGCTACCAGGATTACATCCTCGCCGATGTCGCAGTTGTGCCCCACGTGGACGAGGTTGTCGATTTTTGTACCCCGGCCAATGCGCGTCTGCTTCAGCGCTCCGCGGTCGACCGTCGAGTTCGCCCCGATCTCGACGTCGTCCTCGATCAGCAGCGTGCCCTGCTGCGGAAACTGCGTGTACGCTCCGGTCTTCGAGTCGCGTACATAGCCAAATCCATCCGCTCCCAGCACTGCACCCCCATGGACAACCACGCGGTTGCCCAGCGAGCTTCCCTGGTAGATGGCGACGCGCGGATAGATGTGGCAGTTGTCGCCGATCGAGACATAGGAATCGATCACGCAGCCGGCCTCGATGCGGGTGCCGTTGCCGATGCGGGCCACCTGGCCGATCACTACATTGGGTCCAATGGTGACGCCTTCGCCGATCTCCGTCAGCGGTCCGATGATGGCCGTTGGATGAACGCCCGCCGGCTCCGCGGCGAGGTGGAGCATACGGGCAGCGCGCGAAAACCAGAGTCGAGGCTGATCGGCCTCGACAATCGCAAGTTCGGCGGGCGCTGCCGATCCGGCAGCCATCCCTGGCGCCAGCACCACGGCCGATGCGCCACTCGCCAGCGCCTTGCCGGCTGTCTCCGCGTCTTCAGCGAACACAAGGTCCATCGCGCCGGCCGAGCTCAGATCGTCCACGCCGATCAGCATGGTCTCCGGACTTCCCCGGACGAGCTTTCCGCCCAGCGCTTTCACCAATTCGCCCAGCGTCATGTCAGCCTCCCTTAGTAGAGCGACGGCTCTCCAGCAGGCCGCGTCTTCCAGCGGCGGTGAATCCAGAGCCACTGGTCAGGATAGCGCCGAATCCACGCCTCGGTCACAGCGGCGCATTGCTGCGTCGCTCGCAGAATATCCGCTTGCGTGTCCCCCGTGCGTGAAATCTCAATCTCCGGGCCAAAGTGGAGCACGTAACGGCCCTCCGTCTCTTCCCAGAGCATGAATCCGGGCACGACGGCAGCGCCGGTCTTGCAGGCAATGTGGGCAAGGCCGGTTGCCGTGCACGCCCGACGCCCGAAAAACTCCACAAACTCTCCCTGCGGCGGGGTCATGTTCGTGTCCATCAGGATGCCCACTGTCCCGCCCGCACGCATCGCAGTCAGCAGTCCGCGCCCAAAGTCGTCCTTGTGAATCACGTGATTCCCGTGCATGCAGCGGACGGCATTGACGTAGGCGTCGAGCCGCCGGTTATCCAGCCGCCGAATCACCATGCCCATGGGATGGCCCATCATCGAGTGGTAGAAGCTTGAGAGCTCCCACGCTCCCAGATGGCCTGTAACGATGAGCACGCCCTTGCCCCGGGCCTGTGCGGCGAGAAAGTGATCCAGGCCCTCGGTCCGAATCCAGTTGGTCGTGCTCTGGGGCGAGTAGCGGGTCATGCGGCAGAACTCAACCAGTTGCCACCCGAGATGCCGGTAAACCCCGCGAAGAATCTTCTCCCTCAACTCAGGAGAGAGCTCGGGCAAGGCTAGGGAAAGGTTCCGCTCCCCCACGCGCCGCAGGCGGCCCAGCGCGAAATACACGCCGACGGCCAATAACCCTGCGAACACCCGGGCAAGCCGGCGCGGAATGCGCCCCAGCGTCTTTGCGACTGCCACAACCAGCCAGTATTCGAGCGTCTCCCGCATGAAGGACAGTGACCAGTCTATCGAGCTCCGGCGGGGAGGGTCGGAGCCCGATCGGGTTCGGCGGCTCCGGCTCCGCTAAGGGCGTCCGGAACCGAAAGAGGCTGCGACGAGGAACTACTTGTGCGCATCCCTGGCAGCAACGAAGTACCGGATGACGGTGCGCACAAACGGCTCCGCATCGGCCGGCACAGGGACGTCGCCCTTGAGAATCGCGTCAAACGGATGCGGTGCGCCGTAGAAGATCTGGGTGTCTTCCTGGTTCTGGCTCACGCTGGTTCCACTCAGGTCGATGCCCGCAAACAGGCCCTTTGCGCGCGAGTAGCTGAGCAGTTCGGCGCCCATCTTCCAGTCGGTGGAGGCCTCGCCGCTGCGTCCTACGGGCCCGGCAGCAGCTGAAGCGTCGCCGCCAATCTTGAACTTGTTCTTGAGCAGGTCCTGCATACCGCGAGCGTTCACGGCAACCAGGATCAGGTCCGTTGCCTGTCCGCCGGCCTGGAAGCCGACCGAA
>CAYWSR010000008.1:0-49583 GCA_964460385.1 uncultured Occallatibacter sp. | reverse complement strand
AGCGGGACGGAGTGCTCGGCGGCGAGGCGGCGGCAGTCTTCGTATTCGGGTGAGGCGTTGGCGACGAGGCCGGAGGGCCAGCGCGCGATCTTGATGCTGACCGGGCCCCAAGGCGTGGTTACGGACTGGAAGTCGCGGGCGAGGGACTCCTTGTTTTCGATGCGCCAGTGGAGGCCGATGGTGGTGGTCTCGCGGAAGATGAGGTCGCGGAGCGCGGGGACGAGGTCGGGGCGGCAGAGCACGGTGAGCTGCACGCCGGTGCGACCTTTTTTCATTTGCACGGTTGCGCGATAGACGTCCCATGCGCCTGCGGCGAGCAGGAGTTCATTGACGTAGCCGAGGAGCTGCGGGCTGGAGTCGTCAATGACGGTTTCGAGGATGGCGATGGGCTCGGCAATGGGCGCGGGTGCGGTGTCGGCCGATTCGCCGATGAGAATCCGGAGGAGGTTGGGCTCGCCCGGTGTGTCTTTGCCGCCTGCGCCGTAGCCGGAGGAGTGGACCCGGATGGGCGGGAGCGGCTCGTAGCGGACGTCGAGCATGCGGAGGATGGAGGCGCCGGTGGGGGTTACGCGCTCCATGGGCGGGCCGGCGGCGTAGACAGGTGCGTCGCCGAGCAGGGCGAGTGTGGCGGGGGCGGGAACGGGCAAGGTCCCATGCTGGCAGACGACGGTTCCGCTGCCTACGTTGAGGGGCGAGGCAAGCCAGCGGTCGATGTTGAGGGATTCAGCGCCCGCAGCGGCGCAGACGATGTCGACGATGGTGTCGATGGCGCCGACCTCGTGGAAATGGACCTTTTCGACGGGGATGGAGTGGATGGCGGCTTCGGCTTCGCCGAGAAGCTGGAAGGCGCGGCTGGAGCGGGCCTTTACGGAATCAGAGAGCGGCGCGGCGGCGATGATCTTTAGAATGGAGCTGAGGTGACGATGGGGGGCGTGGGAGTGGGGTGTCGGGTGTTGGGTGTCGGGTGTCGGGTCGGAAGTGAGGACGTCGACTTTGGTTCCGGTGATGCCGCCGCGGACGACCTTGCGGGATTCTAGGCGGGCACCGATGTTGAGGGCGGCGGTCGTCTCTTCAAGCAGGGTGATGGGGACGCCAGCGTCGACGAGCGCGCCGAGGAACATGTCGCCACTGATACCGGAGAAGCAGTCGAGATATCCGATTCGCATTGCTTTGTGATTCTAAATTGTGGACGGGTTGGTCGGGTGCGCGAATAGCAGCTGGGTCTCCCACCCGGCGGGTTGGTTTGGTTAGGATGGGCGAGCTGAGGGTCGTGGACTCCCATGTCTCAGAAGCGAGACATGGGGCACCCGAGCATTTCTATTGTGCGGGCTTTAAAGAGAGTGAACTATGCGCCGCGGCGGAGGAGGACGTCGGCGGGGACGACGGCGTTGAGGGATCCGGAGCGGAAGCCTGCGGTGTCGAGGGTGACGTACTGGTAGCCGGCCTGGCGGAGGGCGGCTGAGATGGCGTCGAATGTCTCGATTGCGAGAGCACGGGGCAACTCGGCGCGAGCGATTTCGACGCGGGCGAGGTCGCCGTGGTGGCGGACGCGGAACTCGCGGAAACCGAGGGTGCGGAGACTGTCTTCGGATTTTTCGATCTGCTCGAGGACTTCGCGGGTGACGGCACGGCCGTATTCGACGCGCGAAGAGAGACAGGGAGCGGCGGGGCGGTCCCAGAGCGAGTAGCCGGCGGTGCGGGCGAGGGTGCGAATTTCGGATTTGGTGAGGCCGACTTCAGCAAGGGGCGCGAGGACGGCGTGCTCCTGTGCGGCGCGCTGGCCGGGACGAAAATCGCGGGTGTCGTCGGCATTCATGCCGTAAGCGATGTGGGTGAAGCCGAGCTTGGGACCGAGTGAGCCCATGACGTCGAAGAGCTCGTCTTTGCAGTGGAAGCAGCGGTTGAAGTCGTTGCGGGCGTACTCGGGGCGGTCGAGCTCTTCGGTAGCGATGACGTGAAGCGGCATGCCGAGACCGCGGGCGAAAGCGCAGGCCTCGTCGAAGTCGCGACGGGCGAGCGAAGGCGAATCGGCGATGACGGCGATCATGCGCGAGCCGAGAAGACGGTGGGCGGTAGCCGCGAGATAAGCGGAGTCGACGCCGCCGGAGTAGGCGACCATCAGGCTGCCCAGCTCGAGCAGACGCGCCTCGAGAGCCTCGAGTTTGGACGTTGGATAATCCGCGGATTCGACGGGAGAAAAACCGGTGGGAAGAGTAGCCGCCATGGGGCAGATTATACGCGTTGATGGAGTTGCGGTGCAGGTGGGTGGGATAGGCTGGAAGGGAAATCGAGCGCGGCATGAGCAAGAGCCAGATCGACTTGTGGGTGGGGTATCCCGACGACCTGAAGGACGAGGCGACGGCGCTAGCCTGTGCGCGGTTGATGAGCGAGGACGAGCGGGCGCGGTGGGAGCGTTTCAAGTTCGAACGGCACAAGCGGGAGTATCTGGCGACGCGGGCGCTGGTGCGGACGGCGCTTTCGGCCTATGCGGAGATTGCTCCGGAGGCGTGGCGGTTTGAGGCAGGCGAGCACGGGAAGCCGGCGATTGGGCACGATTCAGACCGGCTGGGACTGGGTGGGCAGGCAGCGGGGCTCGGGTTCAACCTGTCGAATTCGCTGGGGCTGGTGGTGTGCGCGGTGAGCCATGGGGCGGAGATTGGCGTGGACGTGGAGCCGTATGCGCGCGCGGGGACGATTGAGGAAGTGGCGGAGAAGTTTTTTTCGGCGCGGGAGCTGGAGCAGCTTGAGACCTTGAGCGGGGATGAGCGGCGCGAGCGCGGGCTGACGCTGTGGACGCTGAAAGAGGCTTACATGAAGGCGCGCGGACTGGGGATGGCGCTGCCGACGAATCTGTTTTCGTTTGTGTTTGAGGGCGGAGGCGGAATCCGGTTGGAGATCGATGCAGAGGCGGGCGATGGGCCGGAGCGATGGCAGTTCTGCGTCCTGAATCATGGGGGCGATCACGCCGAACATCGGATTGCGCTGATGGTGGAGAGCAGCGGCGCGCCGGAGCTTGAGGTATGGGAGATGCGGCCGATGCTTGCGGAGCCGAGGCGGGAAGAGATCGGGGACGTTAAGTGGCATTCGGCGAGGAGTGGGTAACAAGATTTTCGTATCCCACCCATTTCGCAAGAAGCCGCGAAATGGATGGGGCACGGCGCAGATTGGGTTGGTGAAGTCGGGGCGGAGTGAGGTTCGTTGACTCCCAGGTCCCCAAGTGCGAGGGATCTCCACCCCACGAACGTGGACCTGTCCATGGGGACCCCGGACCTGGGGCACCCACTATCAAGAAGATTGAGGCTGTGTGCTTCCTAACGCTGGACGTTTTCGAACTCGCGATGGTGGGGCGGGTTCACTGGCGCGACCGGACGCGGATCGGGATGCGGGAAGAGCGACTCGAGCATGCGGGCGAAGTGCTGCACGTTGGGCTCGAAGAGCATGTAGATATGTTCGGTGGGAACGTCGCGGATTTCAAGGCCGCCAGCAGCCAGCCGCCCCCAGCCGAGAGTGGGATCTTCGCGTTTTCCGAGAACCTCAGGGCCTCGATCGGAAGCACGCATGAGGGTGATCTTTCCGGCGTAAGGCTCCCACACATGCGTGGCAAGGGCGCGGCGGTGGGCCTCGTCCATGAGGAAGTAGCGGAGATGGAGGGTGAGCGGGATTCCCGCGAGCTTGAGAGCCTTGCAAGCGAGTCGGCGGCCGCGCACCTGGATAAGGCCACCCCAGTACTTTGCTTTGACGGCGATCTTGTTTCCGATGTAGGGCAGGCCGCCTTCGCGGAGGCCTTTGAGGAAGCCGACTGCGCGCGCCCTGGGAGCGACCCACCTCTCATGACCGGGGACGAAGGCGTCAAACATAATGACCAGTGCCGGTTCGACGCCTTGGGCGTGAAGCTGGCGGGCCATTTCGAAGGCGACGTTGCCGCCAAAAGAGGCGCCGCCGATGAGATAAGGGCCTTGAGGATAGAAGGCCTGCATTTCGCTGACATAGATAGAGGCGAGCTCTCCGAGCGAGGTTTCGCCGATCTCCGGTCGAGTGATGAGTGGCGACTTGAAGGCATAGAAGGGCTGGTCAGGGCCGAGGGCTCTTGCAAGCTGTTCGTAGAAGAGGACATCTCCGCCGATGGCGTGGACGCAGAAAAGCGGAATACGCGAGCCGTAGGGCTGAATGGGCACGAGCGCTGACCAGACGCGCGATTCGACGGCATCCGGCTGACGAAGCTTGCCGATGACCTCGCCCAGTTGGCGGACGGTGCGTGCCTCGAAGAGGACCGCCAGTTCAAGATCCACCTGCCAGGCTTTGCGAATTCGGGCGAAGAGCCGCACACCGATGAGCGAGTGGCCGCCGAGGGCGAAGAAGTCGTCGTCGATGCCAACCTGCTCGACGCCGAGGAGATCGCGCCACCAGAAGATGAGGGTGGCTTCAATGCTTTCGCCGGTTGCGGCGGGCTGGACGGCTGGAGCAGTGGTTGCGGTTCGGAGGACCGCGGTTGGTGTGGACTCCGCAATCAGGTTGAGGGGCTGCGGAACGACAACTACAGCGAGAGGCGCGCGAGACTGGAGGATGCGCGTAAGGGCGCGGACGCCTTCGGCGGGCGCGATGGCCGGGCGGTCGAGGATTTCAATGAGACGTTCGCCGGCGGCGGGAGTGTCGGAGGCTCCGCCGCGCTCGTAGAGAGAGCGCGTGAGGTCGTTGGGGATGCGGCGCATGGCAAAGCCCTCGATCTCGGCGATTACACGGTTTTCGGGATCGAGGAGGGTGATATCGAATGTGATGACTTCGCCGCGATGGGAGCTTTCGGTCCCATTTCGGCTGAGGCTTTCGCTTCTAGAGCGGATAAAGCTGAAGAACCGCGCAGGCAGGGGGCGGTAAGCCCGGATGGTCTTGTAAAGGATGGGCAGATAGAGCGCGGTGGAGCTTTCGTAGTTCTCCAAGAGGTAGAGGGAGGCTCCGGTGGCCGTGTCGAGCAGCCCGGGGTGGAAGTGAATGCCGTTGAGATCGCCGGCGAATCTGGCGTCGAGCTCGATTTCAGCCAGGGCTTCGCCGTTGCCGATGCGCAGACGGCGGAGCGAGCGCCAGCGCGGGCCGAAGTCGAACTCGTTTTCCTGGCGGCGGCGATTGTTTTCATCGAAGACATGCTCGCGCAGATTGCAACGCGCAAAGATTGCGTCGAGATCGAGATTGGCCGGCGCGGCGGTGGGCGAGGGTGCGATTGAGGGGGCGATGGTGCCGGAGGCGTGCTCGGCCCAAGCGTCTGGGGACCAAGGGACCAGGGGATCAGGGGACGAGGGGACTAAGGGACCGGAGAAGATAGAGAAGCGCCAGGAGCCCTTGGGGAGGCTTGGATCCGAATCGCGACGAAGCTGGACACGGACCTGGCGGGACTCAGTGGCGGAGAACATGGCGGGCGAGAGGAACTGCGCGTCGCGGATTTCAAAGGCGGTGGCGCCGGTGGCGCGGATGAAGGCGCTGGAAACCATCTCGATGTGTGTGGTTCCCGCGATGAGAGCTTTGCCGCCCTTGAGCTTGTGTTCGGCGAGGAGCCAGCGGCCGGCCTCAGAGAATTCGCCGGCGTAGACGACCTCGTTGGGGGTGTTGAGCAGGAGTTGCTCAAGCCAGGGGTGGGTGGAACGCGGGCGCGCGCCCATGCCGATGTCGTTCCAGAGTCCCCAGTTGACGACGGTGACGGGGCCCTTGCGGCTTTGAGCAAAGGCGTCGAGGAAGGCGTTGGCGGCGGCGTAGTCGATCTGCCCTGCGGGGGCAAGGATGGAGCTGACGGACGAGAAGAGAACGAAGCAGCGGAGCGATTCGCCGCGGAGGGCTTCTTCGAGGGCGAGGGTTCCCTGGACTTTGGGCGCGAGAACGCGGGCAGCGCCCTCGGCAGTCTTGAGCATGAGCGGACCGTCGTCGAGGACGCCGGCTGCATGGAAGACGCCGTCGAGCCTGCCGAAGTGGCTGTGTGCACGGGCGACGGCCGAGCGCATCTGGTCGACGCTGGTGACGTCGGCCTGGTGGACGAGCAGGCCACCGGCGACAGCGCGAATGCGAAGAAGGTGGCGGAGGCGGTCGCGGGTGGATTGGCTCAGCGAGGAGTCGTTGACCGCGGCTTCCCACACGGATTCCGGCGGAAGGACAGAGCGGCTGACGAGCACGAGGCGCGCGTTGAGTTCACGACCGAGATGTTCCGCGAGGACAAGACCCAGGCCGCCGAGACCACCGGTAATAAGGTAAACGCCGCGGGGCGTGAGGCGCTTCTGCTCAGGAAGAGCCGCGAGATCGAGGTCGTCAAGGGATTCAACGAAGCGTTGGCCCTGGCGGTAGGCGACGGTGGCGTGCTCGGACGGGGCACTGAGCTCAGCCAGGACCAGGGCCGCGGATGCGGCTGTGCCGGAGCGGGCGGAATTGAGGGCCGGATTGAGGTCGAGGTCGATAGAGCGGCATTGAATTCCGGGAAGCTCTTTGGGAATGACGCGGGCCGGACCAAGAAGGACGGCACGAGCAGGATCCATGACCGTCTCGGCAACGCCTTGTTCATCGGGGACCTGCTGGAGGCGGTTGGAGATGAAAGCGATCTCGAGGTCAGAAAGGTCCTGCGCGGCGAGGGACTGAGCGAGCGCGAGGGGCCCAAGGAAGCAGCGGTCGAGCACTTCGCTCAGCGGAGCCGAGTGGTTTTCCGGCGCGATGGACCAGAGGTGAAGAATCTTAGACGGAACTGGGCCAGAGGCGACGAGGTCGGCGAGGAGCGCGTCGTAGTCGGCGCGGACAGCGGGGCGGATGGTGTAGCGGCCGCGCCTGTGCTTTCTGTAGGCCGTGCCGGGAGTGACCAGGATGACGTCGCGTTTACTGGATTTGAGCCGGGCTGCAATCTGGTCGCCGAGACCCTGAGCGTCCTTGAAGATGAGCCAAGCGCCGGGAAGGGGCGTGGAGGCGGCGTTCGCGGGCACGGGCTTCCAACTGCGGCGATAGAAAGAGAGCGCTTCGGTTGTGGTTTCGGCAGTTGGGCTGGACGCAGGGATCGCCGGAAGGGCTCTGTCCGGCTCGATCCAGAACTTCTGGTGTTCGAAGGGATAGGTGGGCAGCGAGACGCGCTGGACGGAGGCTGGGTTGTTGAGCTTGGACGAATCAAATGGGACGCCCTGGGTCCAGAGGTGGCCGAGGGTGGTGAGGGCGGAGCGCAGAGCTGGGGTGGCGTCGAGCCGATGGGGCAGAGATGTGTAGGCCTTGGCCTCTCTGCCGCCCTGTTGGCGGGCAAGCGTGGCGAGAACGTTGCCAGGGCCGACCTCGACGAGGAGATTGCCGGGGTTGCAGAGCAGCTCGCTGAGATTGTCAGAGAAGCGGACAGTCTGGCGCATATGGCGGGCCCAGTAGGCGGGGTCGGTGGCTTCCTCCGGCTGAATCCATGTGCCAGTGACGTTGGAGAGATAGGGCATTCGCGGCGGATGGAGCGTGATGGTACGAAGACGCGCTTCGAATGCGCCCAGAATGGGGTCCATCATCTTGGAGTGGAAAGCGTGAGAGGTGACAAGGCGGCGCGAAGAGACAGACTGCCGGGCGAGGCGCTCTTCCAACGCGGCAATCGAAGCCGCGAGGCCGGAAACGACGCACATACTGGGGTTGTTGATGGCCGCCAGCGCGAGAGTGCCGTCAAGGTAGATGTCGCCGGGCGGGAGCGGAACGGCAAGCATGGAACCGGCGGGCAGACCATACATCAGCCGGCCGCGATCGGCGGTGAGGTCGAGAGCGTCTTCCAGCGAGAAGACACCGGCGAGGCAGGCGGCGACGAACTCGCCGATGCTGTGGCCGACCATGGCGGCGGGCTGGATGCCGAGCGAGATCCACCAGCGCGCCAGGGCGTATTCGACGGAGAAGAGAGCCGGCTGGGTGAGCCAGGTTTGATTGAGCTTTTCTGCGGCGGCTTCGGCGTCGTGCGGCGCGGGAAACAGAGCGTCGCGCAGGTCGAGCGAAAGCGGGCCGCGCAGATGCCTGGCGCAAAGGTCGATGGTATCGCGGAAGACCGGCTCCTGCTGGTAGAGCTCGCGGGCCATGTTGACGTGCTGCGAACCCTGCCCGGAGAACATGAAGACGACGCGTGGAGGCGGGTCAGAGGCCGTGCCGGAGATGGGGTGAATCGTTGCTTCGGCGACAGCGGCAGCCGCGGAGGGCGCGTTTTCGACGGACGCGTTCTCAACCGGGGAGTTCTGAACCGGCGAGTTTTGAACGACAAGGGCGCGCCTTGCGCCGAATGCCTGGCGGCCGACCTGTGTGGTGAAGGCAACGTCGGCGAGATTGAGGCCGGGATTGGCCTGGAGGTGATCGGTGAGATCGGCGAGTGCGCGGTCAGCGGCCGCCGCGGATTTTGCCGAGACTGTAAGGAGTTGCCAGGGCCGCGACTCACGGGTAAGGGCAGTTGGCGCGGCTTCTTCGACGATGACATGCGCGTTGGTACCGCCGATGCCGAGCGCGGTGACTCCGGCGCGGCGGGGCTGGCCGGGCGAAGTCCGATCGCTCGGGGGCCAATCGGCAAGCTTGCTGTTGACGTAGAAGGGGCTGCTCTTGATTTCGAGAAGGGGGTTCGGACGCTCAAAGTGGAGGCTTGCGGGAATCTGCTTGTTTTTAAGGGCCAGCACGGTCTTGATGAGGGCCGAGACACCGGCGGCAGCATCGAGGTGGCCGACATTGGTCTTGAGCGATCCGATGGCGCAGTAGTTGGCGCGGCTGCCGGATTTGCGGAATGCCTGGGTGAGAGCGCGGAATTCGATGGGATCGCCGACGACTGTGCCGGTGCCGTGGGTTTCGACATAGGAGATGTCGGAGGCGCTGACGCCGGCAAACTCGAGAGCCTCGGCGATGAGCGAAGCCTGGCCTTCCACACTGGGGGCAAGGAAGCCAACCTTGCGTGCGCCGTCGTTGTTGATGGCTGAACCGAGAAGGACGGCGTGAATGTTGTCGTGGTCAGCGATTGCGTCTTCAAGGCGGCGCAGGACAACGACGCCGAGTCCGCTGCCAAAGACGGTTCCGCTGGAGGAAGCATCGAAGGAGCGGCAATGGCCGTCGCGGGATAGGATTTCGCCGTCGCGGTAACTGTAGCCCTGGCCGTGAGGATTCTCGATGGTGACGCCGCCGGCCAGAGCCATGTCGCACTCGAAGTTGAGCAGCATCTGGCTGGCAAGATGGACAGCGACGAGGGACGTGGAGCAGGCGGTCTGCACGTTGAGGCTGGGACCGCGGAGATCGAACTGATAGCTGACGCGAGTTGCGAGGACGTCTTTGTCGTTGCCTGTCTGCTTGAGCTGGAAGAGGCCGGCGGTCTCGAGCAGATTGCGGTTGGCGAGGAGGTTGTGGATGAGGTAGGTGTTCATGCCGGAGCCGGCGACAACACCGATGAGGCCGTTGAAGCTGGAGGGGGGATGGCCGGCATCTTCGAGGGCCTCCCAGGCGCACTCGAGGAAGTGGCGATGCTGGGGGTCCATAATGGCGGCGTCGCGAGGACTAAAGCCGAAGAAACCAGCGTCGAACATGGGGACGTCGTCGAGGACGGAGGCGCGCTTGACGTAGTCAGGGCTGGCCAGTTCCTCGGGCGAGACACCGGCGGCGAGGAGTTCTGAATCGGGAATCGTGCGAATGGACTCGACGCCATCGCGGAGGTTTTGCCAGAACTCGCGGATGTTCCGCGCACCGGGGAAGCGCCCGGCCATTCCGACGATCGCAATTGCAGAGGGCTTCATAGTTTCCTCTTAAAGACTACGCGCCATCCGCCGGCGTTGTGCGCGGGCAGAGGCCTGGATCGCCGCAATGACGGTTTGACTGCCGGCAAGGTGAGCGGCTAGAGCAGCAACGGTGGAGAACTCGAAGAGGTCGACGAGAGGAATTTCCCTGCCAAGTTCCTGCTGGAGCCGCGTCTGCACTTCAGCAAGGGTGAGCGAGTGAGCGCCGAGGTCGAAGAAGTTATCGGTGAAGCCGACACTGGGAATGGCGAGGGCCTCGCGCCAGGCGCGGGCGATGATCTGCTCGATTTCGGTGCCGGCTTCGCTGGCGCCGTCCGGGGTCTGAGCAGAGAGATTGGGCGGCGGAAGCTTGAGCAGGGCCTTACGATCGATCTTTCCGTTGTGAGTGAGCGGGAAGGAAGGAAGAAAGACGAAGGCCGAAGGGACCATGTAGTCGGGAAGCTTGGAGGCGAGCGTGGCGCGAAGTTCGGCTGGGGACTCGGGGCCACCCGCCGAAGCGACGAGATAGGCAACGAGTCGCTTGTCGCCCTCGCGATCTTCGCGGAGAACGACTACGGCCTGACGAACGCCGCGGCACTGCTCAAGGAAGGCTTCGATCTCGCCGGGTTCGATGCGATGACCGCGGAGCTTGATCTGGTAGTCGGCGCGGCCAAGGAACTCGAGGTTGCCGTCAGGAAGAAAGCGGGCCAGATCGCCGGTGCGATAGAGGCGCTGGACGGAAAGCGAGGGGAGCGTAATGAATCGTTCGGCGGTGAGATCGGGGAGCTTCCAGTAGCCGCGGGCGACGCCGTCTCCGCCAATGAAGAGCTCACCGATTTCGCCGACCGGCACAGGTTGGAGGGCCTCGTCGAGCAGATAGATCTGGGTGTTGGCGATGGGACGGCCGATGGAGACGCTGGAGCCGACCTCCTGAATCCGGTAAGAGGTGGACCAGACGGTGGTCTCCGTGGGCCCGTACATGTTGTAGATGTCGCCGTTGAAGACCTTGCGGAGCAGATGGATGAGCGACGCGGGAACAGCCTCGCCTCCAAGAAGCATGGTGCGCAGGGAGGCAAGCGCGGCGTAAGCACGCGAATCGAGCGTGAGCATCATGGCAAGCGACGGGGTCATCTGCAGGTGAGTGACACCGTGGCGGACAATCTGTTCTCCGATAAAGCCCGGACCGCGGCCCGCATCGAGAACGACGGTGAAGCCGCGGGTGAGGGTCCAGAGCAGCTCGAGAACGGAGATATCGAAAGACACGCTGGTGACGGCAAGAAAGACACCGGGGGCGACCCCGGTGCCTTGGCCGATGGCGAGGTCCATACCGGTGAAGAAGTTGACGACGTTGCGGTGCTCGAGCATGACACCCTTGGGCTTGCCCGTGGAGCCCGAGGTGTAGAGAACGTAGGCGAGATGATGACTGGCGGCAGTAGACGGAACCGGCGCGGAGCTGAGCGAGGCGATGGAAAAATCTTCGGCGTTGACGAGGGCGAGATCGCTGAGATCGAAGGGAAGATGGGGGCGCGACTCCTCGGTGGTGACGACGATTCGCATGCGGGAGTCGCCGATGACAAGGGTGAGGCGTTCCTTGGGATAGGTGGGGTCGAGTGGAACGTAGGCGCCGCCGGCCTTGAGAATGGCGAGCAGCGTGATGACGAGAGATTCGGTGCGGGCCATGGCTACGCCGACCAGCGTGTCCGGACCGACTCCGAGGGACTGAAGATGGCGGGCGAGGCGATTGGAGCTCTGGTCGAGCTGGCGATAGGTCAACTGGCGCGACCCCGCGATCAGCGCGATATGGCCCGGCGTACGAGCAGCCTGGAGCGCAAACAGCTCAGCAATGGTGCTGGAGCGCGGATAGTCCACTGCGGTCTGGTTCCAGGCAAGCAATGGGTCAGGCAACTGCGCGGGTAACATGGAAGTTCTCCAGGAACAAAAACTCAATGCCAGTGCCCAGAAATGTCTCAATCGCCTCATCAGGCGTGTTGACGATGGGCTGGCCCTTTACGTTGAAGCTGGTGTTGAGGACCATCTGGCGGCCAGTGGTTTTTCCTACTGCGAGAAGCAGTGCGTGGAAGTCGGGATTGTCCTGGGCCGACACGGTCTGCAGGCGGGCCGAACCATTGACGTGGGTGATGGCTGGGAGCAGGGCCTGAACCTCAGGACGGACGTCAACTACGCTGATCATATAGGGGAACTGCTCACCGGGTTCAACACAAAACCAGCGAGAAGCCTCTTCGGCGGTGCAGGCCGGAGCGAAGGGGCGGAAGGCCTCACGCTTTTTGACCATGGCGTTGATGCGGTCGCGCATTTCGGGGTGGCCGGGATCGGCGAGGATGCTGCGATTGCCAAGCGCGCGCGGGCCATATTCCATGCGGCCGCGATCCCAGGCGATGACGCGGCCGTCGGCGATGAGCAGGGCTGCGGAGGCACAGGTCTCAGCAAGTGAGTCAAAGCGCCGCCACGTGATTTTGCCGTCGAAGCGTTGGAGTGCCGCTTCAATCTGGCCGGCTGAGTAGTGCGGGCCGAAGAGCGGCGCAGGCAGACGGAGATTGGGAAACTGCCCAGCCAGGGATTCACGGTAAATTGCTGCGCCGAGGGCCACGCCATCGTCGCCGGCGACGGGCTGGACGTAAACCTCGTCGAAGAGGCCGGAGCGTGTGAGTTTGCCGTTGGCAGTGCAGTTGAGGGCGACGCCGCCGGCCATGGCGATGCGGCGGAGGCCGGTCTCGGAACCGAAGTGGCCGCAGACATGAAAGATGACCCGGTCGAGGCAGGCCTGGAGGGCGGCGGCGACGTCTTCATGGACCGAGGTGACGGGATCATTCGGGTGGCGGCGCGGGACCAGGTGCTCATCGAGATATGCGCGCGAGGCGATGTAGGTTTCGCGCTGTTCGCGGGTGCGGTTGAGCTTGAGGATGGGAATGCGGATGGTGCCGTCGTCTCGGAGCTCGACGGCCTGATCGAAGAAGGGGCGGAAGCGGGCCGGATTGCCGTAGGGAGCGAGGCCCATGATCTTGTATTCGTCGGAGTTGAAGTCGAAGCCCAGGTGGAGAGTGACGAGCGAGTACAGTATTCCGATTGAGTCGTTGGCGCCGACGGTGCGGATCTTCTCCATCTGGCCGTCGTGGAAGTCGTAGACGCTGAGGCTTTCGACCTCGCCCATGGCGTCGTTGACGACGACGAGGCACTCGTCCCAGCCCGAGGTGTATGCCGCGCTGGCGGCATGGGCCAGATGGTGGCCGACGGAGAGGACTTTGCTTTCGGGAAAGCCGGGGAGATCGCGCTCGACCTGAGCAAGCAGGGCCTCGCGGGAGAAGACCTCGCGATACAGCCGGGCGGAGACTTCGTCGGCGGAGTAGAGGTTACGGAGCGGTGTGTAGTCGAAGCCGTGGGCGATCTCATCGATTTCGCCGATGGAGATTCCGGCTTCAGCCAGGCAGAAATTGATGGCATGGATGGGAAAGTCGCCGGTGTGTTTCCTGCCGGTGAAGCGTTCCTCTTCTGCGGCGGCGATGAGCTTGCCGTCGATGACAAGAGCCGCGGCGGAGTCCATGCCTTGCGCGATGCGGTATTCCCGCTCTTCAAGGCCGGGGAAGGTACCCCGCTTGAAAGGCATGGAGTTTTCCAGTCCGCTGATTCCCAGGACCTTCATTCGTTGCCTCGTGTGGATCGGGAAGCTCGGCAATGCGGAGGGAGCATTCAAGGCCTTACAGACCCGCAGAGATGGTGAGGCTTTGATTAATTCTCGCACTAAATCGAATCAGGTCTATACCTTACAACTGGCTAATTTGTGGGAGGGGGTTGGCCTGAACGGAATTGAGTTTTTCTAATATTGGTAACCAGGAGTAACCAGAGTGACTGAAATCGAGACAAATGGACAGGGTGGAAGACCTGAGCAGCATCAATCCTCGCGCAGCAGCACGAGAGGATTCACGGAGAGCGCCCGTTGCGCCGGAATCCATGTAGCGACGAGCCCGAGCAGCGCCATGGCGACGACAACACCGGCCAGCACGAGCGGATCGCGCGGCGTGGCCGTGTACACGATGTAGGAGAGGACCCGGCTGGCCAGCACTCCGAGGAGCAGGCCTGCGGCCGAGCCGACAGCGAGGAGTTTGATTGAGCGTCCCAGCGCGGCGCGCAATACTTCTTTCCGCTGTGCACCCAGCGCCATGCGAATGCCAAGCTCCTTAAGCCGCTTGCTGACCGAATACGCGGCCATGCCGAAGATGCCGGTGATCGACAGCATGCCGCCGAGCAGACCCAGCACTCCGAGCGCAATCGTGGCCATACGCGGGCCAAACAGGAGGGTGGCCATAGGCCCATCCCTCGGTTCGATCAGAACAGGTAATCCCGGGTCGAGTTGCCGCAGTGCGCCGCGGATCGCCGCTGTCAAGAGCTGGGGATCGCCGGATGAACGCACGACCAACTGAGTGGACCGCGATGGCGATTGCAGAGTCGGCAGGAACATCACCGGCTGCGGAGCTTCGGTCAGGCTCGCATACTTGCCGTCCTCGGCAACGCCGACGATTTGGATACGCGTCCCGTCCTTCATTTTGAAGAAGCGGCCCATTGCGGCGCCTGTCGATCCGAAGACTTTACGCGCGAATTCGCCATTCACCACGCCAACGCGCGGCGAGTCTTTGTCATCCTGCCACGTGAAGGCTCTGCCGGAGAGCAGTGCGGTGCCGGCAGCCTGGAAGTACTCGGGAGAAATGTTGAACACCGGAGCGTTGAATAATGCATTGGTCGGCTTCAGATCTGTTGTATTGTCGGCGAACACATTGGAGTCGCCTGCGCCATCTCCCAGTGGCAGGCCATCGGCCAGGCCCACCGAGTCGACGCCCGGAAGCGCCTGGAGGGTCCGGATCATCTGCTTTTGCATAGCGGGCACTCGCTCCGGGCTGTAGTCGGCCATGCCCAGGTCAGTCTCCGCCAGCAGGGTATTCCGCACTTCGAATCCGAAGTTGGCATGCAGCGAGCGTGACAGCCCGCGCACCGCGACGATGGAAGAAGTGACCAATACTGCGCAGATGGCAATCTGCACCACCAGCAAAACGTCACGGAGGAGCAGACGCCGTCCAGCTCTTGAGTTCGATCCAGCTTTGACGACCTCGTATGGGTTGGTGGCAAGGACCTGCCTGACCGGAACCGCGCCAAACAGCAGCCCGCTGACGAGGGCAAGCAACAGTGCGACCGCATAGACCGATGCATCGGGATTCACGCCGATATGGATGGGCCAGCGGGGAAAGGGCCGCCATGCGCTCATTGCGCGCAGCAGCACCACGCTGGCGCCGAGCCCCGCGGCGCCTCCGGCGAGGGAAATCAGCAGAGCCTCAGAAAACAGTCCGCGCAGAATGCGCCTGCGGCTCGATCCCAGGGCCAGGCGCAATGCAACCTCGCGCGAGCGGTCGGCCGCGCGCGCTGAAAACAGAGTACCGAGGTCGGCGCAAGCGGCCAGCAGAATCAAGCCCGCCAGCAGCATGAGCCCGGCCATGAATGCCCGCACAGGGCGACCGAGGTAGTCTCCATAGAGATTGGGCCGCACCAGGACGAACGTCATTTTGCGCTCAGCCTTCGGATAGGCCTTTTCCAACTGTGCTCCGATCGAGTTCAGATCGTCGACGGCTCGCGCAGGAGTAATACCCGTTTTCAAGTGTCCCATCAGCTCAAACACCCAGTGGGCATCCCGCGCACTCAGGTCATCCGCACCGCCTCCCAACAGCGGATGCTCCACGATAGGGATGAAGATCTCGGGGTTGAAGAACAACAAAGTGCCGTTGAAGTCCCGCGGCGCCACACCAAGGACGGTGAAGGGATGTTTATTGAGCCGGACAGCGCGGCCCACCACGCCGGAGTCGTCGTGGAAATGTGTGTGCCAAAAATCGTAACTCAGGACAATATACGGAGCGCTGTTCGGCCCATGCTCATCCGAGGCATGGAAGAATTGGCCCAGGTGCGGTCGAAGGCCCAACGCATCGAAGTAGTTTCCGCTGGTCTCCAAGCCCCAGACGCTTCTCGGATCCTGGCCGGCATCGAGTCCGGTCTGTATCGCGTTATAAGCGATCAGCGACTCGAAGCTGTGGTTGCGGTCGCGTAGATCGACATAATCGGCGTACGACTCGTACCCGGAGACCTCGTTTCCATGCTGGAGCGCGTAAAGGCTCTGTGCATGAGGAACATTCAGGGGCCGCAGCACGAACGCATTCATGACGCTGAACACCACGGAGTTGGCCGCGATTGCTAAAGCCAGCGTGAAAACGGCGGCAATGGTGAAGCCGGGAGACTTGCGCAGCACGCGGAGGCTGACGCGCAAATCCTGCCAAATGGTCGAGAGAAGATTCCCGGCCAGCGATTCGTGAATCTCTTCTTTGTACTTCTCGCGGCCGCCGAACTCGACGCGGGCGCGGCGTTCGGCTTCGGGGCGAGAAAGGCCGGAGCGTTCGAGGTCGTCGGCGCGGAGTTGGATGTGGCTGAGCTGCTCGTCGTCCAGGTCGGCGTTCATGTTGGCGTGGACCTGCGAGCGCTGGAAGAGCGCGGCGAGGCGGAAACGGAGTGAGGGGAAGAGGCTCATACGTTACTCCTCGCGCAGAAGCACAAGCGGATTGGCTGAGAGCGCGCGTTGTGCCGGAATCCATGTAGCGACGAGTCCGAGCAACGCCATGGCAACGACAACACCAGTCAAGACGAGCGGATCGCGGGGATTGGCCTGATAGACGAGGAAAGCAAGGACGCGGCCGGCGAGAACGCCCAGAAGTAATCCTGCGACTGAACCAACGACCAGCAGTTTGATGGAGCGCCCAAGCGCCGCGCCGAGAACTTCTCTGCGCTGCGCGCCCAGCGCCATGCGAATGCCGATTTCACGCAGCCGCCTGCTGACAGAGCACGCGGCGAGGCCAAAGATTCCCGTGATGGCCAGAATGGAGCCCATGATGCCAAGCACCCCCAACGCCACAGTCGCCACACGGGATGGAACCAGGGCCCATCCCAGTTGGTCGGGCCAGGTGAGGAGTTCGAACGGCAAGCCTCGATCCTGTTCGCGGAGGACGGTGCGCATGTCGGCGGCCAGTTGCTGGGGATCGCGATTGGAGCGCAGCACGATGGATGAAGCGTTGGCTGGCGATTGGAGGTAGGAGGTAAATATCGCCGGTTTCTGATTTTCAGTCATTTGCCAGTATTTTCCGTTTTCGACGACACCGACGACCTGCAGGCGGGTTCCGATCTCCGGCTTGAAGAACCTGCCGATGGCGTTGTCGACGGAACCGAACATTTTGCGCGCAAACTCTTCGTTGACTAGAGCCACGGCGGGTGAGTTTTTGTCGTCATGCCAGGTGATATCTCTGCCCCGCAACAGGGTGGTTCCTGCCGCGTGGAAGTAATCGGGAGAGATCTTATAGTTCACGGTGTGAGCCGCGGCTTTGGCAGGAACCAGATCTGTTGTTTCGTCGGTAAAGACATCCTCGTTGGGCGCGCCTCCGTCGAGGGGAAGTTCATCGATCAAACCGACGGACGTTACGCCGGGGATTGCGCGGAGACTGTCGATCATGCGTCGCTGCATGGCTGGCACGTTTTCGCCGGTGTATCCACCCCAGCTGAGATCGGAATCGAGGATCATTGCGTTTCGGGGATTGAAGCCCCAGTTGCTGTGCATCGACTGCAGCAGACCGCGCACTGCAACGAGGGAAGATGTGACGAGGACGGCGCAGATGGCAATTTGCAGGACGAGCAGCACGTCGCGGAGGGTGATGCGGTGGCCGGCACCGCCGGCGACGACGCCAGTGGATCCGGCCTTAACCACCTCATAGGCGTTGGTGCGCAAGATCTGGCGCACTGGGACCACGCCGAAGAGGAAGCCGCTGGCCAGGGCAAGCAGCAATGCGGCCCAGTAGACGGATGCATCGGGAGCAACAGGCACGATGATGGGATAGCGGGGACTGGGATGCCAGACGCTGAGCGCGCGGAGCAAGGCGATGCTGCCGAGGAGGCCAAGCGTACCGCCGGCAAGTGAAACAAGCAAGGCTTCGGTAAAGACGGCGCGCAGGATACGCCGGCGGCTGGAGCCGAGCGCAAGCCGCAAGGCGATTTCGCGGGACCGGTCGGCTGCGCGGGCGGCAAAGAGACTTCCGAGGTTGGCACAGGCGGCCAGCAGAATCAGCGCGGAAAGCAGCGTGAGCGCGGCCACGAATCCTTTCACGGGCGGCCCGAGCAGATCGCCGGCGAGGCTCGGGCGCGCCAGCGTAAAGGTCATGTGCGCGTCGGTTTTGGGATAGGTCTTTTCGAGCCATGCGCCCACGCTGTTCAGATCGGCAATGGCCTGGGCGGGCGTGACACCTGGCTTCAAATGGCCGAAAGCCATGATGAATTCCTGCTCGTTGCGGATATTGAGGACGTTTCCGCCGCCGAACTGCTCATGATTGACGACCGGAGCCCAAAAATCCGGGAAGAAGAAGAGCAAAGTTCCATTGAACGAGGGCGGCGCGACTCCGATGACGGTGAACGGATGCTTGTCGACCTGGATGACACGGCCCACGATGCCGCGGTCATCGTGAAAGCGGGTGTGCCAATTGGGGTAGCTGAGAACGATGTACGGTGCGCTGTTGGGCCCGTGCTCGTCAGCACCATGGAAGAAGCGGCCGAGCCAGGGATGAATGCCGAGCGCGTCGAAGTAGTTTCCGCTCACCTCGTAGCCCATCGAACGGGAGGGACTCGCGCCCGCATCGAATCCGACTTCAATGATGTTGTAGAGGATCATCGATTCGAAGGTGCGGTTACGATCGCGCAGGTCGAGATAGTCGAGATAGGACTCGCTCTGGCTTTTGTCGGGCCCATGCTCAATGGTGTAGAGGGTTTGGGGATTGGGCAGGTTGAGGGGGCGCAGGATGAGTGCGTCGAGCAAGCCGAATACGACCGAGTTGGCACCGATGGCCAATGCCAGCGTGAGAACAGCCGCGATTGTGAATCCCGGAGACTTGCGCAGCACGCGGAGGCTGAGCCGGACGTCCTGCCAGAGCGTCGCGAGAAGGTTTCCGCTCAGCGATTCATGAATCGCTTCCTTGTATTTCTCGCGGCCGCCGAACTCGATGCGTGCGCGGCGCTCGGCTTCGGCGCGAGGAAGACCAGAGCGCTCAAGGTCGTCGGCTCGGAGCTCGATGTGGCTGCGCTGCTCTTCGTCGAGGTCGGCGTTCATGTCGGCGTGGACCTGCGAGAGCTCGAAGAGCGCGGCGATGCGGAAACGAAGCGAGGGGAAGAGGTTCATACTTCCTCCGGATGTGGACCGAGGGCCGACGCAATGGCGCCTGCAAGCAGGTTCCAGCTCTTTGTTTCCTCGCGCAGGCGCTTGCGGCCAGCGGCGGTGAGCTCGTAAAACTTGGCGCGGCGATTGTTCTCCGAGGTGCCCCAGTCTGCTTTCAGCAGCCCCTGACGGACGAGGCGGAAGAGTCCGGGATAGAGCGCGCCCTGTTCGATGAGCAGTGCATTGCCGGAGATTTGCCCGATGCGCAGCAGGATGCCATATCCATGGAGCGGGCCAAGCGAGACCGCCCGCAGGATGAGCAGGTCGAGAGTGCCGGGAAGGAGCTGGGCCTGGTCGTTCACGCGTCCCCCTAAGGTAATTAGGAGAGTAGACCGACTCTCCTAAGCTGTCAAGGGGAAAGATCTCGGCGCACGGGGATGGCAGCAGGTGAAGGCGATTGCGGCGGAAAGGGGGCCGGGCGATGGCGCAGTTTCGAGTTTGGCGGAAATATGACCAGAACTTGCTCTCGCGGGCTTCTCGGCTTGCCCCCGCAAACATCAGTGAAGATTCTGTCGATGCTAAATCTCTGCCAGGGCGCCATGTACAAGATGGATCGAGATTGCGCCTTCGCCGACCGCCGACGCAACTCGCTTCACGTTTCCGGCGCGGATGTCGCCAACTGCGAAAACGGCCGGCAAGCTCGTTTCAAGCATCTGCGGGGCCCGGGCCAGAGGCCACTTTTGTGGCGCGTCCGCCAGAACCGGGTCCAGGTCCCGTCCTGTAAGAACGAAGCCCTGCTGATTGAGGGCGACACAGCCACGCAACCAGTCGCTATGCGGTGAAGCACCCGCCATGACGAAAACGTGCCGGATATCGTGCGTCGATCTCTCCCCTGACGACCGGTCGAGCCAGGTGACGCGTTCGAGGTGCGACTCGCCCTCTAATGCCACAAGCTCGGTTTCCAGATGCAACTCGATCACAGGATGTTTCGTAATTCTCTGGATCAGATAGCGCGACATGCTCTCCGAAAGGGTCTTTCCGCGAACCAACATATAGACCTTGTGGGCAGTCTCTGCAAGAAAAGCTGCTGCCTGCCCGGCCGAATTGCCGCCTCCGATGACGACGACCTCATTTCCTCCGCAGAGTTGCGACTCCATGAAAGTAGCCGCGTAATAAACTCCATTGCCTTCGAACTGCTTGAGATTGGCGACGTTCGGTGTGTTGTATTGTGCTCCTGCGGCGATGACGATGCTGCGAGCCTGCAGAACGGTCCCATTCTCGAGCCAGAGCCGGTATGGCCTCTGATCGCATTGGAACTTGACCACTCGTTGTCCCACCATCATCTGAGCGCCGAATTTTTCTGCCTGCACAACGGCGCGGCGCGTAAGCTCCAGACCGGAGACGCCCGTGGGAAAACCGAGGTAATTCTCAATCTTCGAGCTCGATCCCGCCTGACCGCCGGGAAAGTCGGCTTCGATCACGACAGCGTCCAGGCCTTCGGAAGCAGCGTAAACCGCCGCTGCCAGCCCGGCCGGACCACCACCGACGATGGCGACATCCCGAATGCGCGATTCATCCACCGTGCCCGCGAATCCGAGGCACTGAGCCAACTGCTGCGTGGTGGGATTGCGCAGCACCGCCTTTCCGCTACAAATTGCAACGGGTATTTCGTCAATTGTCAGGCTAAAACGATCGAGCAGTTCTTGTGCGGTTGTGTCACTGTCAAGGTCGATATATGCGTGCGGATGCCCATTGCGGGTGAGGAACTCGCGCAACCGCAGCGTGTCAGCTGAGTAACGCGATCCCAGGATGACCACATTGCCCATACCTTCCGTAACAAGCGCGAGACGGCGCTGGATGAAAGCGCGCATGAAGATATCGCTGAGTTCGGCATCTCTTGCGATGAGCGAGTGCAAGGCATCCGCGCTGACTTCAAGGAATTCTCCCGGCTCGGCAGCGCGCGCGCTCGATAGCGAGCGGGCTCCGGAAATCATGACCATTTCCCCGGAGAAACCTCCCGGACCATAGGTCACAAATACGTGCTGGCCGGAGAGCTGCGTCATGACGATCTCGAGCTTTCCAGAGAGCACAACAAAGCAGGCCATTCCCAGCGCACCCGATTCGTACAGAACCTCTCCGGCGCGAACTTTTCTCGCGGTGCCGTACGGCCGAATTCGGTCAATCTGGGCGGGGGTCAGCACAGGGAAGGCCTCGGCCTGCCGATCCGGTGTGCTTATCGATGGCAGCATTGAGTCGTTCACCTATATCTCCTTTTCTGCCAATGGCCGATTCCGATTCCACCATTATCCTGATCCTCTCACGTGGAACGCCCCAGCAACGCTGGTCGCACCTGCGTGGAGAGGACACGATACGCCGTCGTCTCCATTATCGGGCGCGCGTCTCCACCCCGACTCGGCAACGTTTTGTGATCTCGGGCGGATTGAGGCCACTCGGAGATTGCACCACGCAGGATAGCCGAGAACACGGCCCGAACGTGATTGAATGGGATCGATGAGCGCGAAGACGTTAGTTGTGCTGGCGGCGGGGATGGGCAGCCGCTATGGCGGGCTGAAACAGATGGACCCGGTGGGTCCGAGCGGGGAGACGATTCTCGAGTATTCGGTCTTCGATGCGGTGCGCGCGGGCTTCGGCAAGGTCGTCTTTGTGATTCGCATGGAGTTCGAAGAGCCGTTCCGGGAGATGGCTGCCGGATGGTCTCGGGGGCGGACTGCGGTCGAATTCGCTTTCCAGGATTTGGAGGATCTGCCCGAGGGATTTACTGTGCCGGAGGGGCGAACGAAGCCGTGGGGCACCACGCAGGCGGTGCTGGCGGCGGAGGAAGCGGTGACTACGCCGTTTGCAGTGATCAATGCGGACGACTTCTATGGAGCGGAGAGCTATGCGGTGCTGGCGCGGCATCTGGAGGCTGGTAGCGGCGAGTACGCAATGGTCGGGTTTCGCCTGCGGGAGACGCTTTCGGATTCAGGCGCTGTAGCGCGCGGGGTATGCCAGGTGAACGAGGGCGGGTTGCTCGAAAGCATTGTTGAGATGTTCAACGTGGAGCGATGCGGGGCGGGGGCGAAGAGTGCCGACGCGATGGGGATGGTCAAGATGCTGACCGGAGATGAGACGGTTTCGATGAATGTGTGGGGATTCACGCCTGCGGTGTTTGGGCAGTTGCGCGAGCAGTTCGAAGGATTCCTTGAAAGGCATGGCGGGGACCAGAAAGCGGAGTGCTACCTGCCGAATACGGTGAGTGAGGTGATTCGAGCGGGGCAGGCGTCAGCGCGGAAGGCGGCGCGGGTGAGAGTGCTGAAGACGAGCGCACGGTGGTTTGGGGTGACCTATCGTAAGGATCGGGCCAAAGTGGTTGAGGAGATTCGGCGGCTGGTTGCGAACGGGGTGTATCCGGCGAGGCTTTGGGCATAATGGCGAGCGACAATGCAGGCCGGGCGGCGCAGGAGTTTGCTGTTGAGGGAACCCTGGTCAGCCTTGCGCCCAATGGAAGCGGCCACATTAACGATTCGTACTGCGCCGTATTCGAGCAGGGCGGAAGGCACCGGCGGTTCCTGCTGCAGCGCGTCAATACCCATGTCTTTCACGATGCATTGGCGCTGATGGAGAACATTGAGCGAGTGACTACGCACCTTGCCGGGAAGGGGCCGGAGGAGAGCAGGCGCGTGCTGACACTGGTGCGAGCACGCGGTGGGGGCCCCGGGCTGATGGATCCGGAAGGAAATTTCTGGCGGATGTACGGGTTTATTGAGGGAGCACGCAGCTACGACGTGGTTGAAACCGCGGCCCAGGCATACGAGGCGGCACGAGCCTTTGGAGAGTTTCAGCGGATGTTGGCGGACCTGCCTCCGCCGCGGCTGCACGAGACGATTCCCGACTTTCACAACACGCCGAAGCGGCTCGCGGCGCTGAAGCACGCAGTGGAGGAGGATATGCTGGGCCGGGCCGAGGGAGCGGAGCGCGAGATTGCTTTCGCTCTGGAGCGGGAGAGCGTGACGTGCTTGCTGGTGGAAGCCGGGTTGCCGGAACGGGTGACGCACAACGATACGAAGATCAACAACGTGCTGCTGGATGAGCGGACGGGCGAGGGGATTTGCGTCATTGACCTCGAAACCGTGATGCCGGGCCTCGCGCCCTTTGACTTTGGCGACATGGTGCGGACGATGAGCTGCCGTGCGGCGGAGGATGAGCGGGACCTCTCCCTTGTGAAGATGGAGATGGAGATGTTTGAGGCGCTGGCGCGGGGGTATCTGAGCGTGGCCGGGGCTTTTCTGTTGGATTTGGAAAAGAGAATGCTCGTGCAGGCGGGCCGCGTGATCACGCTGGAGCAGGGAATTCGCTTTCTGGCGGACTATTTGGAAGGCGACCAATACTTCAAGGTGCATCGGGCGGGACAGAATCTGGACCGGGCGCGGGCGCAGTTCCGGCTGGTGGAGTCGCTAGAGGAGCAGGCGGCGGCGATGGAGCGTGTTGTGGAAGCGGAGGGATAGCAGGTGTGGGAGTGAGCATTTGCACCCGTTCGACATGCATTGACCGCCTTTGACGCATCTTGTCGCTCCCATTTTCTTCAGCACGAGCTTACTCTTTGATTCACGGTCCGCTTTCCTCCTCCGTTCACTCGGCGAGGATTGGGGAGGGAGCCCTTTGGCTGGCGAGTTTCAGGTCAGCGGCGGGGGAAGCGAGACGCGGCGATTTCCGCCGGTGTTTCTTAGCCTCCCGGGGATTCAACCCAAGAATGACCAATTGAGGGGCGTCCTGCTTGCTCAGCATGGCGAAGCCTTGCCCTTCAGAAAAGCAGAAGGCAGAGGGCCAGCCGAAAACGCGAGTCTGGAACCCGACGTCAGCCTGTACTTACTCCTCCCTAAGTTGACCCCATCGCTTCATCTACCTTCCTAACGCCTTCTGCTCTATTCACCTGCATTTGTCTCCGGCTTCGACCTCAGTGTTTTTGAGAGTTGGCGCGCGGGGCGCTCTTCGCAGGTTCCGACCCAACCGGCTCGACCAAACTCGGCGCGGCCGCCAAGCTCTCCACCGACTAGAGGGAGTGCTCGAATGCAACTGTCAACCAAAAACTCCGCCACGTCCGAAAAGATTGTCCTGTCGGCGGCGCAACTGTTTGCGCGCCAGGGTTACCACGGCACCAGCACGCGGGATATCGCTCGGCTGGCGGGGGTAAGCGAGAACACGCTGTTCCGGCACTTCGATCGCAAGGAGGACCTGTTCTGGTCGGCGTTGCGGTGGCACTCCTCTGCCCTGAAGATGCGCCGGGACCTGGTGGAAGGCATTGCCCAGGGCCAGGCCCCCGAGGTGGTCCTGCCCAAGATCCTGGAGATGATGGCCGACCTGGTGAGCTACCGGCCGGAGCTGCTGCGGCTGATCGCGGTGGCGTTTGTGGAGCTTGAGTGGAAGGCCGAAGCCTTCTGCCAGGATCATCTGGCGCAGGACCTTTCGGCGATCAATCACTACTTGAAGAGGAACATGAAAAGCGGCAGGATCCGCGAACTGGACCCGACCATGCTGACCGCGGCGCTGATGACGACGGCGCTGATGCATCCGGGGATTTCGAAGCTGATCGAGGGCAACAATCCTGCGTATTCGAACAGCCAGGAGGCGGGGCGCGCGCAGGCGCGCTTCTGGCTGGAGCTGCTGACGCCGAAGGCCGCGCCGTACCCCTGGCCGAATTTAGAGAAATCAGGGGAAAGATCGGGCAGCGCGACCAGCTGACAAGACCTATCAAAACATGAAACGGAAATCTGACAGGGCCATGACCAACAAGCTTGCACTCCTTCTCCTGCTGCCGTGCGGACTCACTTACGGACAGCAGACTCCAGCCGCCCCGGAGCCGGCTGCTGCCGGCATGCCGTTTGCGGATCTGGCATCGTACTGCCTGAAATATCCGACAACGCCCGGATGCCCCCCGGCGACTGCAATTCAGCCCGTCGCAGGCGAGGGGGCTGAACCGGGTGCTTTGAGGCCTAACCAGCCCGCCGCGCAGAGGCCGAAGCCGGCCCTGGTTCCCTCAGAATTTGAGCTCTTTGCCGAGGATGCCGCCGGCCGGCCGCTCCCTGTCTATGGAAGACAGCTCTTCGCCGAGGCGCCGACGACCTTTGCGCCGCTCGACCAGGTTCCGGTGCCCGAGGACTATGTGGTGGGGCCCGGCGACCAGCTCGAAATCAGGGTATGGGGCAAGGTGGAGATCAACGCACGCACGACGGTGGACCGCAACGGGCAGATCGCGGTGCCCAGGGTGGGCACGCTGAACGTGGCGGGACTCAGGTCGAGCGAGCTGGAAGGCTACCTGAAGGCGGCGGTCGGGAACCTCTTCAAGGACTTCGAGCTGAATGTAACGCTGGGCCAGCTCCGCTCGATCCAGGTGTTTGTGCTGGGCAGCGCCCGCCAGCCCGGCGCCTGCACAGTGAGTTCGCTGAGCACGCTGGTCAATGCGCTGTTTGCCTGCGGAGGCCCGTCGGCAACCGGGAGCATGCGCAGGATTGAGCTGCGCCGCGACGGGATGCTGCTAACAGAGTTGGACCTGTATGAACTTCTGCGCAGGGGCGACAAGTCAGGCGACCGGCACCTGATGCCCGGAGATGTGATCTTCATTCCGCCGGCGGGGCCGGAGGTGGCGCTCCTGGGCAGCGTAAACGATGCGGGCATCTACGAGTTGAAGGGCGAGACCAGGCTGGCTTCGGCCCTGGCCAATGCGGGCGGGCTGGCCAGCCTGGCGGGAACCGACCGGGTGCTGCTGGAACGGATCGAGAACCACCGGCGGCGCCGTGTGGACGAGTTTTCGCTCGATGCGGCGGGGCTGAGCCGGGTGTTGTGCGACGGAGACCTGGTGCGCATCTTTCCCATCTCGCCAAGGTTTGAGAATGCCGTGACCCTGCGCGGCAATGTAGCCATGCCGGGCCGGTTTGCCTGGCATGCGGGGATGCGCGTCGCCGACCTGATCCCCTCGCGCCAGAGCCTGCTGACGCGCGACTACTGGAACCGGCAGAACCATCTGACGCCGGCGGGCGCGGAACGAGCGTTTCAAAAGCCGGCCGAGGGGGCGGGCCAGTAT
Source organism: uncultured Occallatibacter sp. (assembly GCA_964460385.1). GTDB lineage: Bacteria > Acidobacteriota > Terriglobia > Terriglobales > Acidobacteriaceae > Telmatobacter. The sequence goes on along the minus strand of CAYWSR010000008.1, from coordinate 23,566 downwards.
CCGGACCCGATGATCGGCATCGGGGAGACGAGCGCCGAGATCAACTGGGAGTATGCCGTGATCGAGCGGCTCGACCCGCGCGACCTGAGCACGCGGCTGATCGCCTTCAACCTGGGGGAGGCAATCGACCGGCCCGCCGGGGAGGACAACCAGGCGCTCGAGCCGGGCGACGTGATGACCATCTTTGCGCGCAAGGATCTGGAGCTGCCGCTCGACAAACACGCCAGCTTTGTCCGCGTGGGCGGCGAGGTAAACGCCCCGGGGCTCTACCGGGTGAAACCGGGCGAGACGCTGCGCAAGGTGGTGGAACAGGCCGGCGGGCTGACCCCGCACTCGTATCTGTTTGCCATGCAGCTGACCCGCGTCTCGGCCCGCGAGGCCGAGGAAGAACAGGTGAAGCTTTCGATCCGCAGGCTGGAGAGCGATATGGCCGGGCGAATGGCGTCGTCAGGGTTCGCCGCGCTCGGCCCGCAGCAGACCGCCGCCCAGCAGGCCATGATCACCGCACTCTCCGCTTACGCGCCAACCGGCCGCGTGGTGCTGAAGATCGCGCGCGATGCCGGGACGGTGGCCGAGCTTCCGGACTTTCCGCTCGAGGATGGCGACACGCTCTACATTCCGCCGCGGCTGGGCACGGTGCAGGTGGTCGGCTCGGTCTACAACGAGAACGCCTTCCGCTACCAGCCGAGGCGACCGCTCTCGGCCTATCTGAACGATGCCGGCGGAGCGACCCGGGATGGAGACGTGAAGCGCATCTTCCTGATTCGCGCCGACGGCGAGGTAGTGAGCCGGCAAAACCGGGGGTGGCAGGGCAACTTCGAAAAGATCAGCCCGCTGCCCGGCGACGCGATCATCGTTCCACCGCGGTTCAAGGGCCCGAACCCCTTCCTGCAGATGCTGCCCGGCATGACCCAGAGCCTCTCCCAGGCAGCCTTCCAGGGCGCCATCCAGGGAATCATTCCGTAGTGCCGGAGCCCCGTTATGCCGACTGAATACCTTCTCGAAGATCCCGCCAAATTCCGTCCGGAGACGCTTACGCCGGCCGCGCATTCGGCCGCGGTGGAATTCGTGCGGGAACTCAGCGGGCACAAGCGATTCATCGCGGCAGTGACCGCCGCGGCGATGGCGGCCGGGGTGGCCTACAGCCTGACGCTCCCGGTGCTCTACACGGCGACGACGCGCATCCTGACACCGCAGCAGGCGCCGTCCTCGGCGGCGTTTGTGATGAGCCAGCTGGCCAGCTCCGGCGCCGGCGCACTGGCCGCCGCGGCGGGGGCGGGCCTGGGACTGCATAATCCGAACGACCTCTACATCGGCCTGCTGGAGTCCCGGCCGGTGGCCGACGCGATCCTGGAGAAGTTTGGACTCGCGGACCTCTACAAGGCGAAGTACCCGAGCGTCGCCAGGGCCAAGCTGGCCGGGAACACGCAGATCAGCTCGGAGAAGAGCGGGTTCATCGCCATCGCGGTGACCGATGGAGACCCCGGACGCGCCGCGGCGATGGCCAACATGTATACCGGCCAGCTGCTGGCTCTCTCGAAGTCGCTGGCCGTGACCGAGGCCTCGCAGCGCCGGCTCTTCTACGAAGACCAGCTCAAACGCGCCAAAGACGACCTGGTAGCCGCGCAGTATGCCTTCCAGCAGATACAGCGGAAAAAGGGGCTGGTCCAGCTCGATGCCCAGGCCCGTGCGGTGATCGGTAATCTGTCGGCCCTGCGCGCCGCACGCGCCGGCAAGCAAGTGGAGCTCGACGCGCTGCGCTCCTATTCGACGGAGCGCAACCCGCAAGTCGAACTCGCCGAGAACCAGCTCCAGTCGCTCGCCGCCGAAGAGGCCCGCATGGAGAAGGCGGGCGGCGAGGCCGGATCAGCCGACCTGGGGCTCGAGCAGGTGGCCGACGCGGGGATGGACTACCTGAGCGCCGAGCACGAGGTGCAGTACAGGCAGGTGATGTTCGACCTGCTGTTGAAGCAGTACGACGCGGCCAGGCTCGACGAAGCAAAGACGGCGACGGTGGTGCAGGTGGTGGAGACGGCCGCTCCGCCCGACCGCAAGTCCTCTCCGCACCGCGCGTCGATCGTGTTCATGTTTACGGTTCTTGGCCTGGTGGCAGCCTGCTCGTACCGGTTCGTCTGCCAGGTGGCAGCCAGACACCTGGGGACGCCGATGGGGGGCGTCGCGCCGGCAACGGTTTCAGACCAAGGAGCACACACGTGATTGCTGAAGTTTCCTGTTCGCAACTGGACGCGTTTGAAGAGAAGGTCGGAAACCGCACGCTGACGGCGGGGATCGTCGGGCTCGGCTATGTGGGCCTGCCGCTGGCGCGCCTGTTCACCAGCCAGGGCTTCAAGGTGCTGGGCCTCGACATCGACCGCACCAAGACCGAGAAGCTGATGCGCGGCGAGAGCTATATCGGCCACATTCCGGCCTCGATGATCGCGGAGATGCGTCAGGACGACCGGCTGCGGGCAACACCGGACTTTTCTCGAGTGGGCGAGGCGGACACGCTGAGCATCTGTGTGCCCACGCCGCTCGACCGGGCCAAGCAGCCCGACCTGACCGCGGTGCGCCGGACGGCCGAGGCGCTCACTCCGCACCTCAGGCCCGGGCAGCTGGTGATTCTCGAGAGCACGACCTACCCAGGGACGACGACCGAAGTGGTGCTGCCGATTCTTGAGCGGTCGGGGCTGAAGATCGGCGAAGAGATCTTCCTCGGCTACTCGCCGGAACGCGAGGATCCGGCCAACCCGCAGTTCACGGCGCGCACCATTCCCAAGGTGGTCGGCGCGAACGATCCGCAGTCACGCCGGGCGCTCGAGGCCTTCTATGGCGCGGTCTTTGAGCGGATTGTGCCGGTTTCGTCGTGCGAGGCAGCGGAGATGGTGAAGATTCTGGAAAACATCTACCGCTCGGTCAACATCGCGCTGATCAACGAGCTGAAGCTCCTGTCGCAGAGGATGGGGCTGAACATCTGGGAAATCGTCGAAGCGGCCAAGACCAAGCCCTTCGGCTTCCAGGCATTCTATCCAGGGCCCGGACTGGGCGGCCACTGCATCCCCATCGACCCGTATTACCTCTCCTGGAAGGCGCGTGAGTTCGACTTCTCGACCCGCTTCATCGAGCTGGCCGGAGAGGTGAACACGAACATGCCCTTCGAGGTGGTCGCGCGCGTGGTGGAGCACCTGAATGCGCGCGGGATTGCATCGAACTCGGCGCGCCTGTTGGTGCTTGGGCTGGCCTACAAGAAGAACGTGGACGATTGCCGCGAGTCGCCGGCCATCCGGATTCTGAAGCTGCTCTCGGAGCGCGGCATGCGGCTGGCGTATTTCGACCCGCATGTGAGTGGCTACGTCTCCCATCGCTACGGGCGGCTCAAGGGCGTCGAGCTCGCCCAGCTGAGCGACGAGGCGCTCGTGGACGCCGACGCCACGCTGATCCTGACCGACCACGACGCCTTTGACTACGAGCGCATCGTGCGGCTGTCGGCCTCGGTGATGGACACCCGCAACGCGACGCGGGACGTGAAGTCGAACCGCGACAAGATCGTGATGGCGTGAGCGAGAGGAACTGAAATGGCAAACAAGGTTGCAGTCATCGGAAGCGGGTATTGGGGCAAAAACCTGGTGCGGAACTTCTACGACCTGGGGGCGCTGGGGGCGGTCTGCGACGGCGATCCGCTGGTCGAGGCGAATCTGCGCGCCCGCTACCCGGAGGTCCGGTTTGTGCGCGAATACGCGCGTGTGCTCCAGGATGAGGAGATCGAAGCGGTGGTGCTGGCCACGCCGGCATCGATGCATGCGGCCATGGCGCGACAGGCCCTCGAGGCAGGAAAAGACGTCTTTGTCGAAAAACCCCTCGCGCTCGATGCCGGGGCGGGAGGCACGCTGGTAGAGCTCGCCCGACGGCTGGGCCGGGTGCTGATGGTCGGCCATATTCTGCAATACCATCCAGCGGTGCGGAAGCTGAAGGCGCTGGTCGCGGCGGGCGAGCTGGGAAGGATCGAATACATCTATTCGAACCGGCTGAATATGGGCAAGATCCGGGCTGAAGAGAATATTTTGTGGAGCTTTGCGCCGCACGACATCAGCGTGCTGCTGAGCCTGCTGGGCGAGGAGCCGCTTTCGGTGATCTGCGAAGGAGGCTCGTACCTGAACCGCGACGTGGCCGACGTGACGCTGAGCCAGTTCACGTTCTCGAACGGCGTGCGCGCGCACATCTTCGTCAGCTGGCTTCATCCCTTCAAGGAACAGCGGCTGGTGGTGGTCGGCTCGGAGAAGATGGCGGTCTTCGACGATACCGCGCAGGAGAAGCTGGTGCTCTATCCGCACCGCGTGGAGTGGCGCGAGCGGGTTCCCAACGCGGTGAAGGCGGAAGGCGAGCCGGTCGAGCTGGACGGATCGGAACCGTTGAAGAACGAGTGCCAGGAGTATCTCTCCTGTTGCCGCGAGCGGCGGACGCCGCTTACGGATGGCAGCGAAGGGCTGCGCGTGCTCGAAGTTCTGAAGGCCTGCCAGAGGTCGATGGAAGAGCGGCGGGCGATTGCGCTTGCAGGGGATTCTGCCGCGCCGCCCAAACCCTACTTCGCGCACCCGACCGCGGTCGTCGATGAGCCGTCGACCATCGGAGCCGGAACCAAAATCTGGCACTTCTCGCACGTGATGAAGGGCGCGCGGATCGGGGAGCGGTGCATTCTGGGCCAGAACTGCCAGGTTGCAGACGACGTGGTGATGGGCGCGAACGTGAAGGTGCAGAACAACGTTTCGATCTACACCGGGACGACGATCGAGGACGATGTCTTCCTGGGACCGTCGGCGGTGCTGACCAACGTGACCAATCCCCGCTCCGAGGTCAACCGGCACGCGCTCTACGAACGGACGATGATCCGCCGCGGGGCAACCGTGGGGGCAAACGCGACCGTCGTCTGCGGCATTGAGCTGGGGCGCTACTGCTTTATCGGGGCAGGCGCCGTGGTGACGCGCGACGTACCGGACTACGCGCTGATGGTCGGCAACCCGGCGCGGAGGGTGGGCTGGATGAGCCGCCACGGGCAGCGGCTGACGAGGCGCGACGCGGAGGGGCGGCTGGTGTGCCCGGAGAGCGGTCTGCGCTACGAGGAGACCGCGGAGGGCCGTCTGCGCTCGGTGGATCTCGACGAAGAGGCACCGCTGGCGGCCGGCAGTCGAACGAGCACCCGGCTCTACGACGACTTCAAGAAACAGGCTGAAGAGGAAGAGGTTCTGCGATGAGGGTTCCGCTGCTTGATCTGAAGGCACAGTACGCGACGATCCGCGAGGAAGTGCTCGCGGCCGCGAGCGAGGTTCTCGAGTCCCAGGTCTGCATCGGCGGCCCGAAGGTTGCGGAGCTCGAGCGGCGGGTGGCCGAGCTGACCGGCGCAGCGCATGGAGTGGGTGTCTCGAGCGGGACGGATGCACTCCTGCTGTCCCTGATGGCGCTCGGCATCGGCCCGGGCGCCGAGGTGATCACGACGCCGTTCACCTTCTTTGCGACGGCGGGCTCGATCGTCCGCACCGGAGCGACGCCGGTCTTTGTCGACATCGACTCGCGTACCTACAACATCGACCCCGGCCTGATAGAGGCCGCGATCTCGCCACGCACCCGGGCCATTCTGCCCGTGCATCTTTACGGCCAGGTATGCGATATGGACCCGGTGCTGGCAATCGCCGAGCGGCACGGCCTCTATGTGATAGAAGACGCCGCTCAGTCGATCGGAGCTCTTTACAAGGGCCGCAGGGCGGGGAGCATGGGGACGGTGGGCTGCTTCAGCTTTTTCCCCAGCAAGAACCTGGGCGCCGCGGGGGACGGCGGCATGGTGGTGACAAGCGATGAGCGGGTGGCCGAGCGGCTGCGCATGATGCGCAACCACGGGGCAAAACCCAAGTACTTTCATAAACTGGTAGGTGGCAACTTCCGGCTCGATCCCTTGCAGGCGGCGATTTTGCTGGTCAAGTTTCCGCACCTCGAGCAGTGGTCGGAGGCCCGGCGGCGGAATGCCGGGTTCTACAACCGGGCCTTTCAAGCGAGCGCGGTGGGGACGCCGTGTGTCACGCCGTGGATCAGTCCGGAGTGCGTGAGCATCTACAACCAATACGTAATCCGAGTGAAGGACCGCGACCAGTTGATGGCTCACCTTAAGGCCGCAGGGATCGATACGGAGGTTTATTACCCGCGGTCGCTGCATGAGCAGGAGTGCTTCTCGAGCCTCGGCTACCAGCCGGACGACTGCCCCGAAGCAAGCCGGGCGGCGGGCGAAGTGCTGGCGCTGCCGATCTATCCGGAACTCACGGAAGAGATGCTGCAGGCGGTTGCGGAGGCGGTTCTGAGCTTTCAAAACACGCAGGCCGCGACTGCCCTCACAGCATGCGCCTGAGCATCTGGCGGCGCGATCACTCAGAAGAGGACGCATCAGGATGAATCAAGGAGAACTCCCTATGAATCAACCAATTGCCAGCGCACCCACGGCACGGCCGGCCCCTGTCCAGTGGGCCATCGGGCTGAGCCACCGCTGGGACACCCTGATGCGCGCATGGCGGACCGACGTGCTGAAGGAGCCTCGGCCTACCGATGCCTGGATCGCCGACCGCGGGGACCAGACGCTGCGGCTCGACTATGACCTGACGGAAGAGAGCGTGGTGGTGGATGTTGGTGGGTTTATGGGCAATTGGAGCGCTGCGATCGAGGCGCGCTATCACCCCTCGATCCACATCTTCGAGCCCGTGAGCCAGTACCGGAAGGAGATTGAGCAGCGCTTCCGCGGCTGTCCGAAGTTGACGGTCTATCCCTACGGCCTTGCCGATCGGACCACCTGGGCCGAGATCGCCGTTGGGGGAGACGCCTCGTCGGTGACTCGCAAGATCGGAAAGCAGACCGAGACGATCGAGCTCCGGGACGTCGCAGAGGTTCTGGGGCTGATGGCCGAGCGCGGCATCGACCTGATCAAGATCAACATCGAAGGAGGCGAGTACGGGCTGCTCAAGAGGATGCTTGAAACCGGGCTCACGGCTCGGTGCCGGGATATCCAGGTGCAGTTTCACGCATGGATCGAAGGAGCCGCAGAGAGAAGAGAAAATCTGCAGCGGAGACTGAGAGCTACGCACCGGCTCACGTATGAGTATCCGTTCGTCTGGGAGAACTGGCGGCGCCTGGATTGAGTTCTACCTCAATGCCCTCAATATCGGTACCCCCGGGTTCGATCGCAGGAATGGCGCGGGTGGCGCCGGAGGCCTTCTTCGTGGTCTCGGGCCAGGTGGTGGGCGCGGCGGGCAATATCTACGCCATTCGCATCCTGACAACTTTGCTGCCCCCGGCCGGGTACGGGCGGCTGGCGCTGGCCATGACCGGCGCTGTGCTGGCGCAGCAACTGGTGATGGGGCCGATTGGAACCGCGTGCGTGCGTTATTATGCGCCTGCCCAGGAGAGCGGCGAACTCGGCACCTATACGCGGGCGATCGCGAGAATGTTTCTGGTGGGGACCTTGGCACTCGGCGGGATTGCCGCAGCGGTGGGCATCTTCTTTGCCGGTACGGCGCGGCTGCATCTGCTGCCTACCCTCGCCGGAGCCGCTGTCTTTGCGTGGATCTCGTCGGCGAGCTCGATGATCGACGGGATCCAGAACGCCGCGCGGCAGAGAAAGATCGTGGCGCTGCACCAGGGAATTGGCGCGTGGCTGCGTCTAGCCATCGTGGTGGAAGTAGCCCGGCATCTGACGCAGGACGCGAACTCGATTCTCTGTTCGTACTCGGCCGGCTACGTTTTGCTGATTGTTTCGCAACTCTTCTTTCTCGCCAGGACACTGCGCAAAGCGATGCGCGGAACGGAATCAGGCAGCCCAGGGCTGTGTCGGCCAGGTCCCGGCCGGACCGAAACGAGCCATGCAACCGGGCCGATGCTGCGGTCGATGTGGACCTACACCTGGCCGTTCTGCGCGTGGGGAGTTTTCGCGTGGATTCAAGCCTCGTCGGACCGCTGGGCGCTGGGCGCGTTTGCGGGCCTGGACCAGGTGGGACTGTACCAGTCGCTCTACCAGGTGGGGTATTACCCGATCGCCATGCTGACGCAGTTTCTGCTGCAGGTGTCGACACCGATCGTCTTTCAGCGGGCGGGCAGCGGGGCGGATACGCGGCGACGGATCAATGCCGAGGAGCTGAACAATCTGCTCACGCGGGTGGTGCTTGGGGCGACGGTGGTGGGGGCACTGGCGTCGTATCTGGGAGGGCACCGACTGCTTGCCCTGGTGCTGGCGCCGGCCTACCGCGCGCACTCGCCGCTGATCTCGCTGCTGATTCTCGCCTCGGGCTGCTTTGCCGCCGGGCAGATCAAGAGCCTGAACTTTATGACCTCGCTCGCCACCCACCGTTTGATAGCACCCAAGGTCGTAACCGCTCTTTTCGGAGCCGGACTGATTGTTCTGGGGGCGCGTTTTCGGGGCAGCTACGGAGTAGCGTCGGCGCAGCTGGCTTTCTCGCTGCTCTATCTCGTGTGGATTTTTCTGCTGGACCGCAGGCACTCGGTTCTGCGGACCGTGCCGGCAGAGGCGGCTTAGAGACGCCGTGCGCACAGCAGACTGGGCTAACCGGATCCGGACGCCGTTGGGAGCAGCTGCCTACCTGAGCGCCTTCACGCTGACGGCGGCAGCGGCGGCGGCGGTGATGAAACCGGTGTTCGACTACGTGGTCGCGCGGCCGGGCGGCGGGAACAACATCCTCATCGTTCTGGCGGCGCTGGGAACGATGGCGCTGTGGGTGCGGCTGATGGTGCTGGGGCGGTGGCTGCACGTGCTGGGGTTGCAGATTCTTCTGCTGAATGTGACGGCGCGGGCAACCGAGCTGTTTGGCGTGGTCGAGTTCACCAACTTCGATGACCAGCAGGAGATCGCCTCAGCGACCACGCTGCTGATCGTGCTGGCGGGCCTGGCGCTCGCGGCCCAGCGCTACGCGGCGGGCTGCAGAGGAAAGCAACTGGAAGGCCGCGCGGCGGAGACGGCGCTGGTGCTCTTTGGGGTCTTCGGGCTGCTGGCTTCCGCGTCGCAGATTGTGAACCACACACCGGCGAGCGCGTTCTGGCTGAGCGTGACCGGGGTATGGCAGTACGCGTTGGTGGGGATTCTAACGCTGGCAGCGATCCGCAAGGTGGAAGACATGGTAGCGCTTTGGCGGTACATGATCGGCGCGGTGATGCTGTCGATTGTGATTCGATCGGCGACGCGCGGGGAAGTATACATGGCGCATGAAGGGCTGAACCCCATGCGGCTGGGATCGATCGCCTTCGGGCCGGCAAACTACTACGCGAGCACGGTGGCGATCGTGATCACGCTGGGCCTCGGCCTGCTGGGCGCGGCACGAACGGGTTGGGGGAAGGCAGTGTGCGCGGCGGTATTGCTCCTGCTTGCGGTCGAACAGGTGAGCACTTTCACACGCGGCGGATACGTTGCGCTGGCGGTGCTGGTGCTGTTGCCGCTGTTCAAAGGAACGCGGCGGTTTGCGGCGGGGATGGCCGTGTCTTTGGGCTTGGTGCTGCTGGCTACTGGGCGCTGGGTGCTGCCGATTCTGCTCTATCGACCGTTCAGCCTGAAGGAAAACTCGGTGCAGCAGCGATTCTGGCTGATCGGGATGGGGATCGGGCACTGCTTTGACAACTTCGGCTTCGGGCATGGGATTGCGCGTTACATCATGTTCGAGGACCCGGTAGGTACAGGGGGGACGAATCTGCCGGTGCACAGCCTGCTGCTGGAGACGGCGCAGATGACAGGCGGCCTGGCCACGCTGGTGCTGATCGGGCTCTTCGCCTGGATTGTCTTGGGACTCTGGAAGGTCGCGCGAAGGGACAGTGGACCGGCAGGCCGTAGGGCGCCGTTTTTGCTGATCGCGATTCTGGGATGGCATGTTTACAGCAACACGACGGGCACCAGCATTCTTTGCTACGCGCCGCAGGAGGCGACGGTGCTGGTATGGGTGCTGATGTTCATGGGGGTGCGGCTTATTGACCTGGCCAATGAGAAGAAGAAGGCTGCGCTGGCCGGGAGCACGATGAAGGGAGTTGCGGCATGAGCGCGGACCAAGCGAAGAGTCCGGCTGTCTCAGTGGTCATCGCGGCATTCAACGCGGAAGGGACCATTGGCGAGACGCTCGAGAGCATTGCGGCACAGACTTTCAGGGATTATGAAGTGATTGTGGTGGACGACGGCTCGACAGACCGGACGGCGGAGATTGTGGGACTGATTGCGGCCGAGCGCCCGCAAGTTGTTTGCCTGGGGCAGCCGAATCGCGGCCAGCCGGCCGCGCGGAATCGAGGCATCGGCGCCGCGCGGGGCAGGTACGTGGCCTTTGTGGATGCAGACGACCTGTGGATGCCGGAGAAGCTGGAGAAGCAGGTACGGTATCTCGACGCACACCCCGAGGCCGGCATGGTCTATTCGGATGCGGAGGTCTTTGATGGGGCGAGCGGCAAAACACTCTGCCTGGTGAGCGACAAGTGCAGGCTCTATGAGGGCGACGTGCTGGAACGGTTGTTTTTGAAGTGTTTCATTCCGTCACCGACGCCGATGGTGCGGCGAGCGGTCTTTGACGAGGTTGGCCTCTTTGACGAGACGCGCGGTTTCGAAATGGCCGAGGACTGGCCCATGTGGCTGCGGATCGCCGCACGCTGGAGGGTGGGCGTGGTGCGCGAACCGCTGGCGAAGTATCGGATTCACGGCGCGAGCCAGACCAGAACGGCAAATGTGGAGACGACACTCAAGGGCAGGCGGCTGATCGTGGAGCGTGCAATCGAGCGTGATCCGGAACGGCTGAGCGGCCTCAAGGCCCGGGCGCTGGCCGCACTCGAGATTTCGGCGGGTTTGCGATATTTGAAGCTCGGCAAGCGGAGCGAGGCGCGGGCACGGTTTGCGTCGGCAGTTCGGGAAAGGCGAGCAAGTCTGGGCGCGTACCTGGGCCTTGCGGCCACCTGGATGCCTGCGCGATTCGCGGCAGCGGTACGTAGGCTCCTGTGGGGACCAGGGAATGCGGGCCCTGTCGAAAAGCAAGCTCAGGAGCAGGCTCCGGAGCAGCACGGAGCATGGACTTCGGAAAGCGGGAAGGTTGCATGAAGCTGTGCCTTCTGGCCAATGCGGCGAGCATCCACACGCGGCGGTGGGCAACGCACTTTGCCGCTCATGGTCACGAAGTGACCGTGGTGTCGCTGAGCGAGGGCAAGATTCCGGGCGTACCGGTGTGGAAGGTGGGCCCGGACCCGGCGACACGCGGCCGGCTGGCCTACGTGCTGGCCGTGCCGGAGGTGCGGCGGACCGTGAAATCGATCGATCCGGACGTGCTGCATGCGCACTACGCGGGCGGATACGGACTGCTGGGCGCGCTTGCCGGCCGACACCCGCTGGTGGTTTCGGCATGGGGCAGCGACGTGCTGGTGGTTCCGCGCGCGGAGCCAATGATGCGCTGGGTGATCACGCAATGCCTGAACCGGGCCGATCTCGTGACTTCGGTGGCGGTGCATATGTCGGCCACGATGCGGGCGCTGGGGGTGAAAGGCGAGATCCTGACGCTGCCTCTCGGCGTGGACACGGCAACCTTCCACCCGAGAAGCACGAGCGTGGGAAGCGCAAACGGAGGAACCGGGCGCAGCAGGACTGGGACGGGCGCAGCCGAGGCCGAAGACACGGCAGCGCCGCTCGTGGTAAGCACCCGGAATCTGGAGCCGATCTACAACGTGGGGCTGCTGATCGAAGCGATCCCGGAGATTCTTTTGAAGTATCCACGCGCGCAAGTGGCGATTCTGGGCGACGGTTCGATGCGAATGGATCTCGAAGGGAGATCGAGACAGCTCGGGATCGCGGAAAGCGTGACGTTCCTGGGGCGCAGAACGGAGATCGAGGTAGCGACCTACCTGAGCCGGGCGGCAGTGTATGTGTCGACGTCGCTCTCGGACGGGAACAATATCTCGCTCAACGAGGCGATGGCCTGCGGGGCGTTTCCCGTGGTGACGGATATCCCAGCCAACCGGGAGTGGATCGAGGACGGGCAGACCGGAATGCTGGTGGATACGCGGGACCCGGGCGAGCTGGCCGCGCGCGTGAATGAAGCGCTGGGCTCGCCGGAGTTGCGCCAGAGCGCAGCGGAGCGAAACTGGGAGCTGGTTCGCCAGGGCGCTTCCTGGAAGAACGCCATGAAGCGGATGGAGGCCGAGTATTCCGCAGTGTTGCGACGCTGCGGGCAACCGGCCTGACCGACGCAAGCTCGATGGGCGCGGCTCGCAAAGCGCTCGAACAACAACCAGCAACTGCAGACAGTGCGAACGGGGACACTGGATGTGTAGGACCACTGCATGCGGAATGAGACGGTGTATCGGGTGTATCGTACGGCCGGAATCCTCAAGTATCCGGAAGCGGAGACGACACATCTGAGCGAAGAGTACGCGATCGAGCTCTGGCAGCCGGGGGCGGGCTCGATGGTTCCGCCCACCATGAGCAGCCGGTTCATCGTCTGGTGGCTCTTCCACTGCTTGGGCATCCTGCACAACCGGATGTATCGGGTGGTGCTGGTCCGGCACAAGGGAGCGGTGGTGCACCGCTCGTGCCTGGTGCCCAAGTACTTTCGCTGGCCGTTCATGGGCGAGAACGATCTTCAGATCTCTTCGACATGGACCGACCCGGCGCATCGCGGCCGTGGCCTGGCCACATTCGCGCTGAGACACCTGGTCCGGAGTTACGCCGGCGGGGCGCGCCAGTTCTGGTACATCTGCCGCGAGGACAACCCGGCGTCGATTGCGGTCTGCTGCCGGTGCGGGTTCGAGTTTCAGTGCCCGATGCGCAGAACGCATCCCTGGGGCAGTCTTCTGTTTGGCAGATTCCTGCCGGTCGCGGAGAAAACCTACCATGAAAATCTGGCTGCTGACCATCGGTGAACCGGTTCCCCTGGGCGCCGGGGTGCGCGACCGGCTGCACAGGACGGGCGCGTTTGCCCGCTACCTGGTCTCGCGCGGGCACGAGGTGACGTGGTGGACCTCGGCCTTCGACCACTTTCGCAAGCAGCACCTGGCCGCGGAGGACACCTTCCTGACCGAGCCGGACGGGCTGGGCATCCGGCTGCTTCGAGGCTCGGGTTACAAGCGCAACGTGTCGCTCGAGCGGTTCCGCGACCATAGCGAAGTGGCACAGCGGTTCCGTGCGTTGAGCAGGTTGGAGAAGAAGCCAGAGCTTCTGGTCTCGGCACTGCCCACCGTGGAGATGTGCCTGGCAGCCGAGGAGTATGGACGTAAAAACTCGGTGCCGACGGTGATCGACCTGCGCGATATGTGGCCGGACATCCTGGCCGATGTGGCGCCTCCGGCGCTCCGGCCCCTGGCGGGGCTGGCACTGACCCCGTTGTTTTACCAGGCGCGGCGCGCCTGTGCGCAGGCAACGGCGCTCACCGGAATCACAGAAGCGTTTGTCGACTGGGGCCTCAAGCGGGGAGGGCGCAGACGCGGCGAGTTCGACCGGGCATTTCCCTTCACCTACAACCCGGAAAGACCAGCAGAAGAGGAGTTGCGCGCGGCGGAGGCCTTCTGGGACGGGCAAGGGATTCACGCGAAGCAAGCAAATCAAGGCAAGAATCGGAAAGAACAAAACGAGCTTGTCGTCTGCTACTTCGGCAATATCGGCCGGCAACTCGATCTGGCGCATGGCATTGAAGCGGCTCGCCTGCTCGATGAGCGTGGAGTCCGCGTTCGGTTTGTCCTGTGCGGCGAAGGCGAGCGGCTGGAGGAGTACCGCAGGGCCGCTCGAGGGCTCAGAAGCGTGGTCCTTCCGGGCTGGGTGAACCGCGCAGCGATCTACAGCCTGATGCGGCGCGCGTCCGTAGGGCTCGATCCGCTGCCCGAGCGTATGGACTTTCTGGCTTCGATCAACAACAAGGCAATCGAGTACTTGAGTGCGGGTTTGCCGGTGGTGTCGAGCCCGCAACGCGGCGTGCTTTTTGACCTGCTGAAGAAGACGGGAAGCGGTGTCAGCTACGCTGCGCAGGACGCCGGATCGCTTGCCGGCTGCCTCGAGCGCCTCGCAGGGAACCCCGGGACGCTCGGGCCGATGGGCGAAAACGCACTGACGTTGTTCGACCGGGAGTTTCGCGCCGAGGTTGTGTATCCGGCGATGGAGGCGCATCTGGCCGGGGTGCGACACCATTATTGCGCGGGCCGGATAGCCTTTCCGAGAGCGGAAGCGGCCCAGGGAATCACGGCATGAAGGGCCAGGCCTCGGTCACGTTCCAGGTGCGCGGCGGAATCGGCAACCAACTGTTCATGTACGCCATGGCGCGCAGGCTCGCGCTCAAGAATCGCGTGCCGCTCTATCTCGAGACAGAGTCGGGATTCAACGGGGACTTCTTCCGGCGCAATTACGGTCTCGACCAGTTCCACATCGCAGGGGAAGAGGTGAGGCGGGCAAGACGCTCGCAGTTCAGGCGGAGAATCGCGATTGCCGTGAGCCAGATGCTGCCCTTTCGCTTCCGCTGGTTCCTGCGCGAGCCCGATGAGGGGTTTGAGTCCCGGATTCTCAGCTTCAAGGTCGCGCGCCCGACGTTTCTCGAGGGGTACTGGCAGAACGAGCGGTATTTTGCCGATATCGACGCGGTGTTAAGGCAGGACCTGACCTTTTCTCGCCAACACAGGGCGGCGAACGAGAAGCTGGCGGCGGAGATGCGGGCGACCGAGTCAGTGGCCGTGCACATGCGGCAGTTGCACGGGGTTCCCTCCGGCGTCGACCAGCCGTCGGCGACGATCGCGAGCCTTCCGGCGGAGTACTATCGCGCCGCGATCGTGGCGATTCGCGAGCGAGTTCCGCGGGCCAAGCTCTACACCTTCTCGGACAGTCCGTCGCATGCGGTGCTGCCGATTGGAGAGGACGATGCGGTACGGGTGGGGAACGAGGGCGAAGAGGCGCAGTTTGAAGATTTGTGGCTGATGAGCCAGTGCCGGCACTTTGTGCTGGCCAACAGCACCTTCGGCTGGTGGGGAGCGTGGCTGGGGCGAACCGCGCAGTCGGTGATCGTGAGCCCGGTAATGAGCGAGTGGGGCCAGCGGGTGAGCTTGCCCGCATCGTGGCAGGCGATGGAGTGGCGCCGCGGACGCGGGCTTGAGCCAAGGCCAACGGAATGGATTGAAGAGGCCTGCGGTCTGGGGGCCGGCATCGGAACGCGATGAAGAGGATGAAGTGAAGGAGAGAGAGATGAAACGGATTCTGGTGAATGGCGCAGGCGGATTTATCGGCGGGCACTTGGTGAAGCGGCTGAAGGGCGAGGGATTCTGGGTGCGGGGCGTGGACCTGAAGCGGCACGAGTTTGCCGAGTCGAAGGCCGACGAGTTCTGGGTGGGAGACCTGCGCGATCAGGCCGTCGCGGCCGCGGCGGTGCGCGGGATCGACGAGGTCTATCAATTGGCCGCGGACATGGGCGGGGCAGGGTACATCTTCACCGGCGAACATGACGCGTGCGTGATGCACAACTCGGCGACCATCAATCTGAACACGCTTGAGTACGGGCGCAAGGCGGGAGTGAAGAAGTTCTTCTACTCGTCTTCGGCGTGCGCGTATCCGGAGTACAACCAGACGGATCCGGACAATCCCAAGTGCTCGGAGGACTCGGCCTACCCGGCGGCGCCGGACTCGGAGTACGGATGGGAGAAGCTCTTCAGCGAGCGGCTTTACCTGGCCTACATGCGCAACCACGGGATCGAGGTGCGGGTGGCCCGGTTCCACAACATCTTCGGGCCGGAGGGCACGTGGTGCGGGGGGCGGGAGAAAGCTCCTGCGGCGCTCTGCCGCAAGGTGGCCGAGGCGAAGGAGAGCGGCGAGATCGAGGGCGAGATAGAAATTTGGGGCGACGGCAGGCAGACGCGGTCGTTCCTTTACATCGACGAGTGCCTCGATGGCATCCGGCGGCTGATGGAGTCAGAGTTCACGGGCCCCGTGAACATCGGATCGGAAGAGATGGTGACCATCAACCAGCTGGCGGAGATGATCATGAACGTCGCGGGCAAGCAGGTACGCGTGCGACACATTGACGGCCCGCTTGGCGTGCGAGGGAGAAACTCGGACAACCGGCTGATCCGCGAGAGGCTGGGATGGGCGCCGTCGCGCCCGCTCGAGGAAGGCCTGGGAATTACCTATCGCTGGATCGATGCGCAGGTGCAGGCAACACACGAGCAGGCTGCGCTTGCCTCCAGCTTAGTTTCGGCATAAACGCAGCCGAGCGCAGAACAACCAACAAGCATCCCTGAAGGCAACGAACACGATCGAGGTCTAGCGATGACAGTCCAGATTGCGCGAGCAGTACCGTTTTTCAACTACCCCGCGGTGTTCACTTCGCGGGAGAGCGAGTTTGTGGAGATCTTCCGCGAGGTGGGCAGGCGCGGCGCCTTCATTTTGCAACGGGAACTAAAGGAGTTCGAGCAGAGCCTGGGCCGTTATTTGGGAACGCCGCATGTGCTGGGGGTAGCCAATGCAACGGACGGGCTGCACCTGGCGGTGCGCGCGGCAGGGATCGGGCCGGGGGATGAGGTGATTCTGAGCTCGCATACGATGATCGCGACGGCCGCGGCGGTGCATTTTGCCGGTGCGACGCCGGTGCCGGTCGACTGCGGAGCGGATCACCTGATCGATCCGGCAGCGGCGGAGGCTGCGATCACGCCGCGCACCCGGGCGATTCTGCCCACGCACCTGAATGGACGCACGTGCAACATGGATGCGCTGGGAGCGCTGGCCTCGAAGCACGATCTGCGCCTCGTTGAAGATGCGGCGCAGGCTCTCGGCTCTCAGTTCAAAGGCCGCGCCGCGGGAACGTTTGGAGCCGGGGCCGCGATCAGCTTTTATCCGGCCAAGGTGCTGGGCTGCTTTGGCGACGGCGGAGCGGTGATTGCGGGGAGCAAGGAGATCTACGACCGGCTCTACCAGCTGCGCGATCATGGGCGCAGCGCTGCGGGGGAGATCGAAAGCTGGGGCCTGAATTCGCGGCTGGACAATCTGCAGGCAGCATTTCTGCTGGCGCAGATCAAGGACTACGGCCATGTGGTGAGCCGTCGCCGCGCTCTCGCCCGGCTCTATACCAACCGGCTATGGGACGTCGGCGAGGTGTTGCTGCCACCGGCGCCGGACAGCGACCCGGACCACTTCGACATCTACCAGAACTACGAGATCGAAGCCGAGCGGCGCGACGTTTTGAAGCAATTCCTGAAGGACAACGGAATCGGTACGCTGATCCAGTGGGGCGGCCAGGCCGTCCACCAACTGAAGGCGCTGGGCTTTACGCAGAAGCTCGAGCGAACGGACCGTCTGTTCACGCGCATGCTGATGCTGCCCATGAACATGTCGTTGGCCGACGAGGACGTGGAATACGTGTGTGACGCCGTGCGGGCGTTCTACGGATACAAGGCATGAGCGCGGCAGCCGTAAACAGCACGCGTGCGCTCGCGGGGCGGATTCGGGGCCACGCGCTGCGCATGACGAGCCTGGGCGGAGGGTCGCATATCGGGGCCGTCTTCTCCTGTGCCGATCTTCTGGCTGCGCTGTACGACGGGATTCTCCGGGTCGATCCGGCGAAGCCGCGCGATCCCGCGCGCGACCGGCTGGTGCTGAGCAAAGGCCATGCGGGAGCGGGGCTCTACGCGGCGCTGGCCGACCGGGGGTTCTTCCCAGTGGAGCAGTTGTGGACGCACTACCAGGACGGGTCGGATCTAAGCGGCCACGTCTCTCATGCGTTGCCGGGCGTGGAGGTCTCAACTGGGGCCCTGGGTCACGGGCTCTCGATCGCGGCGGGCATGGCGCTGGCAGGCAAGCTCGACGGGGCCGGGCACCGGGTGTTTTGCCTGTTGAGCGACGGGGAGTGCGACGAGGGCTCGACGTGGGAAGCGGCGCTGTTTGCCCCGCACCATGGGCTCTCGAATCTTGAGGCGATCGTCGATTACAACCGCATCCAGGGGATTGCGCCCGTGGCGGAGGTCCTGGAGCTTGAGCCATTCGCGGACAAGTGGCGTGCCTTCGGTTGGTCGGTGCGCGAGGTGGATGGGCACGATCACGCGGCGATTCACGCCTCATGCCGCGCGCTTCCGTTTGAGGCAGGCAAGCCTTCCTGCCTGATTGCGCACACCACCAAGGGCAAGGGAGTCAGCTTCATGGAGAACACTGTGCTGTGGCATTACCGGACTCCGCGGGGAGCCGAGTTCGATGCCGCGCTCGAAGAGCTTGAGGCGTCGGAAAACCTGGAGGCTCGGCCGTGAGAGACGCGTTCGTCAAGGTTCTGACCGAACTCGCGTCCAGCCATGCGGAGATCATGCTGCTGACAGGAGACCTGGGCTTTGGCGTGCTGAACGAGTTTGCCGCGCGGTTTCCGCGGCAGCTGGTGAATGTTGGCGTGGCCGAGCAGAACATGGCGGGGCTTGCCGCGGGGCTCGCGCTCGAAGGCCGGACGGTGTTCACATACTCGATCGGCAACTTCCCCACGCTGCGGTGCCTGGAGCAGATTCGCAACGACATCTGCTACCACGAAGCGAATGTGAAGGTGGTGTCGGTGGGCGGCGGCATGAGCTATGGGCCGGTGGGCATGTCGCACCACGCGACCGAGGACCTGGCCATCCTGCGCTCGCTGGCGGGCATGGAGGTTTACGCGCCGACCGATCTGTGGGAGGCCGCGGAGGCGACGCGCCACCTGGTGAAGTCGCGCGGGCCCGCCTATCTGCGGCTCGACAAGTCGGCAGCTCCGCCGACCAAGCAGGAAGGCGAGCGCTTTCAACCGGGACGCATCCGCGTGGTGCGGGAGGGCGTGGACGCGACGCTGGTGGCAACCGGAGGGATTGCCGGCGAGGCGATCAAGGCCGCCGATGCGCTGGCCGGGCAGGGTATCTTTTGCCGTGTGCTGAGCGTGTGCACGGTAAAGCCTCTCGACACGGAGACGCTCAAGCGCGCGGCAACCGAGACCGGCGGTATCGTCAGCATCGAGGAGCACACCGTGGAGGGCGGGCTGGGCGGGGCGATTGCCGAATCGCTGATGGAGGCAGGCGTCGCGCCGGAGTTCTTTGTGCGGCTTGGGCTGAGGAACACGTTCTCAAGTGTGGTGGGCAGCCAGAGATACCTGCGCGGCGTCTACCAGATGGATGCGCCGGCGATTATGAAGGCCGTTCTCAAGAAATTGGGCATGAAGGCGGAGGTTCCGGCATGAGCATGAGTTTGAGACTGAAGCGTGCTTTTGACTTTGTGGCCGCGGCGTGCGGCCTGCTGGTGTTTTCGCCGCTACTTTTGGCGGTGATGCTGGCTATCTGGCTTGAGGACCGGCAGTCACCTTTCTACATCGCGCCGCGGGCGGCGCGGGGCGGGGGCACATTCCGCATGGTGAAGTTCCGCTCGATGGTGGTGAATGCCGACCGGATTGGCGGCGCCTCCACGGCAACGACCGACCGAAGGATTACGCCGGTGGGGAAGTTTGTCCGCGCCTATAAACTGGATGAGCTAATCCAGTTGTGGAACGTGGTGACGGGCGACATGAGCCTGGTGGGGCCGCGGCCGCAGGTGATGAGCGATGCCGCGCTTTACACGGACGCGGAGAAGCGCATGCTGTCGGTGCGGCCCGGGATCACCGATCCGGCATCGATCGTCTTCAGCGATGAGGGCGAGGTGCTGAAGGGCGCTAGCGATCCGGATGTTGAGTACAACCGGCTGATCAGGCCGTGGAAGAGCAGGCTGGCGCTGGCCTATATCGATCACCGAACCTTGGCGGTCGACCTGGGCCTGATCCTGTTGACGATGGTGGCCCTTGTGTCGCGGCCGGCCGCACTGGCTTGCCTGGGCAGACTTCTGAAGGGCTGGAATCTGCACCCGCTGGTGATCCGGATGGCAGCACGGCAGGAGCCCCTGATGGCCTACCCGCCGCCGGGCGCCGAAGCGGCTCATCAACACTCGTGAGACGCTGAACGAGGGCGTGGGCCGAGACCCATTTTGAAACCCTGGCGCGAACAAGTTCAAGCGCCTGGTCGGCCAGGAGTCGCACCGAGACGGCTTTGAATCCTATTCTGAGACGACAAGGCAACCCAGATGCGTGAGGCGCCCGATGCATGAGGCAAGGCAACAGATAATGCGGAATCCAACGGAATCCATCGATCGCACCAGGCTGATGCGGCGGACCCTGGTGTGGGCGGCGCAGATCGGGCTGTTTGCCCTTTCGGCGGGAGCGGCGTTTCTTGTGCGCTTCGACTTCAGCCTCCCTGGCGAGTACCTGCGGCAGCTTGTTCTTGCCCTGCCGATCTGGGTGGCGGTGAAAGTGGTTGTCTTTCGCGCGGCCAAGCTGGACCGCGGCTTGTGGCGTTATATTTCGGCGATCGACGTGGTCCGGCTCGCAATAGCCAATCTGGCAGCATCGGCGGCAGCCTGCGTGCTGATTCTTGCCTTCGGCCCGGCAGGATTCCCGCGCTCCATTTATCTGCTGGACCTGATGATCTGCTTCCTGCTGACGAGCGGACTCAGGCTGGCGGTGCGCTTCGGCCTGGAAGCGACGTCGGACCGGTGGCGGAGCCGGGAAGCCGAGAAACGGACGTTGATCTATGGCGCGGGCGGAGGCGGCACGGCGCTGTTGCGCGAGATTCGCAATAACCACAGGCTGGCCTACCGAGTGGTCGGCTTTGTGGACGATCTTGCCGAGCGGCGGGGTACGCGAGTCGCCGGGGTGCCGGTGCTGGGAGGCGGGGATGCGATCCGGGCGCAGGCGGCCAAGCACCGCGTCGAGATGGTGCTGATTGCGATTCCTTCGGCGACGGGCACGGAGATGACGCGGATCCTGGAGCTGTGCCACACGGCAGGCGTCGAGTGCAGGACGGTGCCCGGACTGGGCGAGGTCATCGAGGGCCAAGGGCTGACAGGGCAGATCCGGGAGGTTGCGGTGGAAGATCTGCTGGGGCGGACGCCGGTGCGCCTGGAGGAAGGCAGGATTCGCTCGACGATTGAAGGGAAGATAGTGATGGTGACCGGCGCGGCGGGGTCGATCGGCTCGGAGCTGTGCCGGCAGATTGCGCTCTTCCATCCTGCGGGCATCGTGGGCTTCGAGATCGCCGAGTCGCCGCTGTTTGAGATCGACCGGGAGATGAAGCTGAACTATCCCCATGTTCCCTTCCATCCCGAGATTGGCAGCATCCAGAACCGCGCACGCGTAGAGGAGGTGCTGCGCAAATACCGCCCGGCGGCGATCTACCACGCCGCGGCATACAAGCACGTGCCGCTGATGGAAGCGCATGTCTTTGAGGCGGTTGAGAACAACATCTTCGGCACCTACAACGTGGCGGCAGCCGCGGCAGAGAACGGCGTCGCGGACTTTGTGATGATCTCCTCGGACAAGGCGGTGCGGCCGACGAACGTGATGGGGACGACCAAGCGGGTTGCCGAGCTGATTTTGCGGGCGCTGCAGAACGGCCGGACAAAATACGTAGCGGTGCGCTTCGGCAACGTGCTGGGCTCAAACGGAAGCGTGATTCCCATCTTCAAGAAGCAGATCGCGGCCGGAGGGCCAGTGACGGTGACACATCCGGAGATGCGGCGGTTCTTTATGACGATTCCCGAGGCTTGCCAGCTGGTGCTCGAAGCCGCGGCCATCGGCAAGGGCGGACAGATCTGTGTGCTCGACATGGGCCAGCCGGTGAAGATTGTCGACCTGGCGCGGAACCTGATCCTGCTCTCCGGGCTCAGGCCGGACGAGGATGTGAAGATCGAGTTTACCGGGATGCGGCCCGGCGAGAAGCTTTACGAGGAACTCAGCTCACTGCTCGAAGACACGGTTCCGACCGAGCACGAGAAGATCCGGATCTTTGTGGGCGATGCCATCGAGGAGGAGAACATCCAGGGCTGGCTCGACTCCCTGCGCGAGATCTCGGAAGCACGCGACATGGGGCGGCTGGTTGTGGCGCTCAAGGAGATCGTTCTCGACTACAACCCGAGCACGCATCTGCTGCGGCGCGTGCTGAAGCCTCGGCCGCGGCTTGAGACTCCGGTGCCTGTAGATGTTTCGCGGCTGGTGATCAAGGCCGCGAGCGCTCCGCCCGCCAAGGCGCCCTCCAGCCTGAGCGCCTGAGGACGGCGCGAGACCAACATGTTTGAATCGAACGCCGCGTTGCGGCTTGTGGTGCGAGGGGTGGGCTTCGTGCTGGCAACGGCGCTTCTCATCGCCTGTTCGGCGCTGGCCGAGGCGGCCGCCGCCGATGGAGCCGACGGAACGGGCCGGAGCGGGGCGACCGGGTCGTCCCGCCCGATTGGCCCAAGCGGCTCGAGCGACTCAGCCGGCACACCTAACCGAAACGCCAGCTCGCCGGACGCGTGCGATGTCGCCGGGGCTGGCTCGCCGTTTATTCCGCTCGATAGCTGGGTGTACCCGGCGGTGCTGCGGCTCTACTCGATGGGCTACCTCGAGACGGTGTACCTGGGGATGCGTCCGTGGACGCGGGCAAATCTGCGTCACATGCTGGATGACGCCGGACCGATCATCGAGGACGCTGACCAGTACTCGGAGCCCACGGTCGCCGAAGCCAAAGGAACCTACAAAGCACTCGAGGGCGAAGCCGAAGCAGAGACTGAGGACGGATGCGGTGCGGGGGCGGACGGTGCGGGGCCTGACTCCGGGCCGAGGGCTCGTGCATGGGAACGGCCATGGGAGCATGCGCAGTTCCGGACTGAGTCGGCGTATTCGATCACGCGGGGGCTGAGCGGGACTCCGCTGCGGGACAGCTATCATCTGGGCTCGACCCTGATCAACGATTTCGGCAGGCCGTACGAGCGGGGTTTCAACAACTACACGGGCGCGAGCGGCTACGCCCGGGCGGGACGCTTTGTTTTGTACGCACGCGGCGAGTTCGAGGGCGCGCCCTCGGCAGCGGGCTATTCCCAGGCATTGGCCCAGACGCTGTCGGGGATTGACGGCACCACCTACATCGACCCGGCTACGGGGCTTCCCGTCTACTTTCCGCAGGCGACGATTCCACTGGGGCCGATCGGAACAGCCACCGAAGGCCGGCTGCTTGAGGCCTACGCCTCGGCCACCTTGATGAATCATGTTTTCTCGCTGGGCAAGGTGGACGAATGGCTGGGCCCGGGGCAGGGCGGCGCCATGGCCTACTCGAATAATGCCCAAAACGTTTGGGCCTTTCGCATCAACCGCGTCGAGCCGCTCGAGGTCCCTCTCCTCTCGCGTCTGACCGGGCCGTTTCGCTACGAATTTCTGGTGGGGCCGCTGGGGGGACACACGCTGATCCCGAGCCCCGATCCTGTGGGGCCGGGCGACGTGATCAACCCGGGCATTCCCTGGGTGCATGTGGAGAAGATCAGCTTTCGGCCGACGCGGAACCTGGAGTTTGGATTTGAGCGCACGGTGATCTGGGGCGGCAAAGGCCACGAACCGATCACGCTGTACACCTTTCTGCGCAGCTTCTTCAGCCTGGTTGCGCCCGATCACGCAGTGAAGTTCTCGACGGCGGACCCCGGAGCGCGCTTTGGGGCCTTTGATTTCTCTTACCGGCTGCCTTTTCTGCGCAACTGGGTCACGCTTTACACGGATTCGGA
>CAYWSR010000007.1:0-50992 GCA_964460385.1 uncultured Occallatibacter sp. | reverse complement strand
CGCAAGCGTGAGGGGGCCAGCACGGTGAGCCTCAACCACCCACTGGCGGCCAATTTCAGGGAAGCTGGAGAAACATGCGTAAACTGCAAAACGTTCTGATGGTTCTTGCTGTAATGTGCTTCGCCGTTCCGGCATTCGCGCAGTCCGGCGGGTCGGGTGTTGTGGACCTGGCCCCAATCGGTATCGGCCTCGGCATCGCGCTGGCGGCTGGCCTGTGCGGCCTGGGTCAGGGCAAAGCAATCGCGTCGGCTACTGAGGCAGTTGCTCGTAACCCAGGCGCCGGGGGCAGCATTCAGTTCTTGCTGATTCTTGGCTTGGCGTTCATTGAGTCTCTCACCCTGTTCACGTTCGCCATGATCTACGTGAAGATCAAGTAGGGCGAATCGGTTAACGACCGAAGCGGCCTCGAACTCGGGCGAGGCCGCCTTGCGTTGGGGCTGCATAATTCAGTGAGTGCCGGTGCTCAGTGCGGCGGGCCAGGAGTTGGAGCGGAGCATCTGAATGGCGTCCTTGTAGCTCATGGAGGTGGACAGAGGTACGAAGTCCGTGTATTCCTGCACCGAGTCAGAGGGCTTGACCTTGAAAAGCTCGCGGATATCCATCTTCAGCTTCAGGTGTACGATCCTCCACTGGCGGCCGCCCACATCGGCTTGGCCGATCTCGATCCAGCCTCCCTTGTTCAGCTCGCCCAGGCCCCAGTAGAGCAGCTTGTCCTGTTGCAGGCTGCCCGCCAGGCGCACGACCCGCTCCTCGACGGGATCGACCCAGATCTCCCCGGCCATGGCGGTGAGCACGCCCGTCTCGGTGTCAGGCGGATCGAATTGCGGATTGGGCTTGAAGGTAAATTTCTCTACCGTTCCGTTGGGGGTTGAGACTGTGCCCGCGAACTGATAGAGGAAGGCCGCAGGCAAGACGCGCAATACTTTCATGGCGCGCTCGGTGTCGCTGCCTTCGCTCTGTTTCCGGTGCTGCTGGAGGCTTGGGTTGTCGAGCAGCGCCTGGAGCCGGGCCTGTTCCTTTTGCTCGTCGGCCTGGCTCAGCGGTTGATCGTTGACGGAGATGAGGCGAGCCACATCGCCGTCCCTGGTCTCAACAATCTCCTTGGTCGAGGTGAGCCTCGGGCTGGTCTTGCGCAGGCGGTAGCGCATGGGATGGCCCACATGGCTCAGGTCCTGTGCTGCACGCGATTCGGTGGCAAGAGCGCGCTGGACCAAAGCCTGGGCTTGGGCCTGTACCTGCGCCGGAGAAAGCGCGGGCGCGGAGGTCTGGCTTGCCCCGGCGGTGGAGTAGAGCGCCGACCCTAGAAGAAGAACCAGGGCCAGAAGGGCCAAGGGCAGATGGACCAGGGAAGAGGAATTACGCACCAGAAACCTGCTTGTCACAGTTTCGATTTTAGCGGGCAAGGGCCCCCTTTCGATGGCTGCGGCTCTCCCATGCCGGTTAGACGGTGCACTCCCGCGCGAGGTTGTCAGATTGAAGCAATGCGGCCGGGTTGCGTATAGTTCGGGCAGGAGCTTCTTTTTGCTCCCGGAAGGAATAAGAACCATGGCAGGGGAAACAACTCCAGCGCGCATTGGCAAGAGCGTCGTGATTTGCGGCGAAGTGAAGGGCAGTGAAGATCTGATTGTGGATGGGCGCGTGGAGGGTACAGTGATCCTCTTGGAGAGCCGCCTGACCATTGGGGCCACCGCCAACGTGGCGGCCGACCTGAGTGCCAAGGATGTTTTGATCCTGGGCCACGTCCAGGGCAACGTGGCAGCCAGCGGGCGTGTGGAACTGCGTGCGGGCTGCGTGGTGGAAGGCGACATTCGCGCGCTTCGACTGGCCGTGGAGGACAATGCGATCTTTCGCGGAAAAGTCGACCTCACGCAGGCTGTTGCGCGACCGACGGAGGGCTCCGGCGGGTCTCAGTCCGGCGGTGTCATCTAAAGCGCAGGCATCTGCCCTGGAGAACCACGCATCTCTTCCTGCCCGTAAGAGGATTTCAGATTGCTGAGCCGCTGGTTCGAAAAGAAGCCGGATAGTCCCGCTCCTGGGTCCGCCCCGGGGTTCTCCGGCCCCAAATATCCGCGTCATTCCGGCGGGTGGGCGTTGTTGCGCAAACGGCTGCAGAATGAGCCAGGGCTGTGCATCGTCGACGTAGGATATACCTCGCCAACGAACATCAACTACCTTACGAGCCTGGGACACAGCGTCTTTCTGTCGGACCTGGTTGTTGACGCTTGTACCGGCGACTGGAAGAAGGGCGAAGACGAGGAAGGAAATCCCGTTTGGGATATTGAGGGCTTCCTCGAGCAGTCGTTGAATTTCTCCGGGCGGATGTTCGACGTGGTGCTGCTGTGGACGGCCCTCGATTATCTGCCGGAGCCTTTTGTCCAGCCGGTGGTGAACCACTTCCGCGCGTCAATGAACCTGGGAGGACAGGTGCTGGCACTGTTTCATACTCGCACACAGGGTGAGGAGATCGTGCGCTGCCGCTACCACTTGACACCATCCGACGATGTCGAGATGCAACTGGCACAGCAGTTTCCCATCCAGCGGGCTTTTACCAACAGGAGTATCGAGCGTCTGTTTGCGGGATGGCCCGGACACCGCCAGTTTCTAGCCAAGGACAGCGTCTCGGAGGTGATCATTACGCGCTAGAGATCGAGTTATGGAGGCGAGGGATCGCCGAATCGACGGCTCGGTCGAAACGACGATCCTGCCGTAGCGAGAATTCCGACGAAACGGCGGATTTGTCCAATCGACGATTGCATGGAGGCATCATGAGCACGTTGCAGGGTACGCGCGTTACCTGGCTGGGCCATTCGACCGTCCTGGTGCAGACGGCCAAGGGCACCAACCTGCTGATCGACCCATTTATGGCGCACAATCCGACGTACCCGAAGGGCTTTGTGCTACCACAAAAGATCGATTACATCCTGGTGACCCATGGTCACATGGATCATATGGCTGACGCTGGGCCGGTGGCAGACCGTCTTGGATCGACGATTGTGGCGATTTACGAGCTAGCCGACTATTTTGCGAAGAAGGGTGCGAAAAGCACCATCGGCATGAACCTGGGGGGCACCGTCCAGCTGGACGACGTGGCCGCCACCATGGTGGAGGCGAAGCACTCAGCCGGTGTCCAGGACGAGAGTGGCACGCACTATGTGGGCGTCGCCGCCGGATATGTGCTCACGATCAAGAATGGGCCGACTCTCTATCATGCCGGAGATACAGCGGTGTTCTCCGATATGAAACTAATAGGAGAGCTTTATCAGCCGCAGCTGGCAATGCTTCCCATCGGCGGACATTTCACCATGGGGCCGAAAGAGGCCGCGCTTGCCGTGAAGTTGCTGGGGTCAAAGAGGGTTCTTCCCCTGCACTTTGGAACCTTCCCGCCACTGAAGGGTACGCCGGAGCAATTAGCGGCGCTTGTCGGGCCGGAAGTCGAAGTTGTTCAAATTGCGCCGGGGGATTCTATCTAGACGGCGAAGGCGGATGTTTCCTCACAGTAAACAGGGACGAGCCGACTTAGCCGTCAATAAAGATAGGCCGACTGATTCGCCGGCCTATCTTTAGTTGGCTCAAACCTACTTTTGACCTGCGGCCTTCTTTTGCTCGGCCCAGCGACGCCTGACGGCTTCCGCGATCCGTTTCCGGCCTTCCGGAGTCAGATTCCGCTTCTTCTTCCTCTTCTTCCCGGGCTTCGTTGCAGAGGAGACTGAGCCTCCTGTCTCCTTTGCTTTGGAGGCAGGCTTTCCAGCAAGCAGGGCGCGCACCTGCTGCAGTTGTGCTATCTCGCGATCAATCTGTTCAACTATCTCTGAAATTCCCACGGTACCTCCGTTTTGGGCTTAACTCGTGATGAAATTGCTGTCTTCCAGGTTGTTGATCCCGCGGGTTCAACCCTTGTCCTGTGAAACAACATACGCAACTGTAGACTATTTTACAAACAAAAAACAAATGAGAGTGCCGTAATTTGCGATAGTCGCAAAGGTATCGCTCAAGTGAAGGAAGGATATAAGTTGGGATCCGGATGAGCCCGGCGAAGACCCGCAAGGTATTTGCTTCTGTACCAGCTGACTAAGAGAGGAGTCTATCTGGAGGCCGGGAGTGCTTACTCGCGCGAGGCTTTCACTCCCGTTGTCGTGGCGGCAGAGGCTGCCGGGCCGGGCGGAAGTTCCTTTGCGCCGAGAGCGGGGGAATCGGAAGACTCGGTGGCACGATAGTTGCGTAGCTCGCGAAGAATGTCCTGATTCTCGCGGGCGTACTGTCCGGCGAGCCGCGTCAGCGCATAGGTGATGATGTCGCTGTGGTGAAGCTCCAGCATCGACGGATCGCGGCGCATGTTCAACCAGAGGCGATGAACAAGTTGTACGTCGTCCGGGCTCAGGTTGGGAGCATGCGGTCCGATGTAGAAGACCTTCATACCACCCTGGCCGTCAACCACGTAAAAGTTGAACTGGCGCTTGGGTTCAGGGAGTGCTTCCCAGGCCTGGCCCATGTGATAGGCCTGGTCCTCGACGGTCATCTTGTCTGAAACACTGGAGACGACAGAATCCACTTCCAGCGAGTTCGCGCTCTGCACGAGCGCGGCAAATACATCCCCGGCAGGGACCACGAGCAGCGAGACCTTCTTACCAAAGCCCTCGGCTATCGAGACGGCCTTGGTGAAGACCATCTGCTCGTGCTCACTGAAGGTTTGTTGTTCTGCGTTCAGGAACTCGGGTCCTCCAACGCCCATCATACGAACACTGATGACCACGACATCGTGCTCGTCGGTGCTGGTGCGAGAGAGGGTCCATTTCAGCGCGAGGGGGTTCGACGGATCACGCATGGTTACCATCACGCCACCGGGGCGGATGGCCGCCGACTCGCGGCTTACGGTGTCTTGGTGTTCGAGCTGGAAGTGGTCTTTCATCTGCCGCTCGGTGATCGCGTGCTTCTTCTTGTTCTGATTTTCGGACACGGTAAAGATGATGAAGAAGGCTGCGGCAAAGATGATTCCGCTGACTGTGGCTACGGACTTGGTGAACAGGTTCACGATCGCAGTGGAAATTAGAACCAGGAAGACCGAGAACAGGCCCACGGGAATCTCGGTCTTGCCGATGCGGAAGTTTGGCGGCACCTTCCAGCCGCGCTCGCCGTGATACTTCCAGCGCAGCACCAGCATGGCAAGGCTGTTGAAAGTGAACGACCAGATGACACCGAAGGCGTATGCCTCGCCGAGGGTGATGACGTTGCCCCGGGTGACAAGGATGGTGAACATCTGGAGTCCGAAGACCAGGTTGATAATCCGAGAGCTGGTGCCGAAGCGACGATGCGGCTTGCGGAACCAGTCGGTGAGCACGCCGTCTTCCGCAACCCGCATCAGCACGCCGGTGGAGCCGATCATCGAAGTATTGATGGCTCCGGAAAGGATGAGGAAGCCGACCAGCACGACGAAGATGCGGAAGGCAATGCGCCAGAAGAGTGGACCGACCATATACATTGCCAGGCCGGCGATGAGGTTGTCTTTGTAAAGTGAGGTGCGTTCCGGCGTGGGGATCAACATGGAAGCCAGCAACGTGGCGCCACCTGTGAAGATCAGGCTGTAGATGGCAATGACGATGGCGGCGCGCTTGAGGTTCTTGAGCTTGGGATACTCGATCTCGCGGTTGACCTGGGCCAGGCTTTCCTCGCCGCTCATGGCGAGGACAGAGTGCCCAAATGCCATGAGGATTCCAAACAGCCCCAGCAACGGTACGAGGCTCGTTCCCTTCAGGAACCCGAGGGCATCGTCGCTGAACTTAATATTCTGCACAATCGGCGCGGGAGGAAGATGCGCGCCGCGGGCAAACACCGAGTAGATGCCCCAAATCATGAGGATAACCACCATGACGG
This sequence comes from uncultured Occallatibacter sp., assembly GCA_964460385.1. Classification (GTDB taxonomy): domain Bacteria; phylum Acidobacteriota; class Terriglobia; order Terriglobales; family Acidobacteriaceae; genus Telmatobacter. The sequence continues at coordinate 45,124 of CAYWSR010000007.1, read as the reverse complement.
TGGTGATCTGCATGACCTGCATGGCCTTGCCGCTGGACTCCTCGATGCCCTTGATGTTCTCCCACCAGTAGTAGATGGTGACGGCGGCAGCAAAGACCGCCGAGGTGTAGTTCATATTGAACTGGAAGGGAGTGCCGTTGGAGTAGAGCAGAGCCGGAGGCAACCAGTGGCTGGTATTGGCCACAGTCATCAACTCGTTCATCAGGCCGGTGATGTATTGACCGGCAGAGACGCCGGAGATGGGGCCGGTGAGGATGTAATCGAACATCAGCGCCGAGACGCTGAGCTTGGCGAAGGTGCCGCCCAGGGCCTCCTTGACTACGCGGTAGACGCCGCCGCGGGTGAACATGGAACAGCTCTCGACGTAGACCGCGCGCACCGCGAAGCTGAACAACATGATGCCGAGGATGAACCAGGGAGCGGCCGCGCCCACAGCTTCTTCAGCGATGCCGCCGGCGTAAAAAGCTGAAGAGCCAAGATCGCAGAGAACAATGGAAGCAGCGCGCCAGAAGGAGATAAAGGTGAGCATCACGGAGGATGCCACAATGAGCCGTACGCGGTTAGATGGAGGGGCTACGGTCGTTCGGGAAGATGCCATTCGCGAGGGTGCCGCGGAGAATTCAGCGGCGTTCCAAATTCGAGAAGGCGAATCTCCGCCTGCCCTTCGGTGAGTTTAAGTCTGAATGAACACACTGTCAATCAAAATTGGGAGTATCTCGATTGGGCCGGTGGCGCACCTTGGCGGCGCTACTCTTCGTCTTTGCCGAAGAGCTCTTTGCCATCTTCGATAAAGCTGATGATGACCACCACGGATGAGCCCAGGAGGCCGACGAAGAACGCAATCTCCAAAAGATGCATTCCGAAAAGTGCCAGTGTCATACGCGGATTGTAACGCGTTTTTTGCCGTGGGTGGAGGAGGAACTGCTCCGACACGCAGAAACCTGAGCCCCGAACTGGGTGCAATGCAGGTCGATTCACCGGAATGCGATACACTCGGCGCTGTATGCGCACGACCTTGTTCAAGCAGAAGAGCTGGATGTTGTGGGCCGCGGCGGTGCTTTCCGCCGTCTTGCTGGAGCTGCCGTTTCCGCTCGCGGGGCCGATGCCGCCCTGGCGCTCGATCTTTGCCTGGTGGGGGCTGGCGCCACTGCTCTGGGCGCTGCTTTCGCCGATCTGTGTTGACGGGAAGAAGCCGCTGCGCACGGCTTTTCTGCTCGGATACCTCAGCGGATTCCTTTGGTACATGGGGAACTGTTACTGGGTGCGCAACACGATGATGAAGTACGGCGACATGCCGCCCATGGCGCCAACGTTGCTGCTGATTGGCTATAGCGCTGTGCTCGGGTTGTATTGGGGCGTATTCGGGTGGGCGGTTGTGCTGATTCGGCGGGCGAGTGGGAAAACGAGGCTTGCGCTGGCGGCTGCGCCGGTGTTGTGGACGGCGCTGGAACTGGCCGCTGGGCGATTCACGAGCGTTCCATGGGACCAACTGGGGTATTCGCAGGTAGATAACACGCTCGTCAACCATTTAGCGCCGTGGACGGGGGTGTATGGGATCAGCTTTGTGCTGGTGGGGGTGAACGCGCTGATTTCGGGCGGTTTTCTGCTCGATTGCCGCAGGGTGCATCGCTTCAGCGACCGGCAGATAGCGGCTGTGGCCGGAGTGGTGCTGATGTGTTGCGGAGGGATTGGCGTGACGATTCCCGCGACGAGGCCTGCACCGTCAGCGACGGCGGTTCTGATTCAGCCCAACCTCGACGTCGGCAATGAGAGCCGATGGAACAAACCAGGCGAGTGGGAAGAGCACATGGCTGAGTTCCAGAAGCTGTCGAGCGAACAGTGCAAGGGCTACATCGCCGGAATTCCGCAGACGGACGCGCCGACGGGCGAGATCATCTGCCCTCCGCACGAGACGCATCCCGCGCTTATTGCCTGGCCCGAGTCGCCAGCGCCCTTTGACGAAAGCGATCCGCGATTTCTGGATTCTCTCCGCAAGATGGCGCAAAGCAATCATGCACCCATCGTCACGGGGGGCATTGGATGGACCCTCGATCAGAAGGACAACGAATGGGACTACTTCAACTCTGCGATCGTTTTTGGAGCTGATGGCGAGAAGGTTGGCCGCTACGACAAGATTCACCTGGTTCCGTTTGGCGAGTACGTCCCCTTCGAGAATCTGCTTACCTTCGCGCGCAAGCTCACCGGACGCGTTTCGAAGTTCACGCGCGGCACGGATCGGAAGGTTTTTCGGTTGGACGGACGCCGGTACGGCATTTTCATCTGCTATGAGGCTGTCTTCGCCGACGAGGTCAGGCATTTTGCGCAGCTTGGGGCCGAGGTGCTGGTCAACATCAGCGACGACGGCTGGTATGGCGACACGAGCGCGGCATGGCAGCACCTGAACATGGCGCGCATGCGGGCCATCGAGAACCGGCGCTGGATTCTGCGCGACACAAACACGGGCGTGACCTGCGTGATCGATCCGTATGGGGCTGTGCGGCAGAGCATTCCGCGGCATCAAACCGATGTGCTGCCTGCTGAGTTCGGCTTCCGCGATGACGTCACGTTCTACACCGAGCATGGGGATGTGTTTGGGTGGGCGTGTGCCATACTTGGACTAGGATTAGTGGGTTGGGCTCTCCGCACCAACATCAAACTCTATATCCGAGTCAGGTCTTAAGGGTCAGGTCAAAGGAAAGAGCAAACGATGTCGATCAACGATCTCGAATTCGCCTATGCCCCCGTGCGCGACCAGGTGCGCGACCTGCGGGAGTATCTTTGACCCCGCACGCCTTCGTCGTGAGTTAGCCGACATTGAAGCGAAGCTGGCCGACCCGGCCATGTGGAACAACACCGATGCAAGCAAACCGCTGATGCGCGACCGCAAGCGCCTTGAGAAGCTTGTGGCCGACGACGATGCACTGGTGCGCCGCACCGGCGACGTTGAGGCCTATTTCGAGCTGGCACGCGAGGGCGAGGATGTGCTGGCGGAGCTTGAGGCGAGCATCAAAGAGCTGGGCACGTTTGCAGAGGAACTGGAAGCGCGGACGATGCTGCAGAGCGAGACCGATCCGCTGAACGCGATTGTGACGGTGCATCCCGGCGCGGGTGGAACCGAGAGCCAGGACTGGGCCGAGATGCTGATGCGCATGTATCTGCGCTGGGCCGAGCAGCAAGGCTTCAAAACGGAGATGAACGACTACCAGGACGGCGATGAGGCCGGCATCAAGTCGGCGACGTTCACGATTCTTGGCGAGTATGCCTTTGGGCAGCTGGCCGGAGAGAGCGGGGTGCACCGGCTGGTGAGGATTTCGCCGTTCGACCAGGCCAAGCGCAGGCATACGTCGTTTGCGTCGGTGTATGTTTCGCCGGAGATCGATGAGACGATCCATGTGGATGTGAAGGTGGAGGATTTGCGCATCGATACCTACCGCTCGGGCGGCAAGGGCGGGCAGCACGTGAACACCACGGATTCGGCCGTACGCATGACGCACCTGCCGACGGGGATCGTGGTGCAGTGCCAGAACGAACGCTCGCAGCACAAGAACCGAGAGAAGGCGATGAAGATGCTGCGGTCGCGTCTGTATGAGTACGAGCTGGAAAAAAAGCGGGCGGTCACCAAAAAGCTCGAAGACTCGAAGCTCGACATCAATTTCGGCTCGCAGATTCGCTCGTATGTGCTGCAACCCTATCGCATTGCCAAGGACCATCGCACGAAGGTGGAGGTGGGCGACGTGGACAAGGTGCTGGATGGGTACCTGGAACCGTTCTTGCGGGGGTATCTGCTGGCCAAGCGGCGCGGCACAGCGACGGGCGGGGGCGAAGACGACCTGGACGTGTGATGTAGGGTGTGGGGTGTAGGGTCTGCGGTGTGTGGGCCCCGGGACTGAGGAATTCACGGATGGGCGACGATTCGGCTGTGATCGACGAGATGCTGCGCGCGGCGCGGACGATTGCCGTGGTGGGGATGAGCGACAAGACGTGGAGGGCCAGCCACAATATCGGCAAGTACTTGGCGGAGAACGGGTATCGCGTGGTGCCGGTGAATCCTGCGCTCAGCGAGGTGATCGGCCTGAAGTGCTATCCGGATCTCGAGGCGGCGGATGGGGCGGTGAGGGCTGAGACGGGCAAGGGAATCGATTTGGTGGATGTGTTTCGCGCTTCGGAGAATGTGCCGCCGATTGTGGACGAAGTGATTCGGCTGGGGATTCCTTATCTGTGGCTGCAGGATGGGGTGGTACACGACGAGGCGGTGGCCAAGGCGCGGGGAGCCGGGGTGAAGTGCGTTCAGAACGACTGCATCTTCAGGGAGCATGCGGCGAGGCCGGAGTTGCATGGAGAATGAGAGTTCAAAGGACTGTAGATATCCCAGGTTAGCTCGACCGCTGGGGCGGTCTCGCGAACCTGGGGCACCCAGGTCCTCGGCGATTTGCTGCGACGATCGGACTATCAGGTAAATCCAAAGGACAGGCAATTGAGTCCAAGGTAGAGGGGATTGCGTTCTTTAGCCATGGGTCGAGTGCGGTTCATTATCGGATTGATTTTGCTGTGCTGGTTGGGCGTGCCCGCGCGCGCGGATTCCAGCTCGGCAGATCGGCCGCATGTACATGTGGCGCTGGTCGTTGTTCCCCAGGCTCTCAACCGTGGTGAAGCGGCTGAAGCAGGGCTCTATTTCAAGATCGATCCCGGCTGGCACGTTTACTGGAAGAATCCAGGTGACGCCGGCGAACCGCCGCACATCAATTGGACGCTGCCAGAAGGCGTTACCGCTGGGCCGCTGCAATATCCAGCACCGAAACGGCTCCCACTTGGTCCTCTGATGGACTATGGCTACGAGGACGAGGTGCTGTTTCCTTTCGCGTTGAACGTGGCGCAGACGGCGAAACCAGGCCAGGCGGTGCTTCATGCAAAGGTCGATTGGCTGGTGTGCAGTTCTAGCTGCATTCCGGGCAAAGCAGAACTGGAGATAAGCCGAAATCTGCTCGATCACCCAGGCAAGCCTGTTTCATTGGCTTCCGATTGGGCGCTCTTCGAGCGCTTTATTGGCCGTGTTCCCAAACCTCCACCAGCAAGAGTGAAGGTGGCATTTCAGCCCACAAAGGAGGGCTTTCGTCTTTCCGTCGATACAGGGAAGCGAGAGAACGAGGCTTCTTTCTTTCCTGCCGATCAGGATGTGGTGGACAATCCAGCGCCGCAGAAGTTCACTGCGAGCGCGCAGGGCTTCACGCTTGATCTCAAGAAAGACGGGAATCTTACGGCAAATCCCGCTCAATTGAGGGGAGTTGTCGAGCTTTCCGGTAGACGAGCGTACGAGATCGTTGCGCTGCCTGGGGCCGGGGCAGCGGGTGCGATTGCAACGACGCCTGGAAGCCCTTTTCCGAGTGCGGCTGCAACGCCTGGGACCGCCGTAGCGCAGCAGGGAGCTGCGACATCGTCGAATACTGCAGGGACACCTTCCCCTACGGTGCCTGCAACGAGTGCTGCACCTACGGCAACTTCCACAACGCCGAGTGCAGCTTCAAGTAAAACTTCAACGTCTGGTAGCACTGCGCACAAAGAAACTAGCCTGCTGGAGGCGCTGGTGCTGGCTTTTGTAGGCGGGCTGCTCCTGAACCTGATGCCGTGTGTTTTTCCGGTGCTGTTTTTGAAGGGGCTGGCGCTGGTGCGCTCAGGCAACGAGGAGCGCCGCACCCTTCGGCTGCATGGGCTGGTCTATACAGCCGGAATTCTGGCGTCGTTCTGGGTGCTGGTGGGGACGCTGCTCGCGCTGAAGGCTGCGGGGTCGAAGATCGGCTGGGGATTCCAGTTTCAGTCGCCGGTGGTGCTCTCGCTGATGGCGGCGCTGCTGTTTTTCCTGGGGCTTTCGCTGGCGGGGCAATTCGAGATTGGACTGACGCTGACAAGCGCTGGTGGGTCACTTGCGGCGAAGCAGGGATATGCGGGGAGTTTCTTTACCGGAGTGCTGGCGGTGGTGGTGGCGACACCGTGCACTGCACCGCTGATGGGGGCGGCGATTGGCTATGCGCTGGCGCAGAGCGCGGTGGTGAGTTTTGCGGTGTTCACGGCTTTGGCGCTGGGGCTGGCTGCGCCATACGTGGCGCTTACGCTGCAGCCGGCGTGGGCGCGGCTGCTGCCGAAGCCGGGCGCGTGGATGGACGTGCTGAAGCAGGCGGTGGCGGTGCCGATTTTCGGAACGGTCATCTGGCTGGCGTGGGTGTTGACACAGGCCTACGGCGCCAACTCGCTGGCAGCGCTTCTTGGCGGTTTCTTGCTGCTGGCAGTTGCGGGGTGGTTCCTGGGGCGCTGGCCGGCGAGGCGCTGGGCAACAATTGTTGCATCACTGATTGTTCTTGCCGTGATTGGCTACTTCATTTTCGTGGGGAGGGATCTGGCGGACGATCAGTCGAAATATGACGGCCAGAAGCTCGTGCACCTTGAGGAGGTCGGGACGAAATGGCAGCCTTGGTCTCAGGATTCCTTTGTCAGAGCCCTTGCCTCAGGCCATCCTGTCTTTGTCGACTTCACGGCGAGCTGGTGTCTGAGCTGCCAGGTGAATGAGCGCGTGGCGCTCACAAGGCCTGAGGTGATGCAAGCATTTCAGGAGCACAACGTGGTGCTGATGAAGGCCGATTGGACGCGCGAAGACGAGGCAATCACGCATGCGCTTGAGAGCCTGGGCAGGAGCGGTGTACCGACGTACGCGCTTTACGTGCCGGGTCAAAGTGGGGCGCAGCTTCTGCCCGAGGTGTTGACGCCGGGGATCGTGACGGATGCGCTGGACAAGCTGCCGGGCAAAGTCGCTTCGCGCTAGAACTGGTGGCCGGCAAGAACCCACTGGCCCACTTCCGGCGCAGAGATCTCGCGGATCCACTCGTAGCCGGAGGGGGCCGATTGCTGCCAGGGAAAGGTCAGCTGCATGGGGGTGTTCTTAATGGGCCTGAATTCCGCTGGCATCGACTGAGATCGCTGTCCCCTTCCCGTCGGGTGTGAATTTCACCTGCACGGTGAAGAGCTTGTCGCAGACGCGCACATCCCAGGACTCGTTCCACGGAGACATCAGACCATTGTCCTGGAGGTGTGATTCCGGGCCGACAAGCGCAGTATTCAAAACGTCGCCGTGACATTGCTTCTTCGCGCCGGCGAGGGCGGAAGTAATCAAATCAATATTCTTCAGCGTGTCTCGCTGCAACTCCGGATTGCCCTGGGCGGTGCCCGGATAGGTGGGAGTGAATTTGGGCCCCTTTTTGGTGAAATCCACTTGCACGTTGTACATGCGGCGCTCATTGCATGCGGTGCCCGGGACGTTTTCTTTCCAGCTTCCCGAGATGGGTACACCCTTTTGATTGGTGTCGACGGGCCAAAGGATTCGGAGTCTCACGTCACGCGAGTCAAATTCAAGCGTGACACTTTTGCAGTGAGTGCTGAGACTGTCTTCATATTCAAAAACGCTCTTGCGAATCGAGTCCTGATACCCGGGATCAGGCGCCATCTTCAGCATCAGTGCTTTGGTGGCGTCAAGTTTTGCCCGCAACTGGTCTTCCTGCGCCGAGGATGAGGTTGCAGCGGCTATGACGGTGGATAACAGAAATGTACTGACAATGAGCGCGATGCAGCCCACTTTCCTGACGTTCTTCATTCCCCGATTCCTTTCATTGGGGGACATTCACTGGACGTCGATCTTCATACTCTTAGTCGCCAACCAGGCAGGCCCAGTGCAACGCTAACAGGAAAAGAAGATTCGCAGTTATTTTCCATGCCTGGAGGCGCGAATGCGGCGGATTTCTTCCATGCGCCGGGCAAGCTGCCTCTCGCGGCCTTCCTCGGTGGGTTTGTAGTAGCTGCGGCCACGCAGCGAGTCGGGCAGGCAGTCCATGTCCGCGATTTTTCCCTCTTCGTCGTGGGCGTATACGTAGCCCTTGCCGTATTCAAGCTCTTTCATTAAGCGCGTGGGCGCGTTGCGGAGATGCAGGGGCACAGGTTCCTGGCGGGTGTGCTCGATCTCAGCCTGGACTGCGCCGTAAGCCGTATAGACCGAGTTCGACTTGGGCGCGAGGGAGAGATAGACGACAGCCTCGGCCAGTGCGAGGTCGCCTTCGGGCGAGCCGAGAAAATCGATGGCCTCCTTGGCGGAGAGGCAGAGGTTGAGCGCTTCGGGCGCGGCGAGGCCGATGTCTTCGACGGCCATGCGGACGACGCGACGGGCAAGATATAGGGGGTCTTCGCCGGCCGCGAACATGCGGGCCAGCCAGTAGAGGGCTGCGTCTGGGTCGGAGTTGCGCACGCTCTTATGCAGCGCGGAGATCAGGTTATAGTGCTCCTCACCATTCTTGTCGTACATGAGCACGCGCTGCTGCACGGCCTCGGCGGCGATGGCGACGTCGATGTGCGCGACGGCGGCTGCGGTGGCCAGTTGCGCGGCAACCTCGAGGGTGTTGTAAGCGGCGCGGCAGTCGCCGCTGGAGTAGCTGGCGATGAGCGCGAGGGCATTGTCGTCGGCAGTGAGGTTGAGGCTGCCGAGGCCGCGCTCAGTGTCTTCAAGTGCGCGATGGAGCAGTAGCGCTATGTGTTCTTCGCTGAGCGGGTGGAGAACGTAGACGCGGCAGCGGGAGAGCAGTGCGGAGATGATCTCGAAGGATGGGTTCTCGGTGGTCGCGCCGATCAGGCGGATGGTGCCGCGCTCGACGTAGGGCAGGAACGCGTCCTGCTGCGCCTTGTTGAAGCGGTGAATCTCGTCGACAAAGAGGATGGTCCGTGAGTGCATTTCGGCGGCTTGCGCGGCGGCAACCATCACCTGCTTGATCTCTTTGATTCCGCTCATGACTGCGGAGAACTCGACGAAGTTTGCTTGCGTGGTTTCAGCGATGATTTTGGCCAGCGTGGTTTTGCCGGAGCCTGGCGGACCCCAGAGGATCATGGAACCTGTCCCGGAGGATTTGGGGTCGTTGCGTTCGATCTGAACGCGCAACGGCTTGCCGGGGCCAAGGAGGTGCTGTTGCCCGCTGTACTCCTCGAGCGTGCGCGGACGCATTCGCTCGGCGAGGGGCTGGGAGGCCAGCGGGACGCCCTTGGAGGCCGCAGGGCCGTCGGGTTGGCCGTCAAAGAGGCTCATCGGGCGTTCCCCCGATGTTCAATCGGTCCGCCACTGAGGGCGGAGCGTTGGCGCGCGGCCTCATAGAGAAGCACGCTGGCCGCGATGGCGGCGTTGAGACTTTCGACGGGGCCCGGTGTGGGGATGGTGATCGCGCCGTCGCAGCGGGAGGCAAGTTCCTCGGGCACGCCGTTGCCTTCGTTTCCGATGATGATCGCCACCGGTCCTGCCAAATCGACCAAATCGGCTGGTTGCGCACCCTGCACGGTGGTGGTCCAGATTTTGACTCCCGCTTTCCGGAGCCGTTCGAAAGAGGTCCGTTCGCTGGCCGTCAATACCGGAAGCCGGAAGACGCTGCCTGCCGAGGCACGCACGGCTTTGGGATTCCAAGCGCTCACCGTTCCCGGCAGACTGATGATGCCACTTGCGCCAAATGCTTCAGCAGAGCGCAGAATCGTGCCTAGATTTCCGGGGTCTTGAAGCTCTGCCAACAAGAGGAGCAGCGGATTCGCATTTTGACTGCCACCAAGCATGTGCGCCCAGTTCCAGTCAGGCGGCTCCACAAGCGCGGCCACTGGCTGGGGCGATTCAGTGGTGAGCGCTGAGTCGAGGAGTTCCTTTGGAAGTTGAAGTACGTCGATCTCGTCCGGCAGGTCTATTTCGGCAAGCAGCTGCTCAAACCCCTGCGCCACGAAGACGGTTTCGATCTTCAGGCCCGCGCGGAGCGCTTCGTGGAGCAGGTTTGTGCCTTCGATTCCTGCCAATTGCGCAGGTTGGCCGGTGCCGCCTCGTGGCGGATGGGCCAGCACGCGGCGCAGTTCTTTCAAACGCGCATTCTGCTTGCTATGTACAATGCGGACAGGCATCGTGAGCGAACCCAAGCGTCGCTAAGGCGATTCTATTCTGTTTGTTGACTGCAAAGGCACCGGAAAACGCGGTCAACTTGCCCGGCGATGCGGGCTGTGATAGTTTCCGTCTTTGTGGCCTAATTGTTCCCGGGAACTGAGGTAGACCTTCTTGTCCGCGGAGATTTTGCGCGTCCATCCCGATGAACCACAGGCTGACCGGATCGACTATATTGTCTCCTGTCTGCGCAAAGGTGACGTGATCGCGCTGCCGACCGACACGTTCTATGGCCTTGCCGTCGATCCGGTCAATCTGCAGGCGGTTGAGCGCATCTACCAGATCAAGACCCGGCAGAAGCACAAGCCGCTCTCTCTGCTGATCTCAGGGCTGGCGCAGGCGTATACGCTGGCGCGCGACACGGATCCGCTGCTCGACAAGCTGGCCGACAAGTTCTGGCCGGGACCCCTGACGGTGATTGTGAGGGCCGGCACCAAACTGCCGCTGCGGTCCACTGCTAACACAGGGAACGTGGCATTGCGCGTACCGGACGCGGCGATTCCGCGCGCAGTGGTTGAGCGCTTCGGGCTGCCCATTACCGCAACCTCGGCGAACCTGCAGGGTGCATCGGAGTGTACGCACGCCGCGTGCGTGCGCGACCAGATCGGCGACCGCATTCCGCTGATTGTCGATGGTGGGCCGACAGCACGATCGCTTCCAACCACCATCGTCGACCTCTCGCTCGGCCCGGGCCGCTGGGAGGTTTTGCGCGAGGGCGCCATCCCGACGCACGAGATCGTAATGGTCTTGCAGCGATAGGACGGCGCGACAAGCAATCGAGCCCAAGAAGGTACGCATGAAGCGGACCGCCCCGACGAAGAGCAGCAAGAATCGGGCAAAGCTGCACAGGCGTCACCACAAGCGAGCCGGCTCGCGGTGGGTGCTTCGCGCCGTGCTGCTGCTGATTCTTTTCCTGTTGCTGGGCGCTTGCGGATGGTGCTGGTGGGTCTACGCGCAGATCGAAGCGTATGCGGGTCAGGACCAGGCGGCGCCGTCGGATGCGATTGGGGTCTTCGGGGCCGCGGAGTACGATGGGCGGCCTTCGCCGGTTTATCGTGCGCGGCTCGACCACGCGCTCGCTCTCTATCATCGCGGCATAGCTCCGCTGATCATTACACTGGGCGGGGCCGGGGGCGATGAGTACACGGAAGGCGCTGTGGGCATGGAGTATCTGAAGGGCATGGGCGTGAGGGAAGAAGCGATCATCGCGGAGACGGAGAGCCGGAACACCGAGGAGTCGGCGCGGCGCATTGCCGTAATTGCCCGGGCCAACGGCCTGCGCAGGCTGGTTATTGTTAGCGACGGAACCCACCTGTTCCGGATTCATGAAGTTTGCGCAGCGGATGGGCTTGACGTGCTCACCTCGCCGAGGCCGCGGGTCGTGGTGGAAGGCGGCTCGCAGCAGTTCGAGCGCATCGCCCACGAGATTCTGAGTTACACACTCTGGCGGATGCACCTGCACTAAACGCAGCGAAGCTCAAATGGTTACCGGGGATCACTAGCTGGATAGGAGAGTTTCGTTTGCGCGATTTCCTGCGAAAGTTGTTTGTCCGTGCCGGCTCGGCGGCGCATCGTCGCGATGTGATCGCCGCGATCCGGGAACGAGAGATCGAACTGCGTCAACAATCCGACGCTCAATTGAGAACTACCGCGAGAGATGCCTCAACCCTCGTGGAGACTGTCTCCGCTGCGACCGTAGCTGCGCAAAGGTTGCTGGGACTGGAGCTGTTTGATGTGCAGCTTCAAGGCTCGCTTGCACTCGCCGATGGAAGGATCGCCGAGATGCAGACGGGGGAGGGAAAAACGCTGGCAGCGGTGCCGGCGATTGCGTGGCTGGGGAAGGCGGGCAACGGCGTTCACGTGATGACTGTGAATGACTACCTGGCCCGGCGCGATGCGCGATGGATGGGCCCGATCTACGAGTTCTTTGATCTCTCGGTAGGCTGCATTCAGCAGGGCATGAACAGCGAAGAACGCAAGCGGGCATACAACTGCGACATCACCTATGCTACGGCCAATGAGATCGGCTTCGATTTCCTGCGTGACCAGATTGCGTTTTATCCAGGGAACCAAGTACATCGGCCGTTTGCAGCGGCTGTGATTGATGAGGCCGACTCGATTCTGATCGACGAAGCGCGGATTCCGCTGGTGCTGGCGGGCGGCGAGGCAGGCGATGCGGGGCTTGCTTATCGAGTGAACAAGGTGACGCGCCACTTCCGGCGGGGTGTGGAGTACGTGCTCGACCAGTATGGGCGCAACGCCTCACTCACGGACAGGGGCATTCATTCGGTTGAGAAGGCGTTCGGCTGCGCGAATCTCTTCTCGGATGGGAATCTCCGGCTCTTTGCCGCGGTGCAGGACTCGCTGCATGCGCATGGGCTTTTGCGGCGGGATGTCGACTACCTGGTGAAGAACGGTGCGATTGAATCGGTGGATGAGTTCAAGGGGCGCGTTGTGCCGGACAGGCGGTGGCCGGCGGGACTGCACAACGCCGTGGAAGCCAAGGAAGGAGTCGCGGCCAAGGCGGAGGGCAAGATTCTTGGATCGATCACCGTTCAGAATCTGGTGGCTCTCTATCCGCAGGTTTGCGGCATGACGGGCACTGCCGCGACCCAGGCGCAGGAGCTGTACTCGACCTACGGGCTCCCCGTTGAAGTGATCGCGACCAACCGGCCGGTGATTCGCGTCGATCTGCCAGATTGTCTCTTTCAGACGAAGAAGGAGAAAGAACAGACGGCGTTGGCCGAGATTCTGTGCATTCATGAAACCGGGCGGCCGGTATTGATCGGCACGGGAAGCGTGCAGGAGTCGGAGCGGCTGAGCGCGGCGATGGGCGCACTGCCACATCATGTGTTGAACGCGCGCAACGAAGAAGAGGAGGCGGCGATTATTGCGCTGGCAGGTGAGCGCGGCGCGGTGACTATTTCGACCAACATGGCCGGGCGGGGCGTGGATATTCGCCTGGGCGCAGGCGTGGCGGAGCTGGGTGGGCTGCATGTGATTGGCTTGAACCGGCACGAGAGCCGCCGCATCGACCACCAATTGCGGGGACGCGCGGGAAGGCAGGGCGATCCGGGCAGCTCGCAATTCTTTGTTTCGCTCGAAGACGATCTGCTGGTGAAGTACGGCGTGGATCAATTGAAATCGTCGGATGCTCCGGCGAAGATCCAGCAGCAGATTGAAGGGCAGAACCTGCAGATTCGGCAGTTCCTCACGAAGTATGAAGGGGTGGTGGAAGGGCAGCGGCAGGCGGTTCAGCAGCGGCGCCAGGCGATTCTCACGGGTGAGGAGCGGTGCGCGTCGGAGCTTGAACGGCTTGTTTCGCTGGCGACGATTGACGATCTCTGGGCGGAGCATCTGGCGGGGGTCTCAGGGCTGAGAGAAGACACGCAATGGACGTCGTGGGCGAACCACGATCCCCTGCACGAATACTTGAAGGACATCGATGAGATGTTCCAGGCTATGCAGGCCGCGCTGGTTGAGGAGATTCCCAAGCGGCTGGCGCATGCGGAGGAAACGGGGCTGGATCCGGCTCAGCGCGGCGCGACATGGACCTATCTCATCACGGACATGCCGTTTGGAACCATTCAGGAGCGCATCACCGCAGGGCTAAGAAAGAAGCTTGGGTTGCGGAAGGTTTGAAGGACTGGCGGAGTTGGCAAGTTAGCTGCGCAGGCTATCCGACGCCTCCGTGTGGCAGGATTGCGAGGATGCCAAGCGCAAAAGCTGCCGCGCTGGCGGTGGAGAGGAAATTCACTGCGTCGTTGTTGAGCCAGCCGCGGCGCTCGATCGTTGCGCCGAGGAGGCTGTCGAAGAGGAACCCAAACGTTCCGCCAGCGAAGCTCACCCAGAACACCTGAGCGGTCGAACTCACCCAGAACGGCTGAGAAGAGTCCATGGCAAGCGTCCAAGATCCCACCGCCGCCACAATCGCAGCTCCGACAACCCCGACAAGTGTCCCAGCCACGGTGATCGCACCATTCGTGCCCGGCTCAGCGCGACGTAGATTTGTAATCATTCGCGGATGCCCGCGAAGCGCCTGGCCGATCTCAGAAGAAACAGTATCGGCGGCCGCTTCGGCCAGAGCGGCCAGCACCGGGCCATAAACCGGAATAGGTGCGATCCCTCCGGGACTGAACCAATGCGAATCGATCAGCCATTCCTGAACGAAGGTGCTCGCCAATAATGACGCAAATCCCAAGTTTGCGGCGACCTGCGCTGCCGATCTCCCGCGGCGGCTCTCCGCCGTGCCCAGTCGCTCTTTGCGGCCTCGGCCGATGCGCGTCGATACAAATGCCAGCACAAAGACCGCCATTACCACCGGCAGAGCAGTCCTCCACGGCTGGTATGGATAGACTGCCGTCGAGAACATGAGGCTGGAGGTGATGACGAAGCCGGTGAAAGCGGCCGCGGGTGTGGCTGCGCGGAGCCGGAGCACGATGATGGCCAGCAGCAGGCTGAGGCCGAGGGTCCAGATGGCGACGGCCGGGATCTGCGTGGCCCACCAGTGGGCCTGCAAGAGCGTGTAGACCGCGGCAGACGGGACTATCACGAGGAGAATAGTTTTCGATTGCCAGGTGATTCTGCGTTGGGCCACGCTTCATCGTAGCGCGGCGGGTCCGGACTGGGTATAGGTACTCGAAAGCCGCGTTCTTTCCCACACATTTCGCTCGCCACGGCGACCGAAATGGATGGGGCCCTCAAGATTCAATTCTCCGATGCCTAATTAACCATCGAATGGTCGAGGATGCGGGGAGGGGAATCGTTTAAACTCATCTGCGCGACGGCTTTGGCCGTCAAGGTTGACGTGTGTGAGGTTACGGATGAAAAGGTTTTCTGCGGTTGCGGCGATTGGCCCTGGGGTTGTTCTGGGATTGGTGAGTTTGGCTGGCGTGGCCTTTGCGCAGGCTCAGGGCCAGCGTCTCGAATTGGATCGCAAAGGCGAGACGATTGTGCTGGAACCCTACGCCGACAACATTGTGCGTGTGACGTTGAGCCTACAGCGCGGCCCTGCGCTGGCGCCGCCGGGATACGGGTTCATCGCCGAGCCTGCGCAGTCAGGATGGACCTCGAGCGAGACAGCGAAGGCCAATGTCTACAGTTCTGGGCGCGTGGTGGTTACGGTCGACAAGGACCTGCCGCCGGAGCATCCGCCGCTCAAGACCGAGATCGACATTGCGAAGTATTTCAACGGCTCAACCCCGGGCGCGCACATCACGCTGAAGACGCCTGAAGGGACGACATTGCTCGAAATGACCGGCTGGTCGCAGTCGGTTCCGAACTTCAAGGACGGGACGGCAGACGTGGCCCATGATCGGCGGCCGACGGATCCGGAGCTGTATATCGTGGGAGCGACGTTTGTTTCTCCGGATGACGAGCACTACTACGGGCTGGGAGACAATCACGAGGGGTTCCTCGACCATCGGGGCCACCCGGTGCGTTGCTGGCACGACTACACGGCTCCGGCCGCTCCCAGCGTATGCGTGCCGTTTGTGGTTACCAACAAGGGTTATGGGCTGGTCTGGGACAATCCGTCGAAGACCACCTTTGAGCCCGGCTTCAACGAGCAGACAATTTGGACTTCGCAGGCGGGCGACCGGGTTTCGTTTTTTGTGATCGCCGGCAAGACAGCCGACGAGATCTTCGCGGGCTACAAGCTGCTGACCGGCCCGACGCACATGCTGCCCAAGGCGGCCTACGGCTACATCCAATGCAAGCAGCGCTACGCGAGCCAGCAGGAGGTACTCGACGTGGCCCAGGGCTATCGCGACCGGCATTTGCCCGCGGACGTGATGGTGGTGGACTGGTTCTACTTCACCAAGATGGGCCAGATGGATTTGGACCCAAAGTACTGGCCCGATCCAGCGGCGATGAACGCGAAGCTGCACCAGATGGGCTTTGAGACGATGATCAGTGTGTGGCCGCGATTTGTGCCGGAGGATCGCTTCTACGCGGAGCTGCGCGCGAAGGGCTGGCTGATTCATCAGGCTGACGGCACGCCGATCGACGGACAGCCGTACGATCGCGCCGGATCGGACATCGACACGACCAACCCGGAGGCGGCTGCATGGTACTGGAAGACCATCCGCGACAACATCCTGAGCAAAGGCTTTGACTCGCTGTGGGCCGATGAGACCGAGCCCGACCTGCCGCCGAACGGCTCGTATTTTCACATTGGGCCGGGCACGCAGTACTTCAACGTATATCCGCTCCTCCATACCAAGGCGCTTTACGACGGCTTCCGCGCGGATAAACCCGGACAGCGCGCGCTGATCCTCTCGCGCGACGCCTACCTGGGCGCGCAACGGAACGGGACAATCTTCTGGTCGTCCGACATTTATCCCACGTGGGACACGCTGCGAAGGCAGATTCCGACGGGGCTGGACTTTGCAGCCTCGGGGATCACGTACTGGTCGAACGATACGGGAGGCTGGCAGTATCTGCCCGCCGAGCACCACCCGGCGCACCCGCCGCTGCTCGACCCGAGCGACGCGCGCGCCAATGTGGGCGGTTACGACGATTATCCCGAGCTCTACACGCGCTGGTTTGAGTATGCGACGTTTCTACCCATCTTCCGCGCGCACGGCAGCCGCGTAACGAACGAGGTGTGGTCCTACGGCAGCCAGGCGGAGCCAATTCTGGAGAAGTACCTGCGGCTGCGCTACACGCTGATGCCGTATATCTATTCGCTCGGCTATCACACATGGGTGACGGGTGCGCCGTTTATGCGCGCGCTGCCGCTCGACTTTCCCAACGACCCGAAGGTTGTCGACCTTCGCGACGAGTACATGTTTGGCCCGGCATTCCTGGTGGCGCCGGTTACAGAACAAGGCGCGACGCGGCGCGAGGTATATCTGCCGGCCGGCGTCGACTGGTACAACTACTGGACAAATGAGCGGGTGAAGGGCGGGCAGACGATCATTGTCGAAGCGCCCATCGACAGGATTCCTCTGTTTGTGCGCGCGGGCTCGATTGTGCCGCTGGGAGCGACGGTCGAGAGTACGCACCAGGCTCAGGCGATCGAGAAGGTGAAGGTGTATCCGGGCGCAGATGCGAGCTTCACGCTCTTTAGCGATGATGGCAAGACCTACGCCTACGAGCAGGGCGCCGGCTCCGTTACGGAGCTCAAGTGGAGCGAAGCAGGCGGCCGGCTGACCCAGTCGGGAAGCCCTGCGTGGAGCGGCTCCGATGCGGCGATTCTGGAAATTGTGGGCCGGTGATGATCCGGCCCAGGAGAAGTGACGTTGGATCCCACCCATTTCGCAAAGTGCGCGAAATGGATGGGGCACACAGCCCTTTATTCTGCTTAAGCCCGGGCTAGAGGCAACGGCCTGCATTTGAGAGCGGAAGAGAGGCGGAGTACGCCCGGTTACGCGCGCGCATCGGTCGATACCGTTCTGCCCATCTGGCCCGTCCAACTGATTTACAATCACTTTGGAAGCAGGGACGTTCTGAATGAGGGTTTTTTCGATGATCTCAGGCCGGGCGCGCGCGCGATTGGTCAGTTTGGGTGCGGTCTGCGCGGTCGCTGCCTTGGTTTCAGGCTGTGGCAACAATTACCGGCCGGTAATTACGCCTGTAGCCACCACGGGTCCGGCGGCACAGCCCCAGTCGTTTGCCGTTGTCGTCTCTGCGCCGGCAGTCAGCTCGCCCGGCATCGCCACCGTTATTGACTACTCCGGTGACACAGTTCTGGCCGAGGCTTCCATCGGCCCGGGCCCGTCGACCTTTACCCTCGACTGGTACGGCGCCAATGGGTACACGGTGAACTCCGACGGAACGCTGAGCAACGCCCCCATCAGCAGTTCGCTGCAGGCCAAGAACGTCACCTACTCGACGCTGACTGCAACCTTCCAGCCGGTGAACTTCTTCTCGCCTTCCGCAGGGTTGTACCTGACTGACCTGAGCAACAACTCGGTCGACGTCTTCTACGGGTTTCCCCAGGCGTACAAGCTCTCTATCCCGGTGGCTCCCACTCCAGTAATGATGACCGGCGCGGCGCAGGTAGCAGAGCGCGATTATGTCATCAGCCAGGGAAACAGCCAGGGTGGGAACGTGGCAAGCGCGGTCACTTGCAACCAATCGCCGCGGACGGCCTCGCTGGGCGAGGTGGACTCGATCGAGGTGGCCACGAGCACCGTCTCAGCGCAAATCCCGGCGGGTAAGTGCCCGGTCTATGCGCTCGAAAGCCCGGATACCAGGCGCGTGTTCGTGCTCAACCGTGGCGACGACACCATCACAGTGATTAACGGCCAGACCAATGCACCCAATGCCTGCAGCCCGTTTACGGGCCAGACAGGCGCGACCGTCACCTGCCATCCGGTGTTGCCACTTTCACTGAACGCTGTAAACTCGATAAACGCGCAGTGCGCTGCTACTCACTCAATGCTTCCTCCGTGCGGCGGCCCTCCCAACGGGACCGCGGGAATGACCGCGACTGCCGGCCCGGTGTTTGCGGAGTACAACACGGCCACCAGCCAGCTTGTCGTCGCCAACTACGATGGCAGCACGGTAAGCGTAATAGATGTCAGCCTCGATGAGTTTGGCAACGACAGCGCGACCTTCGGCACGACCTTCACGATCCCGGTGGGCAATAACCCGGCGAGCGTGACCGCCCTGGCGGACGGAAGCCGCGCCTACACGGCCAACCAGACCGACGGTACGGTCAGCATCGTCAACCTGACCAGTCACACCTTTGAGAAGACGCTTCCCGTGAACGGCCATCCGCGGACCGTGGTCTCTACGCAGAATTCGCTCTACGGCAAGGTCTATGCCGCATCTCCCGACAGCCCGTTTCTGACCATCATCCGCACGGACCTTGACCTGGTGGATACCACTGTCCTGGTCGAGGGCAACATCGTGGACGTGCGTGTAACTACGCAGAACGGCTCCCAGGGCAACGCGTTTATCACCAGCCGGGTTCCGGGCTTCGGGCAGCCCTGCTATTTGCCTGGAGCGGCGAATTTCCAGACTCTCTCTGCCTGCCAGACGCTGCCGCCACCGGCGACGCATTAGCCCTCAAAGCGAATCTCAGGGGCCAATTCTCAAGCGGACCGTTCCCAATCCAAGCGAGCCACTCCCTAAAAGGGTGGGGCCCGCTTTGTCTTGCGGGCTGGCCGCCTGAGTCGGCCCCGCCCTGGACACATCTCTGTGACCGCCGCTACAGACTCCAAGGATGTCGCACGCGAACGATGGACCGGATAGTATTGCTGTGGCCAACGCGGATGGCGGGCCGAAGTGTGTTGTGTCGCATGCGGGCAGGGGAATAGGCAATGGATGAGGGGAGCAAATCACACGGCGTGACGCGGCGGCAGTTTGTAGCCGTGAGTACGTTGGGCAGCGCGGCGCTGGCTGCCGGCTGCGGCCCGAAAGCGATTGCAGGGTGGGAGTTCCTGACCGACGCTCAGGCGCGCACGCTCAAGGCCATCTGCGACCAGATCATTCCGAAGGATGATTTTCCATCAGCCTCAGAGGCTGGGGTGCTGAATTACATCGATCGCCAGCTTGTAAGGCACTACCGGCTGCATCAGGATGCGTACCGAGATGGACTGGAGCAGGCGGAAGCGCAGAGCTGCAAGCGATTTGGCAACCCACTTGCCGAGCTTGCCGCTGCCGATCAGCTTGCTGTGGTGACGGACCAGGAGCGCGACCACCATGCGTTTTTTGAGCTCGTACGCAACCATACGCTGGAGGGCTACTACGGCTCGCCGCGCCACGGCGGCAATCGCGATGAGACGAGCTGGAGGATGCTGGGCCTCGATGACCCGCCGGTGCTGGGCCGTGCGCAATACGACCTGATGAAGGAGCCGCAGCGATGAAACGCGTGAATGCGGTCGTCGTTGGAGCCGGCGCGGCCGGGGGCATTGTCGCCAAGGAACTCGCGGTGTCGGGGCTGAGCGTGGTGCTGCTGGAGCGCGGCAAATGGTACACCGCCGCCGACTGCCGCAAAGACGATCTGCGGAACCAGCGCAACAGCCAGCTGGGCAATGCGTTCGGCCCGGAGGACGAAGGCAACCCGCGGGTGTGGGTGGATGCGAAGGGCGTGGCGCACACGGTGCTCGCGAGCGACGGCGCCTACTCGAACGATGCGGCGTGCGTTGGCGGCGGAACGCTGAGCTGGGGCGCGCAGGCATGGCGCTTCATGCCGCAGGACTTCAAGATGCGCTCGACCTACGGCGCGCCGGCGGGAAGTTCGCTCGAGGACTGGCCCATCGCTTACGACGATCTCGAGGCGTTCTACGACAAGGCCGAGTATGAGATTGGCGTCTCCGGCGACTACTCCGGTACGCCGTTTCACGCCCCGCGCAAACGGCCTCTGCCAATGCCGCCCTTGCCGCCTAATCGCGAGTTCGGGATTCTGGAGCCGGCAGCCAAGCGGCTGGGGCTTCATCCACTGCACATCCCCATGGCGCGCAACAGCGTTCCCTACAACGGCCGTGGCCCGTGCATGCGCTGCCGCTGGTGCGTGGGATTTGCGTGCGAGGTCGATGCGAAGAACGGATCGCAGAACACCGTGATCCCCGTAGCGCTGAACACGGGGAACTGCGAGCTGCGGACCGAGTGCCAGGTGAAGGAGATTTTGACCGATGAGCGCGGCCGGGCCCGCGGCGTGAGCTACTTCGACGAACGAGGCCGCCTGCAGGAGCAGCTTTCCGACCTTGTCGTCGTCTCCGGCTGCGCTACCGAGTCCGCTCGGCTGCTGCTCAATTCGCGGAGCAGTATGTATCCGAATGGCATCGGCAATCGCTACGACCAGGTAGGCCGCAGCCTACAGGGCCACTACTATTCCGGCGCCATGGGCTTCTTCGAAGACGAAGCCTACGACGACCTGGGGCCGGGCGCAAGCATCGCCGTGATGGACTACAACCACGGAACTCCTGGGCTTGCCGGCGGCGGGATGCTGGCCAACGAGTTTATCCGGCTGCCAATCCAGATGGTCGACCGGATGCCACCCGGAACTCCGCGCTGGGGCCTGGGCCACAAGCAGGCGATGCGCCGCTATTACAAGCGGAATATCGCGGTGATGGGGCCAACGCAGCAGATTCCCTCTGCCGATGCGCGAGTCACTCTGGACCCGGATGTACGCGACCGGTACGGAATCCCCGTTGTGCGCATCTCGGGCAACGTCCATCCGCACACGTATGAGATTGGAGCAATGCAGGCGCGGCGTGCCGAGGCCTGGCTGAAGGAAGCTGGTGCGATCGCAACCGAACTTACAGGCGGCCGGCCGGAGGTGGTCTCCGCCGGGCAGCACCAGGCCGGAACCTGCCGCATGGGCAACGATCCGCGGAGCTCCGTTGTCGACCGGACCTGCCGCATTCACGATGTCGACAATGTGTTCGTCATCGACTCGAGTGTGCACGTGACCAACGGCGGCTTCAATCCCGCGCTGACCATCATGGCCATTGCCTACTACGCGTCGGATGCACTGGTGAAGGGCTGGAAGGGTACGGGCTACCGGTCATGATGCGCTGGATACGGTTCGCGATGGCGGCTTGTGTTGTGGTCGCTGTTCTGGCTGTGGCCGCGGTGTTTGGGGCGTCAGCCTATTACTCCTCGGAGCGCGGACAGGGCTGCGCGAGCTGTCACGAGATGGCGGCCGTGGTGGCGTCGGTTCATGGCTCGCAACACCGCACGCTCACCTGCATGCAATGCCACCGCGCCAGCCTTAAGACGAAGCTGCGGCACATTCGCGTTCATCTCTTCGGGCCAATGCCCGAGGCGATCCGGCTGCGTAATGCAGACGCAGTTGAGCTGACCTCCGACTGTCAAGGCTGCCATCGCAAGGAATATGCAGACTGGCATGCTGGCCCGCATAGCGCGAACTATGGCGAAATTTTCCTGGATGCGTTGCAGAACCGGAAGCAGCGGCTCATGGACGACTGCCTGCGCTGTCACGGGATGTACTTCGCGGGCGGCATTCGCGATATGGTGCAGCCACAGGACGCGAAGGGGCCGTGGCACCTGGTGCACCCGAAGCTGGCAGACAAGCCAGCGATTCCGTGTATGGCATGCCACCAGGTTCATCGCGAGGGGGACGTGGTGACGAAGCCATCGTCGCGCATCTCCGTCGCAGGGCCGGGCAAAGACGAATCGCTGGCTTTCTACGACCGGCGCGAGCGCATGCACATTGCTGCCGCGGCATTGCCGCTGCCGGTGCTGTTCGATGGGGCGCGGCCGGTGAATGTAAGCCCCGACCCCCGACAGGGCGTCTGCTATCAATGTCACGCGCCGCGCTCGCCCGAGACGGGAACCGATGCGGCGGCGAAGGGCTGGGGCAGACAGGCCGACTCCGGAGACGATCGCACGCCGATGGGCGTGCATGAGGGCATCAGCTGCCTCGCATGCCACATTGGCCACAACCAGAATGCGCGGGCTTCTTGTAAAAATTGCCATCCGCAGATGTCGCACTGCGGCATTGACGTGGAAAAGATGGATACCACGTTTAAGAGCGCTGCCAGCCCGCATAATATTCACTGGGTCAAGTGCACGGATTGCCATCAGCACGGCATTCCGAAGGCCAAGGTGCATCCGCCCAGTGCATGATAGGAACAGCGAAAACACGGATCGATCTACTGCTCGTGGAGCGAGGCCTTGTGCCGAGCCGCGAGCGGGCGCGCGCCCTGATCCTTGCCGGCCGTGTGCTGGTGGCTGAGCAGAAGGTGGACAAGCCCGGGGCAACTGTGGCCTCGGACGCGCCGATTCGGCTGTTGGGCGAGGACCAGCCGTATGTGAGCCGGGGCGGGCTGAAGCTTGCTGGAGCGCTGACGCATTGGCAGATCGATGTGGCGGGCCGGTGGTGCCTTGATGTGGGCGCCTCTACGGGTGGATTCACCGACTGCCTGCTGCAGCACGGTGCGGCCCACGTGACCGCCGTCGATACGGGCTTCGGCCAGATTGCAATGGCGCTGCGCAACGACCCGCGCGTGCGCCTGATGGAGCGGACCAATGCGCGGCTGTTGGAGCCCGGCGCCCTGGCGGCGGGGGGCGGGGAAGAGCTTACGCTCCTGGTGATGGACGTGTCTTTCATCTCGGCAACGCTGGTTTTGCCGCCGGTGATTGCTGCTGCGCCTGGCCTGACGGAAGGTGTGGTGTTGGTCAAGCCGCAGTTTGAGGCTGGGCGTGAGCACGTGGGCAAAGGAGGGATTGTGCGCCATCCTGAGGCGCACAAGTTGGCGATCGACAAGGTGGCCGCATGCGTTGGCTCGCTTGGCTGGAAGGTGGTGGAGACCATCCCATCGCCCATCACGGGCATGGAAGGGAACAAAGAGTTTCTGCTGTATGCGCGGCGGCCCTGAGCCTCAGATGTGCGTTCCACAACTGCTGCAAAACTGCGAGCCTGGATTCAGCATGGCTCCACAAGCTTTGCAATGGGTGAACTGCGGCGGCGCAACAGCAACCGGAGCGGATGGCGGCTGTGCATACAATCCGGCCGAAGCGTAGGGGGCGTTTCCGGCGAGGGCGGTTGTGAACTGATCGGGATACTTGGGGCTGGGTCCATATTGATTGGTGCCTGGAGCGCTGTCCTGACAGAGGAAGACGATTTGGACGATGGCGGCGACGAATCCGACAATGGGAATGAGTCCCAGGCCAACAAACAGGAGGAGCATCCAGCCGCTCCTACCGGTGTCGTGGAAACGGCGCACGGAAACGGCTATACCGGGAATAATTACGGCCAGCCAGTAGAGGGTGAATGGAAAGAACAGGATGATGCCGAATTTTTGGGATATTGCAATTGCAATGGCCCCCAAGGCGGCTAAGGCCAAAACGGCCAGGATGTTGAACAACTGAAACATCCAATACTCCTGGCGGCGAGCGCGGCCATCGAACTCGGCGTACTTCCTCCAGACCATCAGATACCATTCCATGTCTTTTCCTCCATTCGTTGCTTCTCGCTTCTGCAAGGCCGGCACACCGAGCCCGGCGCCCGATTTCCAGCACAGCCGACGATGAATGTTCGATTATGAGATTCGAGCCAATATACAACTTGCCAGGCATCCTGACACCAGGTTTGTTTCCTCCTTTGCCGGGGATTTGCGGAGGCGACACGGGGCGCATCCGTTACACTGGGACCGCATGAAGCGCGTCGCGATTGTCTGCAAGCCGAACAGAGAAGGACTCACACGGTTGTTGCCGGAGCTGATTGGCTGGTTGCGCAATCACGGCTACGAGCCTGTCCTTGACGAGGAGGCGGGCAAGTACACGGGCGCGGCGCCGGCCTGCGACCGAACCAGGCTGCCGGGCCTCGAGCCGGAGCTGGTGATCGTTCTGGGTGGGGATGGAACGCTGCTCTCCGTGGCCCGAACTTTCGCCTCGACGGGGACGCCGATTCTCAGCGTGAACCTCGGCTCACTCGGGTTTCTCACGGAGGTGCGGCTCGCCGATCTCTATTCCACGCTCGAGGGCTGGTGCGAGGACTGCCACCAGATCGACGAGCGGGCAATGTTGCACGCTGAGCTGTGGCGCGAGGGAAAGCTGCTGGCAAGCCACGAGGCGCTGAACGAGATTGTTGTCTCCAAGGGCGATATCGCGCGCATGGGCGATTTCACAGTGGAGCTGGATGGGCGGAAGGTGGCGCGGTTCCGGGCCGATGGAGTAATTGTGTCGACGCCGACCGGTTCGACTGCCTACACGCTGGCCGCGAACGGGCCGATTCTTACGCCGGACGTGGATGCGCTGGTGGTGACGCCGATCTGTCCGCACCTGCTCACTCTGCGGCCCATCGTGGTGCGCGGAGACGCGAAGTTGATGGTGCGTGTGGAGGGAGTACCCGACCAGGCGCTGCTTACCGTAGACGGGCAACAGGCCGTGCAGATGCTGCGCGGGGATGAGGTGCACTGCCGGCGGTCGAGCCACACGGTGCGGCTGGTGCGGCTGCGGGAGAGCGGATTCTTTGAGGCGCTGAGAAGCAAGCTGAGCTGGGGCGAGCGGTAGGGGGCTGTTTCGTGAGGGGCACAACTATCGGGCCGAGGAATCGGAGCGACTTTCAGGTTATGAGCTCGTTTAGGAAGGCCATTCCAGTTTCTGCGTTGCTTGCGATCTTCAGCGTCTCTTGCACAGATGGGGACCTGAGGGGTTCATTTTCAAAATCGAAAGACGGGAAGACGTACCTTGTAATTGCTGATGACGGGAGCAAGTGTTTGCCAGTCAAGGTTGATAACAAAGTTTGGCCCTACGCGATGGGTCGGGCCGGAGAGATCAACCCTGGCCGTCACAAAATAGGATGTGGCGAGGGCGATTCAGATATTGAATTCGACATCCGTCCAGGCGTGATTTATAAATTTGACTATTGGGGACCGTAAGTTCTATCTATCGTCTGCCCCGCGCCGTGTAAGGGGAATAAGCATCGTCTCCCAGCGCGTGCTCGGCCAATTTGAATCTCTACTGCACCATTCGATTTCGCTTCCCCAACGCCATCATCCGGCTTTCTCGGTAAGCTCTGCCCAGCGGGCGTAGAGCGCGTCGCTCTCGTGCTGCGCGGCGTCGAGCTCGGCGAGAGCAAGCTGGAGGGCTGCGGCGTCGGACGCGATCGTCGGGTGTTCCACGCGTTCGCGCGCGGCATGAAGGCGGGCGTCGGACTCTTCGACGCGGTGATCGATGGCGGCAAACTCACGAGCTTCCAGGTAGGAGAGCTTCTTCTTGGCGGGGCTAGCGGGGTTAGCGGAGTTAGCGGGGCTAGACTGCGATTGTTTGGCGGAGAGCGATCCGTCGGCGCGGCGCTGGGTCTTGCCGGACTGCGTCGCATTTTGGACCGAGCTTTGGGCCGAATCCTGTTCGGCGAGCCAATCTTCCCATTGGGCAAAGTCGGCAAACTGGGCGATGCTGCCACGGCCGTCGAGGCCGAGCACGACCGATGAAACGCGATTGAGCAGATAACGGTCGTGGGTGACGAGCACGAGGGCGCCGGGAAACTCGAGGAGATTGTCTTCGAGAATCTCAAGCGAGGGAATGTC
The DNA here is from genome assembly GCA_964460385.1 of uncultured Occallatibacter sp. GTDB lineage: Bacteria > Acidobacteriota > Terriglobia > Terriglobales > Acidobacteriaceae > Telmatobacter. The sequence goes on along the minus strand of CAYWSR010000007.1, from coordinate 19,180 downwards.
GAGGTCGTTGGTGGGCTCGTCGAGGAGCAGCACGTCGGCCGGCTCGAGCATGAGTTTGGCGATGAGGACGCGGGCGCGCTCACCGCCGGAGAGATTGCGCACCGGCTGGTTGAGCTGTTCGCCGGTAAACAGAAACCGCGCCGCCCAGCTGGCCACGTGAACGGTGCGGCCCTGGTAGTTAACGCCATCGCCCTCGGGAGCGAGCGCGCGGCGCAGCGTGAGGCTTTCGTCGAGCTCGCGCATCTGGCTGAAATAGACCATGCGGAGCGCTTCGGCACGCTTGATGGCGCCTTCGGCCGGCTCGATTTCGCCGAGGAGCAGGCGAAGCAGGGTGGTCTTGCCGCTGCCGTTGGGGCCGACGAGGCCGACTTTCATGCCTGCCCTGAGGGTGAAGTTGAGGTTGGAGAAGAGTGTGCGGGGGGCGGGAGCGTCGTCGTCGCCGGGAATGGCACAGGTGACATTGTCAAACTCCACCAGGCGCTTGGTTTTGCGCATGCTGGCCTCAAAGTCGATGCCCGCGGTGTTGACACTGGTGCGCGCGTCCATCGAAGCAAGCTGGCCGATCATGGCGTTGGCCGTGTCGATGCGGGCCTTGCTCTTGGTGGTGCGCGCCTTGGGGCCACGGCGCAGCCACTCGATCTCAGTGCGCACGCGGTTGCGCAGGCTCTCCTGCTGGCGGCTCTGCGATTCGAGGTAGGCCTGCTTCTCTTCAAGGAATCGGCTGAAGGTCCCCTTCACGCGAAAAAGACCGTCGGCGAAGATGCGGTTCAGTTCGACGATCTGGGTTGATGTGGACTCGAGAAAATAGCGGTCGTGGCTTACGGTGACGGCTGCAAAAGAGGAGTTGGCCAGCAGTTCTTCGAGCCACTCGATTCCGGCGAGATCGAGGTGGTTAGTGGGCTCGTCGAGGAGCATGACGTCGGGCTCCGTGATCATGGCTTCGACGATGGCGAGCCGCTTGCGCCAGCCACCGGAGAGCGAGGCTGCTTCAGCGTCGAGATCGGCAAAGCCGGCGCGGCCAGCCAGCTCGCGGAGACGGCCTTCGCGTTCGGATTCGTTGACGTGAGCGGCAGCGAGAGCCTGCTCGAGGACCTGGCGAACCGTGAGGTCGGGGGCGAAGCGCGAATCCTGCGGCACATAGGCGGCGCGGGCACGCTTGCGGACGGCAAGCTCGCCGGAGTCGGGCTCAACCTGGCCGGCGAGCAGCGCAAGGAGCGTCGATTTTCCAGCGCCGTTGGGGCCAATGAGGCCGATACGGTCGCTGTCTTCGACGGTGAGGGAGATGTCTTTGAAGAGCGGCAGAGCGCCGAACTGTTTGGTGACGGATTGTGCGTTGAGGATGGGGGGCATTCCTCTCTAGGGTATCGTGCCGGGGGCTTGAGGTGAGGGCGGGGAGTGAGACGGAAGGCCGTGAAGGGCCGTAGACTGGAGCCATGCTGGACTTTGAGATTTCATCTGCCGATGCTGCCGCGTTGCTCAAGGACGGCAAGGCGCGCCTGATTGATGTGCGCGAGCCGTGGGAGTTTGCCACTGCCAAGATCGAGGGAAGCGTTTTGATTCCCATGGGCGACGTGCCTGCGCGGGCCCACCAGGAGCTCGACCCCGATGAGCGGCTGGTGGTGCTTTGCCATCACGGCGCGCGGTCGTTGAATGTGACGGTGTGGCTGCGCAACCAGGGATTTGAAAACGCGCAGTCGCTGCGGGGAGGGATCGACGCGTGGTCCGCGGAAGTTGATCCCAAGGTGCCGCGGTACTAGCGACCGACCGAATAGGTGACTTGAAATACTCCGTTGTCGATGCCGGGATTTTCCTTAGCGGTGCCGCCATTTGAGATGTGATGGTAGCGGTACTCGGCGCGAATGGACCGGTTCTTTGACCGGTACATTTCAAAACCGGCGCCGATATCGAATGTGAAGTTAAACGAACCTGCATCTGAGGTTGGGATGGGTTGAGCGGAGTGCATGCAACCGCCGTGGCCAACGACGATCGCCTGGAGTTTCTTCCGCGGCATGAAATTCCATTGAAATCCGACGGGAGAAATTGCTTCGCCCATGACCCACCGGCGAGAGCAGGTATTTTTCCAGACGACCGTGTCTGTTTGAGTTGGATACACAAATGTTGCTGTCATATCGTCAGGGGCGTCGCAGGATTTACCTGTAGGAGCTTGGGTCACCTGCGTGATCGTCTGAGTAGTATTCCCATTGTTGTAGACAATGGTCTCTGTCGTGTTGGTGGTAAGCACAGGATCGCTGTTGAGTGCAACTGGCAGGATTTCGAAACTGTATTGCCAATTGACGATGCGGTTGACGAAGAGGCGGCGGCTGTAGCCCGCGCCGATGTCGACGAGCTTGCGGCTTTCGGCGACTCCCAACCAAATGTGGCTGGAATCGTTGGAGTAGGCCCCCAAAAAAGAGAATGTGTTCTTGCGGGCGAAGTAGGGGTTGGCATCGGGGGCTTGAGACAGGGCGGCTATTGTGAAGTGGGCCAGGACAAGAAGGAATAGAAAAGGGCGGATCGGTAAATCGGCTTGCTTGTACTTCGCTCGCGTTGGGAGCAACAGAATACCTCGCCTTCATTGAGGGACTTGGTTGCATGGGAGGGCCTATACTTTGTATTTGACTTCAAGAAACATTTTAAGGGAGCAATTCAATGCCTTCGTCTGCAGTCGATTACGCCCGCCAGAACCATCCTCGCTTTCTGCATGAGCTCAAGGCTCTGTTGCGGATCCCCTCGGTCTCGACGCTGCCTGAGCACAAGGGCGACTGCCACTTTGCCGCCGAGGTACTGGCTGCCGACCTGGCGAAGATTGGCATGGAGAATGTGCGGCTGATTGAGACCGGCGAGGGGCAGACTGGAAAAAAGCGGGGGGGCGGGCATCCGCTGGTGTACGCGGACTGGCTGCATGCAGCGGACAAGCCGACGGTGCTGGTTTACGGGCACTACGATGTGCAGCCGCCCGACCCGCTGGACGAATGGATCTCGCCGCCGTTTGAGCCGGAAGAGCGCAATGGCAACCTCTACGCGCGCGGAGCTGTCGACGACAAGGGGCAGGTGATTGCGCAAGTGAAGGCGCTTGAGTCGTTGCTGGCCGCCAGCGGCAAGCTGCCGCTGAATGTACGCGTCCTGTTTGAAGGCGAAGAAGAGGTCGGCGGGGAGGGAATTTCTAACTACGTCGCCTCAAAGCCTGCCGACCTGAAGGCTGACTTTGCGCTCGTCTCCGACACGGAGCTTTTCGCGGATGGGCTGCCCACATTGTGTGTTGGCCTGCGGGGCATGATCTATACCGAGCTCGAGGTGCGCGGCGCAAAGACCGATCTCCACTCCGGCATGTATGGCGGCGCTGCGCCAAACCCGTTCTTTGCTCTGGCGCAGATTCTGGCCAGGCTCAAGGATGAGAACGGTCACATCCTGATTCCGGGCTTCTACGACGACGTGATTCCGCCGAGCGACGAAGAGCTGGCGGCGTGGCGGAGTCTTCCCTTCGATGAGGAGCAGTACCGGATCACCGAAGTTGGGTCGAAGCAGCTGGTGGGCGAGGCGGGCTACAGCGTGCTGGAGCGGACATGGGCTCGGCCAACGCTCGAGGTGCATGGGATTCCGGGTGGGTTTATCGGTGCCGGGGCCAAGACGGTGATTCCGGCAAAGGCCGTGGCAAAGGTCTCAATGCGGCTGGTGCCGGGCATGACGCCTGCACGTTCCTTTGAACTCTACAAGAGCTACGTGGAGAAGATTGCGCCCGCGGGTGTCGATGCGGAGGTGCGTCTGATCCACTCCGGCGAGGCGTGCCTGATTCCGGTCGACAACCCCTACATCCGAGCCGCAACGCGGGCCCTTAAGGAAGTCTGGGGCAAGGACACGGTCTTCATCCGCTCCGGCGGGTCGATTCCCATCGTAGGCGACTTCGACCGGCACCTCGGCATACCCAGCGTGATGATGGGGTTTGGGCTGCCCGACGACAATCTGCATGCGCCCAACGAGAAGTTCAAACTGAAAAACTTCGAGTTGGGGATTGAATCGCTGATCCGGTTCCTGGAGGAAGTCGGCGGGTGAAGTCCGCGGCAAACGGGGCGACCGAGGCGGGTTTTGTCCTTGCGGGCGGCCAGTCCAGCCGGATGGGCCGGGACAAGGCGCTGGCTCTGTTTTGTGGGCGGCCGCTGATTGAAATCGCGGTTGAAACGCTGAGGCAAGCTGGTGTTCAGCCTGCAATCGCCGGAGCGCGGTCGGACCTGAGCGGCTTCGCATCGGTCGTCGAAGACGCTGAGCCGGATCAGGGGCCCCTGGAGGGCATCTGTGCGGCGCTAGCCGCAACCTGCGCCGAGCGGGCTGTCTTCGTTCCGGTGGATCTGCCGCTGCTGCCTGTTTCCCTGATTGCCTACCTGCTCGGCCATGCGCGGATCACTGGCCGGGCCGTAACGCTCCCCTCCGTCAACGGTTTCGCGCAGAGCTTTCCTGCCGTTTTGAACCGGGCCGTGCTGCCGTCACTCGAGCGCGCCCTCCATTCCGGCCAGCGCGGCTGCTACGAGGCCTTTCAGGCGGCAACCGTGGCCCTCGGCCAGCCCGTCTCCGTAGTGCCAGTTGAAGTGTTGGCGCAGTGCGGCCAGGCCACCCATCCGAGTGGCTTGGCTCCAGCGTGGTGGTTCCTCAATGTCAACTCCCCGGCCGACCTGGCGCGCGCGGAGTCGATCGGGGAGGCATTGGAATCCTGAGCGGTCAAAGGGCGTCCGGGCCGAATCGCGTAATCTGGTTCTACTGCAATGGGTGATTTACCGATCAATCCCGAACAGGTTACCTCCGACTCCGGGGTCCTCCCACCGGATGAGGAACTTCCGCCCGCTGGGGATCTTCCCCCTGCCGAGGCAGCTGACGGCGGGGACACGGAGCCGATCATCAGCTTCAGGCATGTTTCGATCGGGTTCAATGGCCGCATGGTGCTTGAGGATGTGAGCTTCTACGTCAACCGCGGCCAGACCCTCTGCATCCTGGGCCGCAGCGGCGTTGGCAAGTCAGTATCGCTACGCATGCTGATGGGCTTCCTGAAGCCCGATTTCGGCTCGATCCACGTTGAGGGCCAGGAGATTACCGGCCTCAACGAGAAGGAAATGCAGACCCTTCTCAAGAGGGTCACCATGGTCTTCCAGAATGGCGCGCTCTTCGATTCAATGAACGTGCGCGAGAACGTCGCGTTCCCCCTGCGAGAGCGGGGCGGCCTGGCTGAAGAGCAAGTCGTGCAGATTGTGGATCGGCTGATCCAGATGGTGGGCGCCGAAGACGTTGCAGACAACCTGCCATCGGGCCTCTCCACCGGGCGCAAGCGGGCCGTAGCAATTGCGCGGGCCCTGGCCTCGCAGCCGGAAGTCGTGCTCTACGACGAACCCACCACAATGGTCGATCCGATCATTGCACGCCGTCTTGGCGACCTCATTCAGCGGCTCAAGCGCCAACTCGGGTTCACCAGCATCGTGGTGACACACGACATGCGCTTTGCCGAGCGCCTGGCCGACCTGGTGCTTTTCTTGCACGAAGGGCGGGCTCAGTACTTCGGGCCGCTGCCGGGCTTTCTCGCCTCCCAGGATCCATTTATCCGGCAGTTCCTGACGTTGGACGCCTACGTGTTGCCAAGCGCCTAGGTCCCGCAGCACCAACCCCCGGTGCTCCCAGCCTATTGATTGGTTGGCAATCTTGAAATTGAACGAATGTTCTTGCTCAGGTGTCCTGAAACGGAGCTATGCTGTGCTTTTCTGTACACTTTCGCGAGCGCGCGCAGGGGTATTATCACGGGTGATGGACCAACTCCTGGGCCACTCGAATGCGCGGTTTTTGCTATAATCTGTTTGTTGTCATTGATTTCACAGCGCGATTCAAGGATTTCCGGTTTGTTTTTGTTGATGTTCTTCAATGCAGTACGGCCGTAAACTTTAGTGCAGTCTCAGGCCGCTGTTGAAATTGCGAATATGCGCTCGCACTGATTCAACCCGGCTCGTCTGTTTAGGGTTTGGCGCAGTCAAAGGGACTTTTCATAGACGCCTCGGCCCAGGACGCGGCAAGTTTCCCGGCATGGTTCACCGAGGGTAGCGGGGCAGATTGCCAACCTCAGGCAACCCGGGACCGAGGGGAAAGTATCCCAAATGAAAAAGGTCAACGCTCCACCCGCACGGGTTTGTAACTTAAAGCATTCGCTTTTTGGGGAAGTTGGCCGCACTTTATTCCTGGCGTATTGAAGCTCTGAGGTCTGCGGACTCACATGGCCACATCGAATTTCTGGGAACGTGCATCGGCTTCAGTATCTTCTGTCCCTGATTGGACCGGAGGAACATCTACGCAATCTGCTCGGAAGTCCAGGGGCACTGCGAAGTTATGGATGGTTCTGGATGGCGTAACCATTCTGGGCGCGGTGGTCCTGGCTACTCTCTACAGGATGCACACGGGTCCGATAGCCGGAGCGCATGGATTCTGGCACGGCACCTTGATCTCCGGCAGGTCGATGGGAATCCTGTTGGCGCTTCTGGCCGGCTTTGCGGCCGCCCTGATAATGACCAGCCGCCGGCTCCATCTCTACACGCCCGTCCGGATCACCAGCATCCTCCGTGAGCAGCGGCTCAGCCTCCAGGCCTGCTTCACCTCCGGGTTGCTTCTAACCGGGACTCTCTATCTGATTCACGGCCAGGATATTTCCCGCACGGTCGTGCTGATCACCATCACCCTGGTAACAATCTCTCTGAGCGTCCGCCGGTTCATCTACCGCCTGCTCATCTATCACCGGTTTGAGCGCGGAGTAGGCACGCGCAACGTGTTGATTGTTGGAACCGGCCCCGAAGCGCAAGCCCTTCGCCATCATCTGGAGAGCATTCGCCACCTCGGCTATACCTTCAAGGGATTCATCGATTTCCCCGTCACAAAATCGCGATTTACCTCCACCTCCGGCGATGTGGTTGGTACGCTCGACACTCTCTTCAGCCATGCACGCAAACAGTTTGTCGACGAGATCTTTTTCACCACCGCCTGCGAGCGCGGGATTGTGCAGCAAGTGCTGGATAAGGCCCGCACGCAAGGCATCGACCTGCGCGTCGTGCCCGACATGTACGATGGGCTGGCATGGAACAGCCCTATCGAGTACATCGGCCAGTTTCCGACCATCCCGCTGCATACCGGCCAGGTCCCCGAGATGGGATTGTTGCTCAAGCGGGTGCTCGATGTGGTGCTGTCGGCGATTGCGGTTGTTGTGATGTCGCCGCTGCTGCTGGCGGTGGCCATCGCCATCAAGCTCGATTCGCGCGGCCCTGTCTTCTATAGTTCGGAGCGCATTGGCAAGAGGGGCCGCGTCTTCCGCTGTATCAAATTCCGTACCATGGTGCTCGACGCGGAGGTGCGCCGCGCCGCCGTGATGCACATGAACGAACGCGAGGGCGTGCTCTTCAAGATCTCCAACGATCCACGTGTTACCCGGTTGGGACGCTTTCTGCGCAAGTACTCGATCGATGAGCTTCCGCAGTTCTTCAACGTCTTGCGCGGCGACATGAGCATTGTTGGCCCGCGGCCGCCCCTGGCCAGCGAGGTGCAGGAGTACAAGCTAAGCCATCTGCGCCGCCTCGATGTTTTGCCAGGGGTAACCGGCCTGTGGCAGGTCCAGGGACGCCAGGATCCCTCCTTCGACAGCTACATCTCGCTCGATGTCACGTACATTGAGAACTGGAGCATCTGGCTCGACCTGAAGATCATTGGGCGCACGATCGGGGTGGTTCTGGCGGGGACGGGGTCGTAGGGCCTGTTAACACTTCTGAAGCGGGTGGCCAGATTAAGGCGGCCAGTGCTGCCCAGATCCGGTCCGGCTCATCGCAGCGGATTAAACTGGAAGAGTGAAGATTGCGCTGGCCCAGATCAATCCCACGGTCGGGGATTTCAAAGGAAACCTGGCAAAGATCGTGGACGCTGCCAGCCGGGCTGAAGGGCTGGGCGCGCGCCTGACGGTCTTCTCCGAACTGGCGGTCTGCGGGTATCCGCCTGCTGATTTTCTTGAGAAACCAAGCTTTCTGTCCCGCTGCCGCAGCGCCGTCGAGGAGCTTGCCGCGGCGACCGCCGGGCTATCGACGGCGGTCCTTGCGGGTGTGGCGCTGCCAGCTGAGCCCGGCTCGGGCAAGCCCGCCGTCAACGCGGCGGTTCTCATGGACAAGGGCAACATCGTCCTTGAGCAGCACAAGCGGCTGCTGCCTTTCTACGACGTCTTCGATGAGCAGCGTTACTTTTCTCCGTCGAAAGGCCAGAAGGTGGTTGAGCTCGATGGGCTGCGCCTGGCGATCACGATCTGCGAAGACGCGTGGAACGATAAGCACTTCTGGCAGCATCGCCTTTACAAAGTGGATCCGATGGAAGAGATCATGAGCCAGCATCCGGCTGTGCATATCAACCTCTCGTCCTCGCCATTCTGGCACGGCAAGCGGGCCATACGCCGCGAGATGCTGGTGGCGATTGCTCGCCGCGACGGTATCCCCGTGCTGATGTGCAACCAGGTAGGCGGAGACGACAGCCTGATCTTCGATGGCTCCTCGTTGGCCATCAACAGTCGAGGCGAGCTGATCGGGCAGGCAAAGTCCTTCGACGAGGATCTCCTCGTTGTGGACCCATTCACCGCTCCGGCAATTGCGGCCCCACAGGACGACGACACCGAGGCTGCCTATCGGGCGCTGGTGATCGGCGCGCGGGATTACGTGCGCAAGTGCGGCTTTCGCAAGGTTCTGGTGGCGCTCAGCGGCGGCATCGACTCCGCGCTGGTCGCGGCCATTGCCACCGATGCTCTGGGACCGGAAAACGTGCTGGGCATCGGCATGCCCAGCCCCTATTCCTCGCCGGGCTCAATCGACGACAGCCGGCGCCTGGCCGAGAACCTCGGCATCCGGTTCGAGGTAATCGGCATCAGCGGACTCTTTGAGGAGTACAAGCTTGCTCTTGCTCCGCTTTTCGAGGGCACACGAACCGACACGACCGAAGAGAACATTCAATCGCGCACCCGCGGGGTGCTCATGATGGCGCTGTCGAACAAGTTTTCGGCACTGGTTCTGACCACCGGCAACAAGTCGGAGATGGCAGTGGGCTACTGCACGCTTTACGGCGACATGGTGGGTGCACTGGCCGTGATCGGCGACCTGGTGAAGACGCGCGTCTACGCCGTCTGCCGCTGGCTCAATCGGGAGGGCGAGGTTATTCCTCCAGCGGTGATCGAGAAGCCGCCTTCTGCCGAGCTGCGGCCCGACCAGAAGGACACCGATTCGCTGCCACCCTACGAAGTGCTCGATCCGATCCTGGAAGCGTACGTGGAGCGCTACGAAGCTCCGGAGGCCATCGCGCAGGCAACCGGAACCCCTCTTGCCCTGGTGCAGCAGGTGGTGAGCCTGGTGGAGCGATCGGAATACAAGCGCCAGCAGGCCGCGCCGGTGCTGAAAGTCACTTCAAAATCCTTTGGCATGGGGCGAAGATTTCCCATCGCTGTGAAGGTATAAGCTAGAACGTGGCGGAATCCACCGCATACCAAGGAGAACCAGCTTGATTCGTATGTCCAACCCTCTGACCAGCGCCCGCTGCCTCGCCGCAGCCGCGCTGGTTGTTGCCTTGTCGTTCGCATTCCATGGCGCCGCTCAGGAGCAGGTGCCCCCTGCGCCCGCCGATGTCAACGCCCCTTCCGCACCGACGCCAGCGCCTTCAGCGGCTCCCGCCTTCCCCGCACCTGACCCGGCCAACTTCACGGCGGCATCGCCGACCAAGGAGGAGGTCAATGCATTCCTGAACGCCAGCTTTGGGTACAACGAAAACCTTGTATGGCAGGTGGAGGGAATCCTGAAGACCCAGGTCGAAGGGGTTACCAAGGTGATCGGTTATGTGGGAGACAAAACCGGCAAAACTAAACCCCAGGGGATGCAGTTCTTTATATTGCCTGACGGCAAGCACATCATCGCCAACGACGAGATCAGTTCTTTCGGCGAGAACCCCTTTGCCGACTATCGTGCCACGTTGCAGAAGCGCGCAGACGGCCCCTATCGCGGAACCGCCTCGAAGGATTTGGAGCTTGTCGAATTTGCCGACTTCCAGTGCCCGCATTGCAAAGATGCACAGCCCAACATGGAAAAGCTCCTCGTCGACTTTCCCAACGCGCGCATCGTCTTCCAGAACTTCCCGCTGCCCATGCACCCTGCCGCGGCGGGCGCGGCAGCCTACGGCGTCTGCGTGAACAAACTGGGCGGCAGCGTCGTCTTCTTCCAGTTTGCCGCCGCGGTTTTTGACGGACAGGACGGCCTGAACCAGGGCGCCGACAGCGCTACTCTCACGCTGAACAGCGCGGTGACCAAGGCAGGGCTCGATCCGGCCAAGGTGGAGGCCTGCTCGAAGACCCCCGAAGTTGTTGCCCAGGTGAAAGCCTCGGTCCAGCTCGCCAAGGATCTCAACGTCAACGTGACCCCCGCCCTGATGGTCAATGGCCGACAGGTTCCTGCAGCCGGCCCCTACGATTTGATCAAGCAGATCATTTTTTTCCAGGAGAAGCTGGACGGCGTCAAGCAGTAGCCCTGGCTAGCGCGCCGAAGGGTTCTTGTCTATGCGGAACATGGGCGAGTGGCCGGCAGCCTGCGTTCCGCGAATCACGTGGGGCGTCATGATTATGAGCAGCGACGCATAACTCTGCTGGTTGTCATTGGCCGTTACATCGTTCAGCCCGGGAATCTCGCTGAAGCCTGGAACGCCGCTGATGGCGCGGCTTTGCTGCTTGTCGATGTTGCTGACCACAACGATCCCCTCGCCCTGCCTAACCGTGACGACGCCGGAATAGGCCTGATTGTTCAGGATGGGGTTGCCGTTGATCGAGGTGCCGTTAAGCGCGGTGAGCTTCAGGTCGATGGTGAGAGCGACATCGTTGTTGCGGACAACTTTGGGCGTGGCTTTGAGCGTAAGGCCCAGGTCCTGGTACTCCACCTGGGGGATGTTCGGCACGCTGCCGCCCAGGCTTGAGAGCAAGCTCGACAGGCTGCTGGATGTTCCCACCCCAGTGAGCCCCGGAATCGACGGCAGGCTCGGGGACAAACCGGAGAACGACGAGGTCTGAATCGGGTAGCGGGTTCCCGAACGGACTGTCCCCGCTTCACCATCGCCCAGCCGCAACTGCAGCATGTCGAGCTCGCGCGAGTCAGAGGAGTTCAGGTTGAAGTTGGCTGTTGCGGTTCCCGGCGCGAGGGCCGACTGGGTAAGCCCGCCGCCAAAGAGCGCAACGCCGTTGGTGAGATTGCTTCCTGTGACCTGGCCCGATGCGAGCAGGATGCCCAGGATGGCCAGGGTGTCGCCGGGGGCGGCGAGTCCCGAGGAGATAATCTGCTGCACCAGACTCTGGTTGGCGTTCAAGATTGACTGCTCTTCGGCATAGACGTTGAAGGCAGTCATGGATTGCGGAGGCTGCACGCCCGTGTTGCGGTCGCTCATATGCGCGATCTGGATCATGCGCACCTCGAGCATCACCTGGCTATGGCCATCCTCGATCTGGCGGACGGTCTCGTTGAAAGCATTCAACGTCTTCGCCGGTGCGCGCAGCAGAACCGTTTCCGCCGTCGGATCGGCCGTCACCTGCTGCACGTCGAAGACGTTCTTAGCAATGTTCGTGATATCGGTGAGCTCGGTCGGCGTGAGCCCGGGCAGGTAGATCGTCTCGAACTCCTGGGGAACAAGCTGCCTGCGATTGTCCGGTGTATTTCGCGCAACGAGGGCACGATGCGCGTCAAGAGGCACATAAAAAGTGTTGGTCACAAGAGCCAGAGCCCTTGTGGCTTCGACGAAAGTGGCGTCATCCAGGTCAAAATGCACAGATGCGATGCGAACGCTGTCGTCGATTGTCGCTTCAAGGCCGTAGGCTTTGAAGACCTGCTGCACCACCTGCCGCTGGTCAGTGTGGAGGTGAAAGCTGTGTACGCCGGAAGCCGGCTCGAGCACAACGGCGGCCCCGATGCCGGCGGTGCTGCGGCTCCCAGTACCGGTGTTGACGATCGCATCCTCTTCGCCGCGCGAGGCATCCTCGCCCATCTCGCGCAGGTGTTCAGTGACCTGGACGTTCCTGGGATCGAGCGCAAGCGCCCGTTCCAGTGCTGCCCGCTCAGCCGAATCGTCCCCGAGGAGCCGGGCCTTTGCGGCCTGTTGTATGAGCGCCGTGACGAGGTGGCTGCGAGCCAACTCAGCGGCCAGGCGGTAGTTCGCGTTCGAGGGGTCGAGCTCGGCGGCCCGCTGATAGGAGAGCATCGCTTGCTCGAAGTTCTCCTTCTCGAATTGCTTGCTCGCGGCGAGAAAGAGGCTTGCCGCACGCTTGCGGGCGCTTCCGGTTACGGGTTTCGCCGCTGTTGCCTGGTCAGCCGCTGCCGAGTCAACGGATGCGGCCTGCGCTTGCGCGGAAGTGCCGCTTTGTGGGGCTGGAGCTTGCGGGTGCGGGTCTGACTGCAGACCTGCCTGCGAAGCTGAGGGAGGACTTGCTTGTAGACCCGCTTGAGGATCTGCCGGGATCGAGCCGGCAGTTTGAGCCGCTGCGAATCCAGCTGAGACCGTCAGCACGAGCCAGCTGGATAAAAGCCATCCAACCCTGGAAGGCGCGCGCCGGAGCGCTCTGCGTGAGCGGCCGCCCTTCGACCTCACTTGCCAACCTCGGTCGCCGCCAACAGGTCGGCCAGCGAGGTCGCGCAGGCCTCGGGCTGGTGTTCCAGGAGCTCATCGTAGCTGTAGTGGCCGGTCGCCACTGCGATCACCGGCAGATGGTTGGCGCGGGCTGCTGCGATGTCGCGCGGGGTATCGCCCACGACGCAGACGCTGGCGGTGTTGCCGGCAAGCTCGCGGGCCTTTATTGCAGCGTTGCCGATCAGATCGGGCCGGGAAGGGAAGTGGTCGCTGAAACCGCCAAAGCGGAACCACTCGCGCAGCCCAGCCTGCTCCACCTTGATCCAGCCGATCATTTCCAGGTTGCCCGTGGCCACGCCGAGCAGGGCGCCGCGAGCTGCCAGATGCCGAAGCACGTCTTCTACGCCCGGCATGCGCACCAGGCGCATCTCGTTGCGCCGCTCAGCCACCGAGTTGCCCATTGCGTCCAGAATTGCCGTGAGCTGCTCTTCGAGCGCCTGGGCAGGGATTCCCGTCTGCAGCCAGGCCTCGCGGAGAATCGCCGTGTCGGTGCTGCCATGGATGGTGACGCCCTCCAGCGCGATCTCAAAGCCAGTCACCCGCTTCACGCTGCTGGCAAAGGCGTCGAAGTGAATGCGGTCAGGGTCCCGCAGCAGCGTGCCGTCGATGTCGAACAGGTAGGCGTCCTGCGCGTCCCAGGCAAAGCCGGGGCGCAGGTGGACGCGCGCTGCCATGTGCGTTTCAGATTTCTGCATTTCCCTTGCGCCAGCCGCTAGCCTTGACGATACAGGGAGCGGACCGCACTGAGTACTGGACGTTCGCTGCGCGGCGGACGCTTGAGCGTGGCGCGCACTTCGGCCAAGTCGAGCCCCAACTCGGCCATCGCGCGGCTCAGCGTGTTGCGATGCATGCCCAGTTCTTCGGCTGCCTTACACTGGTTGCCCCGGTGCGCTACCAAAACTTCTCTCAGGTACTGCCTCTTGAACTCGCGGACCGCTTCCTCATAACGAAGCCCGCTGGAGTGCATCTGCGTCACCAGGCTGTCTAGTTCTCGTTTCACGTCAACCTCTTGCTTGATCGGCCACCGTGCCGTCATCCGGCAACGCGCCACAAAGAATTTAGGGCTTGCCAGTGTGGGAATGCATCCACTCCGGGGTTTCTTCCTGCAAAAGCTTCAGGCCCAGCCGCACTCGGGCGCCCAGTTCGTCCGGACTAACCCGCGTGCTCAGGTGGAGGGCTCCAAAGAAGTGCTTGGGCAGCTTGGCATCCGCCAGCCAGTGCGTGTCGGGAAAAAATGCGACTGCTACCAGGATGATGATCGTTATTAAGAGTACACCCTGAAGAAGGCCGAATGCTCCACCCACCAGGCTGTCGAGCCAGCCCAGTCCGATTTTCTGAAAAGTTTTGGATAAGACCGCGCCGATGAAGCCGGCCACTACCATCACCAAAATCGCAATCACCAGGAAGCCGATGGCATCGGCGATCTCTACAACTTTGACGAACGGCTTGAAAATGGCGCCCACCCAGATGTAGTTCCAGGCGGCCAGTGCGAGCCCCAGCAGAAGCCCGATCAGCGAAAAGAAAGAGCGCAGGAATCCTTGCGCCAGCCCGCTGAGCACTGCGCTGGCAACGACGATGACGATGATCCAGTCGAACCACGTCATGTCTGCGATCAGAATGTCCATGCTGCCCTCCGGCTCCTCTCCGGCTTCCTTCCCGTGCCTGACGGAACCGTGCTGTGCGATCTGGAAATCATAGGATCAATTCGCGTCCTGTCAACCTTCGGAATGCTTCGAGATACTTTGCCTGGGTGCGCTCCACCACGTCGGAGGGCAAACCTGGAGCGGGGGCCTGCTTGTTCCAGCGGATGGATTCAAGATAGTCTCGCACGAATTGCTTGTCGAACGAAGGCTGTGGCCCGCCAGGATTCCAGGCCGAGCCTTCCCAGAACCGGGAGGAGTCTGGCGTGAGAACCTCATCGGCAAGGATAATCCCTTCCGGCGTTCTGCCAAACTCAAATTTTGTGTCGGCCAGAATCAGCCCTCGAGACTCGGCATGAGTGGCGGCCCGCGCATAAATTGCCAGCGTCAGCCGTCGAAGATCCGCCGCATTTGCCGGGCCCACCAGCTTCTCCGCTGCGGCAAACGAGATGTTCTCGTCGTGCGCCCCGTCCTGGCTCTTTGTCGCTGGCGTAAAAAGAGGCTCAGGCAGACGCGATCCGTCCTCCAGGCCGGTGGGCAGCGGCAGCCCGCACACAGAATTGCTCGCCTGGTACTCCTTCCAGCCCGAGCCTGCCAGGTAGCCGCGTGCTACACATTCGATGGGAAACATCGACGCGCGCTTCACCAGCATCGACCGGCCCTCGAGCTGGTCAATATATTGGTGCAGCGCAGCCGGATAGCGGGCCACGTCCGCCGTGATCAGGTGATTGGGAACAAGCTCCGAGAGCAGCTCGAACCAGAAGAGCGAGATCTGCGTGAGGATCTTGCCCTTGCCCGGAATCCCCGTCGCCAAAACGTAATCGAAGGCCGAGATGCGGTCTGTGGCAACCAGCAGCAGTGCGTCTCCAACGGCGTAGAGGTCGCGCACCTTTCCCCTGCCGAGCAACGGCAGTTCGCCCAAGTTCGTCGTCAAAAGCGCTGTCACAGGAAGGCCTTCCGAGGGGGTAACTGAATCTTCGATTCTCCGGTG
This sequence comes from uncultured Occallatibacter sp., assembly GCA_964460385.1. Classification (GTDB taxonomy): domain Bacteria; phylum Acidobacteriota; class Terriglobia; order Terriglobales; family Acidobacteriaceae; genus Telmatobacter. The sequence goes on along the minus strand of CAYWSR010000007.1, from coordinate 3,862 downwards.
CGCGGATTGGTTTGTCAATGCGGGCCGCAGGGCAGGATGGAAAAGGACTACAAGCGAAACAGAAGCCAGATTCAAGGGGAGCAGACGACGAAAGAATCGCTGCAAATGCGGCCGACTCAACGCGCAAAGCCTCATCGAATCTTAGCTATGAAGTCCCATCGAATCGTCTCCCAGTTAAGGTCGAACGAGCCATTTGAATCGGGCAAAATGCGCGTGCGGAGCAAGCGTGGAAAACATGCACCAACGTGTGTGACAGCGGTCACAGAGGGACAAACTGAGTTGGGAGACACTCCAGTTGTCAACATGGTTCGGGGGGCACGTACGAACGCTCCCTTAGAGCCGGGCGACACGAGGCAGCAGTGGAAAGGGGAAGCCGCGGCTAGCTTCGTTTAATACAGGGATCACCAGTAGCCGCGCGCTACCGACCTCCAGCGCCGGCTACTGGTCCCCGTAAATTCTCTTGTGCACAACAAGCGCCTCCGAAGCGACGAACTCCTTTGGAGGCGATTTTTTGTCCTTGCAGTCCCTTTTCCATCCCCGCCCGCGTTGGCCCGCTTCTTCTTTTGCTCCTGGCCCTCCTCCTGTCTCACCCCAGCCATTCAAGCTCAAAGATAATCCGCTCTGCTCGAATTCCGATGTTTGACAACTGCTGCCTGGGAATTCTACTTTCCCGATGATCGGGTTTCCGCCGCAGGGGACCACCGGTGAGCCCAGGCCGGATGGGTTACTGCGGCAATCCCGCTCAAGATTGAGGAGAATGATGAGAGTCCCCACGTTTCGTACGACAGGCCGCACCAGTGCGCTTCTGGCCATTGCCTCGTTGGCGATGGCCTGTGTAGCCGCAGCGCAGTCCGCCCCTCAGCCTGACTACCTCAACCCAAACCTCCCGCCAGAACAGCGCGCCGCTGACCTAGTGAAGCGCATGACGCTAGAGGAGAAGGCTTCGCAGCTCGTCAACCAGGCGCGCGCCATCCCGCGCCTCAACATTCCTCAGTACGACTGGTGGTCTGAGGCTCTGCACGGCGTGATCAACAACGGCGTGACTGAATTCCCTGAGCCGATCGGCCTGGCGTCTACGTTTGACGCACCGGCCATTCATGACATGGCCGAGGCCATCGGCGTCGAGGGCCGCATCAAGCATGTGCAGGCCGTGCGTGAGAAGCGAGCCAGTATGTTCTTTCAGGGTCTTGATTTCTGGGCGCCGAATATCAACATATTCCGCGATCCGCGCTGGGGCCGTGGGCAGGAGACCTATGGCGAGGACCCGTTCCTGACCGGCCGCATGGGCGTCGCGTACGTCACCGGTCTGCAGGGAAACGATCCTCACCATTACCGCGCCATTGCCACTCCCAAGCACTTTGCCGTTCACTCCGGTCCTGAGCCCACACGCCACAATGCCGACGTGACCGTAAGCAAGCACGATGAGCTTGACACCTACCTGCCCGCATTCCGCGCCGCGGTGACAGAGGGCAAGGCCGGCTCAGTGATGTGCGCTTACAACTCGATCAATGGCCAGCCCGCCTGCGCCAACGACTTCACCCTGGTCGGCCAGCTTCGCGGGAAGTGGGGCTTCAACGGCTACGTGGTCTCGGATTGCGGCGCCGTGATCGACATCTTCCACGGCCATCACTATACGCCTTCGCAGCCTGAGGCCTCGGCCACAAGCCTGAAGCACGGCATGGACAACGAGTGCGTCGACGGCGGGTCCCTGGTGAAGGGTAACTTCGATTACAAGCCCTACCTCGACGCCGTCGCGCAGGGCTACCTTAAAGAGTCCGACATCGATGTGAGCCTGGTTCGCCTCTATACGGCGAGGATGAAGCTCGGCATGTTCGATCCTCCAGAACTTGATCCCTATTCGCATATCTCCGAGAGTGAGTTGGACTCGCCCGAGCATCGCGCGCTCGCCCGCAAGATCGCGAAAGAGTCCATGGTCCTGCTGAAGAACGACGGCGTGCTGCCGATCAAGAACCTCGGAACCAACATTGCGGTGATTGGCCCGCTGGCTGAGCAGAGCGCAGTGCTGTTGGGAAACTACAACGGCCAACCCTCCCACACCGTCACCGTCCTTGAAGGCATCAAGAAGGAATTTGCCGGAGCCAACGTGACCTTTGAGTCCGGCACCATGTTCCTGAGCAGGGAGGCGACGCCAGTACCTGCCTCTGCGCTCTCCGTCGACGGCAAGCCTGGCGCAAAGTTGGACTTCGCGCAGATGGATACCAGCGACATCAACCACCCCAAGCGCACCGCGAGTTTCGCCACGCGGATCGATCCAGTGGTCGATATCTCGACTGCGCCGCTTCCAGAGCAAGCCAAGGGGCTTCGTCAGCTTTCGGTGCAGTGGACGGCTGACCTGACTGCTCGCGAGACCGGAGACTACAACCTCGGGCTGATCTCCTCTGGTTTCTTCAGGCTTCGGCTGGATGGGAAGCCCGTAACCTCCGCCTGGGACTCGAACGGCGCGGAGAGCAAGGTGGGTCGCGTGCATCTGGAGGCGGGTAAGCCGGCGAAGCTCGAGGTCAACTACTCGCCGCGCGATGGTTCAGAACCCGTGGCTAAGCTGGTGTGGGCCAAGCTGGACATGAAGCCGCAGCCCGAAGCAATTGAAGCGGCAAAGAAGGCAGACGTGGTGGTGGCTGTTGTTGGCATCACCAGCGAACTCGAAGGCGAAGAGATGCAGGTGAATGAGCCCGGCTTCAAGGGCGGCGACCGCACCAGTCTCGATCTACCTGCGCCCGAAGAGGTGCTGATTGAGACGCTCGCCGCAACGGGCAAGCCCCTGGTGGTGGTTCTGACCAACGGTTCGGCTCTGGGTGTGAATTGGGCCAAGGATCATGCCAACGCCATCCTGGAAGCGTGGTATCCGGGCGAAGAAGGCGGCACAGCCGTTGCCGAGACGCTAAGCGGGGCCAATAATCCGGCGGGCCGTCTTCCGGTCACGTTCTACAAGGATGTTGCGCAGCTTCCCGCCTTTGAGAATTACGCCATGAAGGGCCGCACGTATCGGTACTTTGAAGGCGAGCCGCTGTTTTCGTTCGGCTATGGGTTGAGCTACACCACCTTTGGCTATAAGGACCTGAAGCTGCCTGGACGGCCGATTGCCGCGGGTGAGGATCTGCACGCCAGCGTCACGGTGACCAACACTGGCAAGGTTGGGGGCGATGAAGTGGTTCAGCTCTATCTCAAATTCCCTGGCGTGGCCGGAGCGCCGAACAAGGCCCTGCGCGGATTCCAGCGGATCCACCTGGAGCCAGGCGCATCGCAAGACATTCAATTCGACCTGAAGCCGCGCGACCTGAGCATCGTCACGGATGCCGGCGAGCCGGAGGTACCTGCGGGCCAGTTCACCGTTGAGGTGGGCGGCGGCCAACCTGGGGCGGGTGCGGCGACGGTTGCAGGGGTCTTCAAAGTGAAGGAGACGGAGACCCTGCCGGAGTAGGGCCCGGGCAGGAACACCCGCGAAACCCTAATAGCGAATTTGCGCTTTACGTCTCCCAGGTCCCCAAATTGCGAGGAATCTCCACCCCAGCGACGATGACCTGGCACCGGGGACCCCGGCGGGTTTTGGCAGGTTTGACCGTTGGTGTCTACGCCGTTGCGCGCTGCGGCTCGTGGCTGCCCAGCCGCACGCTTACGATCTTCGAGACGCCGGGCTCCTGCATGGTCACGCCGTAAATCATATCGGCGGCCTGCATCATGCGCCTCGAATGCGTCACCAGCAGGAACTGCGTGTCCCTGCTGAGCGTGTGGAGCAGGTCTGCAAGACGGCCCACGTTGGTCTCGTCCAGCGGAGCATCCACTTCGTCGAGCACGCAGAACGGGCTGGGCTGGAACTGGAAGATGCCCACCAGCAGCGCCAGCG
>CAYWSR010000006.1:45989-54194 GCA_964460385.1 uncultured Occallatibacter sp. | reverse complement strand
TGTTAACCGAAGGGTTGTAGGTTCGAGTCCTACCTGAGGAGCCAAATTATCAATAGCTTACCTATACCGACTCTGCGCCAAGTTCAGCTTCTGACCGACGTTGCAAGGGTCGATGGCTCCATCCCAATTGGCACGGAGTTAATCTTCGCGTGTTCCGTGCGAATGGTCGCCGATTCGTCAGAGACCAAGGAGTAATCTCCGAGAGAGCGGTAATTCGTTCCGAACTCATTGAATTCTGCCATCGTTTCCAAATGGCTCGTCGATTCTCATAGAACGGCTCTGCAATTCTTGTGCTCACTGGCAGCAAGGTCGCCTTGAGATCCGGGGCGAGGTTTGTAATGATCCAGATCTCGAAGGCGCGCCTTGCATGCGGAGGCAATCCCTTTACTTAAGAGGCCGATGAATCGTCGTCGGTGGCGGTGTCATCGACCGCGGCAGTGTCATCCACTGCGGCAGTATCGTCGGCCGGAGCGTCGTCAACGGCGGCCGCGGCGGAATCGTCGGCGGTAGCTTCCTCGCTTTGCGCGTCGCCGCCGTATAGCGCCGCATCGGCCGCATCGTCCGGATTCCCGGTCGTATCGTCGGCGTAACTCGCGGCGGTCGTCGCGTCCTGATCGGCGGTCTGCTGGTCAGAATTGGCCCAGCTTGCGTCCTGCGCTGCTTCCCAGGTCGCGTCGGTCGAGTCGGGTCCACCCGCGTCGGCCACATCCTGCGAGGCCCCATAGGCCTGCTGGGCGTCGTCGTTGGCAGTTGCGTAGTCGCCTGTGGCGGCGGCCTGCGCTTCAGCCTGCTGGTCCTGCTGGAGCGTTTCCTGAGCGTCATTCACGTCGGGAGTGTCGTCGGCCGGATCGAGAGCGGCCTCATAGACATCGGCATCGTTGTTGGCATCATCTGGCATAAATCATCCTCTCGTTTCTGGTCATACGGCTTGGTTTGGCGCAGCGGAGGGCGGCGGAGTGGGCGCCGAATTCGGCCGCAGGGTAATGACGTTTTGACATTTTGGACAGCGGACATTCAGGGATGGTTTGCCCCGCAAAACGGCAAACGGAATTCGCATAGGGGCCTGGCACTTGTTACAAACAACACGCAGGGAGTCGGCGGCGGGGGCCGCACTGGGCGCAGCCCCTGGGGCAGCCGGAGCCGGCTTAGGATTCGGTGGAGGCGCGAGTTCCTTGAGAAGGGATCGCACGGTCTGGCTGTGGCGCATGAGCTCGGGCTCGCGGCCTGCCTGACCCAGCAACCGCAAGCGCCTGGTGGTGTACATGGACGAAGAGGTAGCCATTTCAGAGAAACGCGTCATCTTGTCGTCGCTTTCCTCTTCCTGCTTCATCCATTCCTCGATGTTGACTTGTTTGAGGAGCCGGGCAGAGCGGATGGACCAGGCCAGCAGAACGCGGCGCGCGAGGGCCTCGTCGCCGACGGCGAGCAGCCCGGCGCGGTCGGCGGTGATCTCCGATTGGCGCGACCACGCCATCAGAGGCATTTCGACCGTGCCCTCAATCAGTTTCATGGGGTTGATGGCGTTTAACAATCCGTTGGAAAGCAGGCCGCTGTGGAGGCTGATGTCGCCGGTGAGGAAACGCGTGACGGATTTCCAAAGGGCGTGGCCGGCACAGCAATGGCCCATCTCGCGCGCCAGCACAAAGAGCAGCTCGTCGCCCTGGAAGTTGGTGAGGATGGCCGTGCCCAGGACGATGAACGAACTGGTGTCGGTGCCGAAGGTGTAGGTGTTCCACATTTGATCGCCGGCGACGTAGACATCGGGCATGCGGGGAAGGCCGAGAATGCGCGCGGCGAGAACCGCCTGCTTCCACACGTCGGGCAACTGCTTTGGGCCGAGGCGAATGCCGTTGAACGTGGATTCAATCCAGGGACGGCCCACCCTGTCAGAAGCGGCGCGCACTACCGAGTTGAGCGCGGGAATCTGTTGGAGCCTGGTCATCGCCTGGCCGTCCTGTGCCCACAAGAACACCGAGCGATCAAGCCCGTAACCGGGAACCAGCGGACGCAGCCACCCACATTCCGTGCAGGCATTCTCTGCAGAGCCGAGAAGATCGCCGTTGCCGCCGCAGACTTTGCAGACCGGGGGTTGGGTCTTGGCGGCGGACGCCGATACCGGTGCCGCGGGCCCAAGCGGCGGCTGGACAGCCGACATCGCGGCCACAAGCTGGACCCCGCAGAAGTTGCAGAAGCGCGAGCCGAGCGCTTGAGGCGAGTGACCTTGCGGACAAGCCAGAGTTGGCGAGGTGGTGGCCATGTGCTTTCCCTTTTCCGGTGGCACTGAGATAGCGTCAATGACCCGAAAAGTGCATCAACGAAAGTTTGAATATCCAACTGGTGAAATAAAGGGCGGTCGTAACGTACACCGCGCTGGTGAAGTGGGCATTTTCGGTAATGCGTCGAAATGAGATGCGGCGACCGAGCAGAAAGATCGTTGTTGGGATGAGGGACACAGTGCCAAAGAACGCCAGGAGGCCGAATGGATTGGCGAGAAATGCCTTCCAGAATTGGAACCTTACCGCGTAGGCAAAGCACGTGGTGAGTCCGCAACTGGGACACGGCAGGTGTGTCAGTCTCAGGAAGTTGCATGGGGGCAGCCCAAGCTGAGTGTGTGTTCCATAGCCGCGCGCTGCCGGCTCAAGCCAGCCTGCGACGGCGAGGACCGTGCAGGCAGACAGCAGCAGACTCACGGCGACCAACTTGTCGGTCCGCCCATACATGGGGACACACCCCCTTCGGCTTTAGAAGTGACGCATCCCGGCAAACCCCCAAAACAGGCACATGCCGATAACAGATAGGCAAAGAGCAATAATGTTGAGGTAGAAGGCGCCCTTTGCCCAGCCCTCATCGCGATTCGGCGCCCGGCCAGCAGCGATCTCATCCATATCCTTCTTGGCAAGGAAAATGCCTGGTACGGTGCTGAAGGGTCCGCAACAGAGAAAGCCGGCGATGCCCAACCCGATGGCCCACTTGGTGTTGTCACCGACCACCTTGATGCCGGGAACGAGCGGGGGAAAAGCGCCCGGAGGCGGCGGAGTACCGCCAGGCGGAGGCGCATAACCGCCCGGGAGCGGGGCATAAGCGGGAGGGGGCGGCGGAAAAGCATTGGGTGGAGGGGGGTTGGGGTCGGGGGGCGAAGCGTGGAATTCGGCGGGCGGCTGCACTTCAAGCTTCGAAGAGCTTTCCGCGGGGGCATTGGATTGTTGCGCGGGCAGCGGAGCGCCGCAGGAACCGCAGAACGCAGAATTCGGCGGGCAGGTCCCGCCACACTGTGGGCATCTGACATCGTTCATTTCAAGTCACCTCAAAACAACGCGAAAACAACAGACCGCCAACGGGCTGCACACCCCACCGCGGCGTGGCAAAGGCGTCACGAATGAAACGAGGGGGTGAGAGCCGTTGGCCACTACTCTATCCGGTTTTACTGTCGAATGGCGAAAGAATTTGTGTAATGCCGGGACCACAGTGGATTCATCCGCTCGATCTGAGGGCTAGGATTCCGGGTACATCCGGTAGCACAGGCTCAAAAGCGGCGGTGTCGAGGTTCCGGTTATCCAGAACAAGTCTCTGGGACAACGGACCTGATTCCGCCCCCAAAGACCACTCTTGCTCCAACCCGTCACCGGGTACTACCATCAGGACTCCCTTTCCCCACGGCTGCCCGAGTATCCCCTCAGGCAGTTGAAGAAAAAACATGAGCCATCGCCATCCGGCTGCCCTTCGCTCTTCGGAGGTTCTTATGTGTTCGCTTCATAGCGCTCGTATTGCAGCGACATTCCGCATGGGCACACTGACCTTCGCACTCTGTGCGGCTTTCGTCGCGGCAGTTGCGGCCGACGCCCAAGACATCCCCATCGGAGTCACCTATGTCTGCAGCGGCGAGCACATCTACATAGAGAACTGCAACATCCGGGACACCTCCGACACCTCCAACTGCATGGTCGCGCACCCTGACAAGCTGCAGCCCAACGGCATGAATTCCTACACCTATGTGAGCCGCGGGGCGCTCAAGAAGTTGCTGCCCACCTGCACACAGCCGAGCGCCAAACAGGCGGCTGCAGCCAAGGCATTTCAGCAAAAGCAGCAGGACATCTACAACGCCAACGTCGCCAAATCAGAGGCGCAGATGAAGGCTCCGGCGCCGGCCGCCGGCCAGTCCTACTCGGGCGGTGGATCGCAAATCGCGCCGCCCAAAGATGCGGAAGAGCGGGCCATGCGCCGCTGCGTCAGCTCCGGACGCCTTCCCGCCAGCTGCACCGGCAACCAACTGCTCGGTGCGTTCTCTCAAATGTTGGGCTCGGTGCTGCCGGGCGTCGACAAACCGAACGGCCCTGTATCCGGCGCAAACATGGCGGGAGTCTTTCAGGGCGCAGGCAACTGGCGACTCGACTTCATCGACGGCGGGGTTCTGGTCAATTGCGCATTTCTTTCGCCCAACCAGGAAAGCTACTCCCTCAAGTTTGAGAGCAACCGCACCACGCTGACGATCAACACCCGGCCCCGGCCTCTCGTCCTCACATTTCATCCCGACGGCACAATTACGGGTCCTGGCCCCGTGACCATCGATGGCGTGGTCGCCGCCGGCTACGTAGCCGGCAAAACCGCCGCGCAAAAAGGCACGCAGACCGACAATGCAGGGAACTACTACGACTCCGTCGGCAATCGAGTGCACGACGACCCGGGTTATACGAACTTCGCGCCGCGCACGGCCACATGCCCCGCGCTCAATCTCTCTTCAAAAGGAGCAAGTATTGGTGCGCAAACCATGCAAACCGACTTGCTCAAGAGCATGATCGGTGGCGACAAGGGCCCGCCCACGCCTCCCGGCATTCGAATGCATGGCATCTTCGCGGCATCGACTGGCTTCAGCGTTGAGTTCTTTCCCGAGTCCGTCATTCTCGGCTGCGGTCCGGACTCCGCCCGCGCTTATCCCTACACCGTGGAGGCCAGCGGGACCGGCGCTCAAGTCAAAATCAATGCGCCCGACCATCCGCTCGCGCTCACGTTCCGTCCCGACGGCTCGCTCGACCCCGGCAGTTCGGCTCCCTACCAGGTCCACGGACGCGTCGTCACCGGCCAGGATCAGAATGACGACTTCACCTTCGCTCCGATGGAGCAGACCTGCAACCTCGGGCTCCTCAACCCCAGCAAGCAAATCCCCGCAAGCGGCGGGATCGCAGCCACCACGACAGCCTCTGCCGCAACCCCGGGCACAGCGGCATACAACAATGGCGGAGGCCTATCTACGCCGGCCGCGCCTCTCGGCAACGCCACGCTGTCGATCGTTTCTGGAATTCCCCCACAACCCGGCACTCCCAACCCGCTCGCCGGCCGGCCGTACCTGCTGCTGCGCTGGAGCTATGGCGACTCTCTTGCCAAAGGCGGCGTGACCGTGCCCGCTGGAATGTCGCCCTACAAGTACGCCGGCAGCGCCTGCGGGACCAACTCCCCCGACTGCCCAAAGGTGAAGGCCGCCATTAACGCCAGCGTCATCTCCGCTGTGCGTGCAGATGCAAATGGCGCTGGAACCTTCCCCGGCGTTCCACCTGGCACTTATTACCTGATGATCTCTGCCGTCTATAACCGGCAGGCTTATGTCTGGGGACAAGCCGTTCAGGTTCACTCCGGCGCAAATACCCTCGCACTGGATTTGACCACTGCGATACCGCAGAATTAAACAGCATTCCCGGCTGTGCGAGTTCCGGTCGAACCGCTGAGACCATCTTCTCTTGAACAGAACAACCTGTGATTCCGGGCGGATGCTTCTGGCCGTGCTCGGGGGGAGGACGCAACCGATTAACGTATTCTGAATGAGGGCAATGAGCTGAGAGATGGGTCGCGCTTTGCGTGTTGAGAGGAACGAAGGATGGGGCTGAAGGTGGCAATCGTCGGGTGCGGCAAAATTGCCGATGCGCACGTCGAGGAGGCCAGGAAGATTCCCGGTGTGGAAGTGGTGGCCGTCTGCGACCAGGAGCCCATCATGGCGGAGCAACTGGCTATTCGCTATGGGGTTCCCCGGTGGTACACGGATTGCGCTGCGATGCTTGCCGCGGAGAGCCCGAATGTTCTGCACATTACCACGCCGCCGCAATCGCACCTGGCGCTCACAAGACAGGCTGTGTCCGCAGGTTGCCATGTGTTTCTGGAGAAGCCCGTAGCGCTGGTCCATGCGGACGTGGAGGCGCTCATCGCCGCGGTGGTTGAGGCAAAGAAGAAGCTGAGTGTCAATTATTGGCCGAACTTCGAAGTGCAAGCGCTGGAGTTGCACCGGCTGTATAACGCGGACGTGCTGGGCAGCGCGGTGCACATTGAAAGCTACACCGGATACGATCTCGCGGGAGAGTTCGGACTTGCCTTGCGGCGCGACCCTGACCATTGGGTGCATCGGCTTCCGGGAAAGCTGTTCCAGAACATGATGGATCATGTGCTGAACAAGATCGTTCCGTTTCTCGATGACGACGAACCGTACATCCATGCGATTGCTTACAAGCGCGGTGGCGGCACGGCGGATTCGGGCGCGAACGAGATTCTGGACGAGCTGAGGGTGATGATCAAGGGCGAAGAGACAAGCGCGTACGCTACGTTTTGCGCGAATGCGCGACCGGTTGGCCAGACGCTGCGCGTGTATGGAACCAAGAACACGGCGCACGTCGACTTCAATGCGCGGACCCTTGTTTTGGAGCGCAAGCAATCGTTTCCATCGGCGCTTGGCCGCCTGCGCCCGCCGTTTCAGGTGGCAGGGGACTATTGGCGCCAGGGACTGCGGAACGTGGGCCGATTCCGACGGCATCGGTTTCATTTCTTCGATGGCATGCGGACGCTGCTGACCGAGTTCTACCAATGCATTGAGAAGGACACCGATCCGCCTATTGCATATCGGGACATTTTGCGGGTCTCGGACCTCATGGAGCGGATTTTTGCGCAGGTCTACCCGGAGGGGCAAGCGTGAAGATCCTGGTAACCGGGGCTGGCGGATTCCTGGGCGTGAACGTGGTGGAGCGCTTGCTGGCTCATGGGCAGAGGGACATTCGATGCTTTCTGCGCGACAAGGGCAAGGCTGCGCGGATTGAGGAGTTGGCGGCGTCGAATCCCGGATCGAGCTTTGAGATCTGCTACGGCAACCTGAAGTCAAAGGCGGACTGCGCGAGGGCCGTGGCGGATGTGGCGATCGTGATCCACCTGGCTGCGGGGCTGAAAGGCGCTCCGGCCGAGTTGTTTGTGGATTCAGTGGTCACGGCGCGCAACCTGATGGAGGCGCTGGGCGCGCGAACTGAGCCTCCGATTGCCCAAACGCGCGTGGTGCTGGTGAGTTCGTTTGGGGTGTATGGGGTAGTTCCACTGGGGCGCGGGGCGCACGTGGATGAGTCGACACCGATTGAGCAATGCCCGGAGCGCCGCGATCCGTACTCGCATTCGAAGCTCAGGCAGGAGCAATTGGTTCGCGAGTACCAGCAGAAACTTGGATTCGAGTTGGTGGTACTGCGTGCCGGCGTGATCTATGGACCGGGCGGGGGCGCGTTTTCGAATCGGGTTGGGATTCAGGTGGGGCCGATCTTTGTTCACATGGGCGGCAATAACCTGCTGCCGCTGTCGTACGTGGTCAATTGCGCAGAGGCGATTGTGGTGGCGGCAACACACAAGGATGCAGCGGGCCAAGTGTACAACGTGCACGATGACGAGATGCCCACTGCATCGGAGTACCTGCGCGCTTACAGAAAGCATGTGAAGAAGCTGAGGTCGATCCGCGTGCCGTATTTTGCGACAAGATTTCTTGCAGGGAGGCTGGAGGGTTATCATCGGCGCTCGCAGGGGCAGTTGCCGGCAATCATCACGCGCTACAAAGCTGCGGCGGCGTGGGGCGGAAATACCTTCAGCAATGCGAAGCTGCGCGGGCTGGGATGGCGTCCGCTGGTTTCAACGCAGGAAGGGATGATGCGGACGTTTGAGTATCTCCGCGCGCAATCGATGGGCAAATGATGCGCGAAGCTGATGCGCGGGGTAGGGTATTGATTTATTGTTCTGGGTCGAGAGTTCGTTGCATAGTTTCCGAAGTGCAACCGCGGTCCTTCGGCTCCGTTTGGGGCCCGCCCACTCATCGCGATACGGCTGCGATGAATGGGGCACAGATCCCGCCCACTCATCGCGATAAAGCTGCGATGAATGGGGCACAGATCCCGCCCACTCATCGCGATAAAGCTGCGATGA
>CAYWSR010000006.1:11528-45889 GCA_964460385.1 uncultured Occallatibacter sp. | reverse complement strand
TGCGATGAATGGGGCACAGATCCCGCCCACTCATCGCGATAAAGCTGCGATGAATAGGGCACAGCTCGCCCAAGGCAGGTTTTCGACTACGGTCGCCGCAGCGACCTTTGGTAAGGATGACAGCCTTGTCGTAGTACGAAGTTCAAATTCAACATGCTAAATCCAGCCGCGGATCACGTAGTAGACAACCTTGAAGTTTTCGACAACCAGGTTTTGCAGGACCGAGAAGCGCCCGGCCCAGCCCCTGGAGTTGCGGATTGCGTCGGGAACGGACATGGGAGCGGCTTCAACGCCGGCCTTCCGGAATGTGCGCAGCGCCCGGAACATGTGAAAGTCGCTGGTGAGCAGCACTCGCCTTCCGGGCATGTTCTGAATGAGCCGCGCGGTATTGATGGCATTTTCGCGCGTGTTCTGGGATGTGTCTTCCACCAGGATCGATTCGGGCGGAACACCTTCGGCGGCAAGAAAATCGGTGATGGCCGGGACTTGTTTGCCGCTGACGACGACCTTGGTAAACCCTCCGCCCTTCCACGCGTCGACAGCCTGGCGAGCTCGCCAGTAGGACGAGAAAGACATTCCCCCGTTCTGGTCGCGAGCCGCGCTCAGGACAATCAGAATGTCGCCTTTGGGTTGTTCGATTGGGCCTGAGCTGACGATAGCCCACCAATGCACAAGGGGCGTGGCGATGGCGAGGATCGTGACCAGGCCAACGACGGTGCAGAGGCGCGCGATCAGCAGATACAACCTGCGCGTCCACGGCGGGCGTGGGTTCTGGAGCGAATTGGGGTTATCGGGCATGCTGTTCCAGCTTAGCCTTTGGAACGATTGTTTGCAGCGCATCGAGCAATTCGCCGGCCACGACGCTCCAGCTACGGCTCCAATGCGCAGCGATGGAAGAGGCATCCCAACTGCCGGCGAGGACAGAATCCAGAGCCTGTGCAAGCGCTCGAGAATCGCGCGGAGGTACAAGGCGTCCGCATGCTTCGCTCATAATCTCCGGGATTCCGCCGACGTTTGTCGCAACTACCGGGCGGCCGCAGGCGAGCGCTTCGAGAATGACATTGGGGCAGCCTTCGATGTAACTGGGGAGCGTGACTAAATTAGCCGCAGCCATCCAGACGGCAACCTGATCGAAGCTGCAAGCCGTGATGGTGTGAATGAACCCGCTCGCGTTGTTGGCTGCGATGGTGCTTTGGACAGGAGGCGCGTCGGGTCCATCGCCAACGAGGTAGACGTGGAGGTTGGGACGTTTCGGGTGCAGGGAGGCTGCTGCCTCGACAAGTTCGCGCAGGCCCTTTTTCAGGTCCATCCGGCCGATAAAGACTACCGCCTCTGCGGTGGGGTCAATTCCCAGCTGCGCTCGGGCGGCTCCGCGATCGCGAACGTGGAAGACCTCAGGGTCGGAGCCGCTGATGACTGTGCGCGTCTTCGCGGGCGGCGCGCCCATGGAGATCATCCGCTCGCGCAGATCGCTGCTGATAGCCAAGAGCAGGTCGGCTTCGCGCAGGAGGGTCTTAGTGTGCTTGAGCGTGAAGCGGTCGTGGATGCTGTGAACGTCGGATCCGACGCCCATCGCGGCGAACGGGACAGAGAGGGCCTTTGCAATCGTGAGGCCGGCATACCCATCGGGATAGAGGCAATAGCTGAAGACGAGATCGGGATGGAAGCGCTTTACGTGAGGCAGGAGCGCGCGGCCCGCAACCCAACCGTTGAAAGGGCGAGAGACCAGTGGCAGAACCGGATAGTCGTAATAGTGCGCGGCGACGTCGGGCAGTGTGTATGCGTGTTCCAGCGACTCGTAGGCGCGGCTGCGCGGCCGGAGGAGCGGCGGATAGGCGGCGTGCGGATAGAAGACTTCAACTTCGCACTGGCGGGAGAGCACGCGCAGGGTCTGGTAGGCCGGCCGGCCGCGGGTTGGCTCGGCGGAGCTGGGGTAATGGGCCGTGACTACTGCGATTCTGAGCATGGTCAGGCCTTTGCCGCGTCGGTCGGCGCCGCGAACTGCGGTGTGCCGCCGATTGAGGAGGTGTCTGCGATGGAATGAAGGAGGTCGGCGTAGCGACTTGCAATGACGCTTCGTTCGTAGGCCGCAATGCCAGTGGTGTCCGGATGGAAGTCAGCGAAGGGCGGGTTGCCGCGATCGGCTGCCTGCTGAAAGAGCGCGCGCATGGCGGCAACATCCTGGCTGTCGGCCCACCACCCAGCACGCAGTTGATCGAGGAGCAGGCGCGCGTCGCCGCCGGGATGGATGCAGGCGAGAATCGGCTTGCCCGCGCCGATGTAATCGTAGAACTTGGCGGAGACGTTGAGGCGGTCGTGCGTGATGAGGAGAACGTAGTCGGCTTCGTTCATCACAGCGAGGGCTTCGCGCTGGGGCAGATAGCCCTGGAGTTCGACCATGTCGCCCAATTCGAGGAGAGCAGCGCGGTACCGTGGCTCTTCGACGTGGCCGATGAATCGGATCAGGAAGCGGGAACGTACATCGTCGGGCAAGGACTTGAGGGCTTCTACGAGTTTGGTTGGCTCGGTGGAGGCATACACGCTTCCCACGTAGGCAATGGCGATTCGTGCGTCTTTGCGTGGGCTTTGAGCTGTCGCGGTGGGCGAAAGGCGCGTGGCATCAAAGCCGTTGGGGACGTAAAGGAACTTTTGTTCAGGATGCTGCGGATAGCGCGAGCGAATCTCTCTGCGAGCGGCTTCCGTGACTGAGACAACAGCAGTAGCGCTGGCAACGGCACGTGCTTCGGCCTGGATGGAGAAGCTTCGCGAGCGCTCGCTGCGGCTGAAATTGAAGCTCGCCACGTCGAACGTGGTCGAAAGCCACTCATCGCGAAAATCGAGGACGATGGGCAGGCGAGGGAACTGTTTGCGAAGCGTCTCCGCGAGGCGAAGCGTGGAGAACGGCGCGCAGGAGATTAGAACGAGATCGATTTTCCGTTCACGGATAATGCGGGGCGCGGCCCGTGACAGAATGGGCACCCACGTGACCTGTGGATCGGGAAGCAATGCGTCCTGGACGATTCGCTTCAGCGGATTCGGTTTGCCGGCGGGGGCATCTTTGGGCGCTTGCTCCGTAGGAGGCTTAGACCCGGTGAGGAGCCGCTTGATGGTCTTCTTGACGCCGAAGGGAAGATCGAGCGTGATGGTGCGATGGACGGTGACTTCAGGCGGGATGTCGTTGAGCAGAGATGGGTCGAGGCCGACGGACGATGGATTGCGCGTGGTGAGGACATCGACACGAATGCCGTGAGCAGGAAGGTACCGAGCCAGGCTTGCGACGCGCAACACGTTGACCCCGCCGACCGGGGGGAATGTGTAGTTCACCAGCAGGACGTTGAGGCTCATCGTGCGATTCGCTCTGGAACGGTCATCAGATGATTTAGCAGGCAGCGGGTCCAAGTCCAATTTTACCGTATGGGCAGTTGCCGGTCAGGTCGAACCGGATCGGCAGATCGGACCCGCTAAAATGGGGTCGATGCTTGAGAGCGTTTGTGGGAACCTGTGCACGTCGGTGCTGGGATTCGGCTGCGGATCGGTGATGGGGCGGGTCGGGCGCAGCGCTTCGCTGCGCGCGATGAATACGGCATGGGACAAAGGAATCACGCTGTTCGATACGGCACGGAGCTACGGGTTTGGCGAGGCGGAAGCGGTGCTGGGCGAGTTCCTGCAAGGGAAGCGGGACCGGGCGGTTGTAGCAACCAAGTACGGAATCGCACTGCAAAGACAGAGCGGTGTGAAGCGGATGGCGGTTGGGGCTGTCCGTGCTGCGTTCAAGGTGCCTGGAGTTCGCGGGCTGGTGCTGGGCAAGGGGGCGAAAGCGGTGATTTCCGGCCAATTCTCCGTGGCCGGGTTGCGGGAGTCGGTGGAAACAAGCCTGCGCGAGCTGCGCACGGATTACGTCGACATCCTGTTCCTGCAGGAGGCAAAGGAGGCTGTTCTTCGCGATGCCGAACTGATGGTCGCACTCGATGCGCTGGTGAGTTCCGGGAAGGTTTTGCGCGTGGGGCTCTATGCGGGCGAGAAAGTGATTGATGCCGCGATTGAGAGCGCTCCCTGGACGATTGGCGCAGCGCAGTTCGGCGCCGACCCCTTCAGCGCTTTGGTGGCTGGATTTGCGGCTCGCAATCAGCGGGAGATGCTACTGGTTGGGAATCATCCGTTTGGCAGTGAAGAGCGTATGCACCGCTTTAACTCTGTTCTAAGTGCGGCAGGCCAGGACGAAAGCGTGCCCAGCGAGCTGCACGAGAAGCTGCAGGACAGAGGAGATCAGTTGGTTCTAGAAGCATTGCTGGGGATTGGGCTGAGGGTTCTGGGGCTGCATTCGCTGGTTTTTTCGATGATGCGGCGGGATCATCTTGAGGCGAACGTGAGGGCCATCGAGAAGTGCCGGTTCAGCGTGGAAGAGCTGAAGGTGATACAGGGAAGGCTGGCGGAACTGGCATGAGACGGATTCGGGCCAAGAGCGGCGGCGTTCGATCCCACCCATTTCGCAAAGAACGCGAAATGGATGGGGCACAGGAATCCCACCCTAGCCGCAAAGACAGAGGCGCGGCGAGGGTGGGGCACCCATGCATCTGGTTCGAGGAGAACCAACTTCGCCAGTCCCAAATGCGCGGGATCAGAGGCCGCCGTTTTTGTATTCATCGGCGATATACGCACATGCTCTTGCGGTGAGCGCCATGATGGTTAGCGCAGGCCCAACGGTTCCGCTGGAGACGAAGCAACTGCCGTCGGTGACAAAGAGATTCTTTACATCCCAGGACTGGTTGTATTGATTTACGACGGATTTCGCGGGGTCGGAACCCATGCGAGCGCCGCCGCACTCGTGGATGGCAGCACCGACAGCCATGCTCTTTTTGAAGTTCATCTTGAACATGGTACGACTGAGCCAGCCCGCGTCTTTGAAGACTTCTTTGGGGTTGTCGAGACCCAGCGCGGAGCCGGAAAACGTGACCTTGTACCCGCACGCTTCCACCATCTCGCGAATGGAGCGGGTCTGCTCCACGATCAGTTCACGCTCGTTCTCGGCAAGGGTGCACTTGATATGGACGGCCGGGATGCCCCATGCGTCCTTGCGCCTGCGGTCGATGGTGAGGCAGTTTTCAAAGTAGGGGAGCGTTTCGCCGAAGCCCATCAAGCCGTAGATCGCCGGCTGATCGCTGGAGAGGTTGCCGCGGCCGATGGCACCCTGTACCCCAAAGCCGCGCCGGAATTTCGGATGAGTCACAGAGCCGAGGTTTTGGAAGCGGGGAATATAGACGCCGCCGGCGGCCCCGTAGAAGGGATCGGGAGGCGCAGAGTCATCTCCCTCAGAGCCACTGACGCCGGGGATCGATCCGTAGATCTGGCTTGGGCATTGATCCATGAAGTATCGGCCGAGGAGCCCGCTGGAGTTGCCCAGGCCGTTGGGATGCTTTGAAGAGCCTGAGTTGAGAAGCAGGCGAACGGATTCGATGGTCGAGGCGCAAACGACGACCACGTTTGCTTCGACCGTCTCCGATTGCTTTGTGAGACGGTCGATGAGTTCCGCACCAGTCGCCTTTCCGGTTGAGTCGTCGACCGTGATGCGTTTGACGACCGCGTTGGGGCGAATGGTGAGACGCCCGGTCTCTTTTGCTGCCAGAATCCCGAGCGGGACGCGCTTGAGGTTGGGAGCCGCGTAGCGCCACGAAATCACAGAGCGGCCAGGCCATTGGGCTTCGACCTTTGCCTTGAATGCTTTTTCGACGGCGGTGAGTTTGGGCTTGCCCGCATATTTTCCTGTGGGGAGATTGGGAATCCTGTCGTCGTCGCCATAGACGCCGAGGAACTGCTCGACGCTGTCGTAGTAGGGCGCTAGATCGGGGTAGGAGATTGGCCAGTCCTCTCCAAAGCCGTCTCGGCTGGCGGCCTTGAAGTCGATATCGGTCATGCGCAGCAGGACGCGGCCATAGAGATGCAGGCGGCCTCCGAGCTGCCGACCCCGAATCCATAGGTAGAAGGCGTCGGATGGAGTCGTATAGGGGTTTTCGCGATCGTTTACGAAGAGGTGCTTGAACTGATCGCCGAAGAAGCCGATTCGGGCCTGGATGTACTGGCCACGCAGCACGGCAAGAGCGCGCGCTGTGAGATTGATCCCTTTTTGCCGGGGTGTGTCCGGCACTTTGAAGTCGGCTTCAGTAATATCCGGGCCCGCTTCGAGCAGAAGCACATCCAGGCCACGCGTTGTCAGCTCCCATGCAGCAATACTGCCGGCCGCCCCTGAGCCGATCACGAGTGCATCGAATCGTTTCCCGTTCATTGACTCCCTCATGCTGACTTTCAAGTGGAATAGTTTAATTGGAAATTGCCAAGGGGTCTCGGTTATGGATCACAGCATCTGCGGCTTTGTACATCTGCCATGCGGTCGTCCAGTAGACGTCTATTTCTCTACGATCGGTCTCTTCCTTAATCCACTTAAAGAGACTCGGAAGGCCTCCGTCGAGGAGTGGCAGGAGATTTCTGTCCTGGGCGCCGTGGGTGTAAAGCTTGAGAAAGAGATCGTCCCCGATGGTGGGAGCAATATCGAGCCAGCGGCTGACCCTTTCAGGAGTCGGCAGATCGTAGCCGGCAATCTCTCCTGTTTCGAGCTTTGGCTTTTGCAGGCCGCCAAATCGAATTCCGAGCGGTCCGGCAATCATGAGCAGGTCGCCCTGTCGTCCGCCGCCCACGGTTGCCACGACGCCCCGATCGTAGGACCTGGGCCGATTGTCCGGATTGTTCGTGCACCAATAGATCCGGTTGACGATGCGCCCCTGGGTTGGCGAGGGAAGGGAAGGCATGGTGAAGTCGGCATAGCAGCCAAGATCGCGGAGCAAGGCGATTTCGCCGGGAAGCCCACACCACTTTCCGTCGGGGCGTGAGTTGTCCAGCGCCCAGTTTCCATGAATGAAGCCGAAGACTGCACGTCCATCGACCTTGCGCAGCAGTCCGTGATCGCCGGTAAGCCGATTGCAGAATTCCGTTACCTTGCGAATGAAGGACTCGCGTTTCTCGTTGTCGTGATGGAGATGCACCTCGACATCGGCAACGCCGAGCCGCACGATCTCCGCGAGTCCGTTGAGAAGTTCGCGCTGGTACTCCTCTTGCGGATAGAAGAAGGTGTACTGGGCGCGATTTCCTGCGCTGTCCCTTGGAGCTTGCTCGGCGACCCGAGGCCACTTCTCCCGCCAGAGTGCGACACGCGCGTGTGCCGTTTGAAGGGAAGCGCCCATGCCCAAGGGTTCGTAGTGGTCGGCGATTGCAACCCACACTCGTTTAACCCTGGCTGCCTGTGAACGTCTTCGGAAACGATCTTTGAGGTAGGGCAGGAGCCAGATTTCAGCGTGTCGAGGGAGCTTCATGGAGTGGGTGAGTCGCCTTGCAGGTGGCCAATGAGGGTGGAAGTTGGAAATGGAGGAAAGATTTCTCATCTGAAGTATAAGGCAGTCGAAGTGAGAGTCAAAGCTGCGCCGGTGGATTGGGGGCTTACTTTGGGGTGGAAAGTGCAGCGGTGCTGGCTTTAAACCGTGAATGCCTCCATTTACACTGGGAGGCCATTCTCAGTTGAGCGAGGCCAGGGGGCTGCAGCGTCGGCTTTAATGTGATAGAGGGTATCAATGCAGAACAGCACGCTCACGACGATTTCAGAACCGGCCAGGAGCACCTTGCAAAGTTGGGGCAACGGTCCATCAGCCGCAACGTCAAAGAACACGGAGCCTACGGTAATCGAAGTAAGGGCAAGCAGGACGGTGTGAGGAGTCCTGGGAGAGGAGCGAAGCGCCCTCACCCAGAATATCGCGAGTGTGATGAACACCGCAGTGTAGGCGTGGCGCCACGAAACGGGCGAAGTGCACGCAATAATCAAGGCGAAGGCTGCGATCGTTTCCACCCTGGAACTTTGCCCGATCTGACGGACACGCCAAACCAGGTAAAGGCAAAGGAGATAAAATGCGCCGCTGATTGCCTTTGCGACAATCAGCAAACCATGCTGCTGCGGTTGTGTCGCTGTCATCGAGGCGTCAAAGTGGAAGACTCTTCCGTAATATACCCAATTTGCAAGAGAACTGAGCGTCTTGTTGTCTTCAGCTGGAACGCCAGAACTCATTGCCGACAGAACGCCGGGATAGGCGGTTACGTTGTGTAAACCGTTGAATCCAACCATCGCCAGGACGATCACCAGAGAGACAGCAAAATAAGAAACCAGCCAGCGCCGATCTTTCCAGACGAAGAAGAGGGGAACAATCAGAATTGGGGTGATCTTAAAAGCGGTTGCAAGAGCCAAAGCCGCGGCTGAGAGGATGATCCGGTTCTCGGAATAGGCAACGATGCCGACAGTCCAGAGTGCGAGCATGACCACTGTAACTTGCCCATTGAAGATGGCCTCATTGACCGGGAAAAAGCTATAGGCGGCCAAGGCGAGCGCCGCGAACTCGAAACTGAGCAAGGGCACGCGGAACATCCTCGCCAGGAGCAGAACTGACAAAAACACAAGGGCCAGATTGAACACTCGCCAAACAAGAGTGGCGAGATTTGGGGCAAACTGTGAGATCGGGGCCAGAATATCGGCAAGAAGAGGCGGGTAAAGGTACGACATGGAACCGCCCATGCCGGCGGCCTTAGCGCGCTTGTCGATTTCACTCCCGGCCTTCGCCCGCAAGCCTTCCGTGTTTCTTGTTGTCGCTCCAGCGTAGAGGTCAGCATGAGGGTTGTCGTGCACCATTTGCGAAGCGAAATAGTAAACGTAAAAATCCATGTTCCTGTAGGATTCTTTTTTGTTCGTGCCAAGATACTGTTGAGCAAGGGCGCTCGCTAGCACCGTAGCCAACGCGAGTGCGAATAGCATCCTACTCTGAAAAAGCCTTCCAAGATGCACCAGTCTCTCCTTTTTCCAGATCCATTCAGGGCGGGCGCAGATGGCCGGCAGTTGTGCGCTGGTGATACCTTTAGTGTGGAATCTCTATTTTGAAAATAAACTCAGGTCAATTGTACGCCCGTCGGCGTAAATTGCAGGACCAACGCGGTCGTTTCGGGGCAAGAGCCTTTCGACGTGCTTGAGGTCTTCATATCCGACTAAGCAGCTCAAAAATCGACTGGCGTAACAACTCCGGTAGCGGAAACTGCGTGTTCTTGCCACGACGGGCATCGGTCAGGTTGTCGGAGATGAGCTGGCTCAACCCGAGCCTCTCATCCAACTCTCGAACCACTAACAGACCAGCATCGGAGGCGATTCGTAATCCCTGTAACTCAATCTTCAGCGAGGAGTTGAAGGAGACCTGAAAAGGCCGATTTTTTCTTACGGGTTGGGTTGGTATCGCGAGATCGCCGTCACCATGCTTCGACGCTCATCAACATTGACGATTCAGCCGATCTGACGATTCAGGACTATCATTCAAAAAGGAAATGCGGGTTAAGATGGATGCAGGGCGGGAAGTGATTGTCTGTACTCATTCGATTAAGATCAGTACAGGGCTACCCACACGGAAGACTTGAACAATCATCAGGCTGGAGCGTTTTGCTGAAAACCGGGGAGGCGTTTGGCGTGAAAAGCGGTGCCGATTTCAGCAGGAACAATCTTGATTGCCTGCGCCTGGTCCTGGCTTCGATTGTGGCCCTCTTTCACGTGAACTCTTTAACTGGCATTCCCATGTTCAGGTCCTTCGGCGTGTACCTTTCGCCAACCTTTGCGGTCAGGTCATTCTTTGTGATCAGCGGGCTGCTGATCTACCGCAGCTACACGCGGTCGTCGTCGGTCAGGTCGTATTTTGAAAAGCGAGTCCGGCGCATTTATCCCGCCTACTTCACGGTCATTGTGGTTGCAGCGTTTGGACTGTTTCCATTGAGTGTGCTGCCGGCATCGAAGTATTTTGGTCTGGGTTTTCTGAAGTATCTGGCGGCAAATCTTGTCTTCCTGAATTTCCTGGCTCCCTCGTTGCCCGGTGTTTTTGCCAGGGCCGAGAGTTCGGCGGTGAACGGCGCCTTGTGGACCTTGAAGATCGAAGTACTGTTCTATCTGTCTGTTCCGCTGCTGCACTGGTTGTGTGAAAGGTTTGGAACAAAGCTGGTTCTTGGGACGGCCTTTTGTCTTTCCTGTCTTTGGAAGTATGGCTTTGGGGTGCTGGGGTTGAAGTACAACCTGCCTGGAGTTTTCACGCTCGATCCCTCACGGAACATCTATTCGCAGCTTGCCACGCAGTTCCCGGCGCAACTTGCGTACTTCATTGCAGGGATGGTTTTGCTTCTCTACTTTGACAAGCTGAAGCATTACTTTGGCGTGATTCTTGCTGCCACAGTGGCCTTGTACCTGGTGGATCACTTCTTCACAGGTGGGATTCTGGACTCCGGCGGGACGCTCGACCTCTTCTGGGTATCAGGGATCGTATTCATGTTCGGTTTCTGGCGTTATTTTGGAGATTTTTCAAAATACGGCGACTTCTCTTACGGTGTCTACATTGTTCATTGGCCGATTCTGCAGACCCTTGTCGTATTTCACTTGCGCAGGCTAAACCCCTTCCTGTTCCTGGCACTCTTTGTATCGTTGATTGCCTCGGCGGCGTTTCTGATGTGGCATCTGGTGGAGAAGAGGTTTCTGGCTTCGAGCTCCCACTATCGCCAAGGGGGTGGCGTGCCAGCGGCCGGGTCGATTTCGCACGGATAGTTAAGCGGCGCCTTTCCTGCAGACTGCCAGTCAAATTCGAGGTTTGACGTTTGTTACAATCGAAGGGTACTGGTCTCCAGGCTAGAATTGGAAAGCCTCGCCTTAAACAGACAAATGGGACAGGGTTCAGGTTTGTCGTCTGGGTTTGCCAGTTCCATACAACCGTTATCCAAGGCCGTTTAAGATGGCGTATGCTCTTGTACTCTTATACTTGTTGGTGGCTTTCCTCGGCACGCAGACTGTATTCGGTCCGCTGCGCTGGTATCACCTTGAAGAACTCCTCTTAGTACTGACCGTTTGTGTCTCTCTGCCTGCGCTGCTGAAGACTTTTGTGCAGAAGACTGTGCAAGCGCTGGCTCTGGCCGGACTTTCGGTCGCAGTTTTCCTGTCGCTCGCAATTGGGTTTGGCTACATCCATGGCGGTGTCGACGCGTTTCTAGGCTTCATCCCGAATCCTCTTGCCTACTTCCTTGTCGTTCTGCATTGCAGGACCAGACTGCGACTAAAGATACTAATCCTGCTCCTGTTTGGGGTTTGCGTGTTTGTGATTGCGCAGGGCGTCATTGAATTGAGGGCTAATGGCGGATTCGTACCGGATCGCCCCAATGATGATGAGGATCTGCGAGAGGCAACACCGGAAGTCAAGGTGCCTGAACCGAATCAAATAAGCTATCTGATTCCACAGTGGAATAATGAGGGCAATGTCGTTTGGCGCCTGAAAGGTCAGAATTTTCTGGGCGACCCGAACGATTTCGGTCAGCTTCTTGTTTGCACGCTCCCGTTGACGTTTATCTTCTGGCGCCCGAGGCGGACGGTGTGGAATCTGCTGATCGTTGGTCCGATGATAGCCACGATCGGCTTTGGGCTTTTTTTCACTCACTCGCGCGGGGCACTGTTGGCGGTCATCGCTGTGGTCTTTGTGGCTTTCCGGGGCAAACTCGGTGCAATCCCATCTATGGTTTTGGGAGGTGGATTGTTCGTAGGCGCCATGGCAATGGGCGCATCGGGCGGGCGGGACATCTCCGCCGGTGCCGGCTCAGACCGGACTGCGCTTTGGGGCGATGGAATGCAAATGTTGAAGGCACATCCGATCTTTGGGGCAGGGTGGAACGAAATGGCGGACCAGTTTGGCATGACCGCACACAACAGCGTGATTGTGTGCGCGGCTGAGCTCGGTATGTTTGGGCTCTTCTTCTGGTCGCTGTTCCTCCTGCCTACCGTAAGAGACGCGCTCGCAGTGGCCTCTCCTACCGGCTTGACCGACGAGGTACCTCAGCCGGTGGACGAAAGTCCGTATGCATACGCAGCTCCAACGATGAAGAAGCTCGACAAAGCGGAGATCAACCAACTCGGACGCTTGATCTGGCTTTCCCTGGTCGGTTTTATGGTTTCGGCGATGTTTCTGTCCCGCGCGTTTGTGATGACATTATTCCTGCTTGGAGGGATGGCTGAGGTTGTATTCCAGATGGCTCTTGAACGCGGCATGATACAGCCGAGACTTTCGCTTGGCCGTACTATTGCTTACTCTGGCGTATTGTGGATTGTGATGATTCCGGGGATGTATGCGATCATCCGGGTCCTGAACTTGATGCATTGATTTCCCTGCTGCACACCTCTGTCTGCGATTCTCAAGAAGGTTGAGGTCTGGCCGAAGCCGCGTTTCAAGCGGTCGGGCAGCAGGCATGAAGATTGCGCACGTAGTGGACAGCCTGGAAGTGGGCGGCGTAGAGACGCTGGTTGCGCAGATGTGCAACATGCAGCGGGATCTTGGGCACGAGCCCACGGTCTTCGACATTGGCTCCCTGGGCCCGCTCGGCCAGCGCATGCTGAGCGACGGATTCGATGTGAGGTTGGCCTCTGTCGGCCGCCTTCCGGGAGCGGCAGGGAAGTTCTATCGCATCCTGAAGGAACTCCGTCCTGACGTGGTTCACCTGCACAATCCCACACCGACAAACTTTGCTTCGCTCGCGGCAAATGCGGCCCAGGTGCCCTGTGTTGTATCGACTCGACATAGTCTTGTTGGAAAGCCCCGCCGCAGAGTTACGGAATGGAAGTACGCGTTATCAGCGAGATTCTGCGATTGGATCGTTGGCATCTGCGATGCAACCGTGATGAATCTGAAAGAAGCCCATCCCAGCCAGTCGAGGAAAATGGTGCGGATTTACAACGGAATTCTTCCGATTGTGCGGGCGCCGCGGGAAAGATGGCCGGCCAGGGAGGGCTTTACGCTGGTGTATGTAGGCCGTCTTGCACCGGTCAAGAATCTAGGTTTTCTGATTGAGGCATTTTGCGGAGCTTTGCGGACCGACGGAAATCTTCACTTGTGGTTGGTCGGCGATGGATGCGAGCGGCAGGTGCTGGAGGAGTTGGGCCGTGCGAGCGGAGTTGCCTCAAAGATGACGTTTTGGGGAGAGCAGATCGATCCCGCGCCGTTCTTCTCTGCCGCCGACGCATTCATCATGTCGTCCACATCAGAAGGGTTGCCCATCTCCCTTCTTCAGGCTTTTTCGATAGGGCTGCCGGCGATAGTGACGGATGTTGGGGGCATGGCGGAAGCGGTACGACTGACGAAGGCAGGCTTGACGGTGTCGAAGGCCGATCCGGCGAGCATGTCCGAAGCGATTCTGCGATTGGCAGGAAATGCTCAGGAGCGTGAATTGTGCGGGGAGAGCGCTCTGGCGGGCTTCGAAGCCAACTTTACCCTGGGTGCTGCTTTGTCGGCGTATGCGGAACTGTATGCGGCCCCGCGACGAGCCGGCATCTGAGAGGCGCTGTCAGCCGGGCCTAGGGTTTTGCGCCCAATGAGAGATATAGCTTGTAGTATTCCGCCCACGTCTGCTCAATCCGGAATCCTGTTTTCACCTTTTCGCGGCCAATGGCACCCATTGCAGCCAGGTCAGGCCGATTGGCCATTTGGATCATTGCCTGCGCCAGACCATCCGCGTCTCCAGGCTCGGCAAGGAAAGCATTCTGTCCCTCGATGGCAACTTCGTCGACCCCGCCGGCTCGCGTGGAAACAATCGGAAGGCCTGCGGCCATGGCTTCGAGCAGGGAAATCGGGAGACCCTCGCTCAAAGAACTGAGCACGAAGATGTCCAACTCGCTGAGGAACTTTGGGGTATCCGGCAGAGCGCCGACGAAGGTTACCCGGTCAGCAAGGTTTAGCTTTCTTGTAAAAGCCTCGAGCTCTTCGCGAAGCGCGCCGTCGCCCGCAATTGCCAACTCGGCGAGAGGAATCTCCCGAATGACGGTCGCGAACGCGCGCAGTAATGTGTAATGGTCCTTTACGGGGACCAGCCGGGCTGCTGTACCAAATCTGATTCTTGGAGGAGCTCCGCCTGGATGGGCAGGAGACGCGAGGAACTTTTCCAAGTGCGCCCCATTCAGGATGGCGCGAGACTTTGATTCAGGTACGCCCCGATGCTGAATGTAGAATCTCCGGGTTGTTTCCGAGATGAGAACCACGCAGCCAACGAATGGCAAGGTTGAACGAAAGATCAGGTCGGAGCCCCTGTCGATGGGTGCGTTACTTATGAAGGATCCGTTTGGGGAGCTTAACATTTTTCGTTCGGAACCGTGACGTGTATTGACAAGAACATGAACACCGGCCAGCAGACCGGCAACGACACCATAATGATGGACGAGATGATTGTGCGAATGAAGGACATCCGGGCGGTCAATGCGCAGCTGCCGGGCGATCTTCAATACAGTGCGAGGGCTGGGCCCAGCCGGTTTCTGAAAAGATCGGATCTTTATGCCTGATCTCTCTGCTTCCGCGGCAAGCCGACCAGGATGGGTGAGGCAGTAGATTGCCGGTTCATGACCTTCGGCTAACTGGCATTGGGCGAGGTCAATTGCGAACCTTTCCAGGCCACCCATATCGAGATTGTTGACAAGCTGAACGATGCGCATGGGGTCCAAATCGTGCCGCAAAGCGAATCCTGAATCCTCTTCTGTCCTCCGCTAATGTCCCTCTGAGGTCAGGCTGAATCGATCGGAATACTCTACGGTTTTCCCTGTGAAGCCGAGTCCAGCAAAGTTGGGGAGATTTTCGCAGGCAGATCGAGGTCGTGCCGGGAAACCAGGATCGGATAACCAGCATTGGCGCTTTAAAGCCCAGCAGCGGCGGACTCGAACCGGAACTTGAGATGCCACCGGAAAGGAGAGTCACTTCATCTTTCCGGTGTCCAAGGAGTCATCTGAGCATCGAACGGCTCTCGGCATGAATGCTCGCCAATCTGCTTAGAATTTGTTGCGCACGCACTCATCCGACAGGGGAGTGACGGGACCCGAATCAACAACTTCAAAGTCCGTTACCTTGATCGCTTGCATATCGTGCGATCCGAACCCCAAGGCTGCATATTTGGCGGTGGTATCCTGATCGCTTTGAGCGGTCAGGGTGATGTTTCCTCCGTCGGAGAGGAACATCCCATATTTCTGCATGGCACGCGCGACTACCTGGCCAGCGGGCGTCAACTGCGACATATCAAAGGAAGACTTCAAGCGGAATCGGGCGCCCATGGTTGGTGCGTTCAAAGGTCCGCGAGGAGCTCCGGCATGGGTAGCGGGGTGCACGTAGACTTTGGCGCGGATTCGGGGGTTGGGCAGAATGAAGCGGATGGCGTGATTGATTTTGCCAGCGGCGATTTCGTCGGCGTTGAACAAGAGCGGGGCCATGGGTAGCCCGGCGGCATCCGCGCTGGTGCATTGGTCTCCTCGTCCCGACGGGGGATAGACGCGGTTCAGATCCCAAACCGCGAGGAACTGAGCAGACAACGCACCATCGGAGTAGGTCGCCTCCCATGCCTCATACAGTTTTCCGTGAGGACGGTCAACCACGACGTAATGGCAATCCTCATCCGCAATGGGGCACTGATATCCAGCCTGGCCTTCCATGCCGCCACCGGCAGGCAACGGTACTGTAGAAACAAAGTCGGAATCCGTAGCGAAGAACCCGCGGCCTCTGTGGAAAGGAACAAATGGGCTGCTCGGGGTAGCCTGAATAACCCGGATGCTGAAATCGGTCTGCATTCTTGCGAAGCCCCATCCACCCACACTCGAAAGCCAACCAATTATCTTGGAGGAATTGGGATCGAGCGGAGCGTGGCTGATGTCCTGGGTCCACGGGGCGGCCGGAGGGAAGTAGGAGGCCGTCGTGGCAGTGTGCTCAAGCTTCGCGGCCTTAACCTTCAGGATGCGGGTGTGGAGTCCAAATCCCGCCACCACGGCCCCGATTCCAAGAACCGAAAATAACAATGCCTTCGAATAGGTCATGCCGGTTGTTTGCTCCTTCTGGCAGGTTGTCCTTTTGCCAGGACTCCTACAGGATACATGTCCGGCCACGGCGCGGGCAGCCGTTGGAGCTGAATTGTGGCGGTCTCAGGAGTAGAATTCCCCTGAAGTCACGGGCCCGGAACTCCATATCTTCCAAAGCGGCCCACGGGTCATGAGAAAGCGGTATAACCCGACCACTGCCGCGGCATTCAAGACAAGGAGCGCGCTGCCGAGAGAGGCGATCCGCTGAAGCCCTGGAACCTTGAATTTGAGGCCGATGGTTGCAATGATCCAACCCAAAATCTGCACCCCGGCGAACAGGGCGTAGAGCCGAGAGCCGAAGGCGAGAGCAAGGGAAGACCCGAGAAGCGTGATGAGCAAATAGGGAATGAACAGCCTCATGACTTTGTGCGAGATGAACTGAAACAGAACGCGGTTCGCCGGCATAAGGGACCACGGTGCAAGCTGGAAGAGCTGGAAGTTGCCCGCCAGGGTACGGACTTTCCGGTTGAACTCTCCTTCAACCTGTTTGGGCCATGTGTCGTAGACGCGAGCGCGGGGATCGAGAACCGAGCGGTATCCCTGCCGGATGATTGAAAGCGGCTGAAACATGTCATCCAGGATGGTGCCTGGCGGTTGGGGAACTACGAGTTCGCGGCGAACCGCATAGAATCCGCCGTACACGCCCACTGGAGAGTCAAAAACACACTCGCAGCTTCTGATCCATTGTTCATATCGCCAGTAATGCTCGCCGATGGCAGCAGTCGCGGCGTCATGATTGGACTGTCTAAGTACCAACTCGCCCGCAACACACCCAATCTTTGGATCGGCAAAATTGCCGACAAGTTCCTGAATCGATCCGGGAGCGATCTCGGGCCGGATGTCGACGAAGAGAATCACGTCCGATGTTGCTTGCGCCACGCCGGCGTTGACAGCGACCGCTTTGCCCGCATGTTCTTTGAGAATGATGGTCCTGATACGGGGATCGTTCTGCTGCGCCAGCAACTCATTTGTTCCATCGGTCGAGCCGTCGGAAACGAGGATGATCTGGGGGATTCTCGGATAGTCGAGATGCAAGAGGTGGGCGATCTTGTCAGGGAGCAGGGGAGCCCCATTATGCACAGCAAGGACGATGCTGACGCTGGGAGTAATTGGACCGGAGGTCCAATTCCTGGGAAAAAGTCGGGCGAGCAGCCAAATCAGGACTGGGTAGCCAATGTAGGTGTAAAGGATGCCAACCAGCGAAAGCCAGAAGACAACCCTCATTGAGCACCCCTGCGTAGCACGATCGTTTTAATTGTCTCGAACATGATGAGCAGGTCCAGGCCGAGCGACAAATGCTTCAAGTAATAGAGGTCGTATTCGAGCTTTCGTTTGGTTTCTTCCAGCGTCGCGCCATACCTGTAGCGGACCTGAGCCCAGCCTGTGATGCCAGGACGAATCATGTGGCGCAGTTCGTAATACGGGATCTCGTTGGTGAGCCACTGCACAAACTCGGGGCGCTCGGGGCGGGGTCCGACAAACCCCATGTCTCCACGGAGAACGTTCCAAAGCTGAGGGATTTCGTCGAGACGCGTCTTTCGCATGAATCCGCCGAGAGGTGTAATCCGCGGATCGTCCTTGGTTGCCCAAACCGCTCCTTCCGCCTCAGCATCCTGGCGCATGGTGCGAAACTTGTGCGCAGTAAAGAGGCGTCCGCGGTGACCGACCCGCGTCTGGTTGAAGAAGACCGGTCCAGGCGAGGAAAGGCGCACCGCCAAAATGATGAATGGGATGAAGGGCAGACATATCAACAGGGCGATGAAGGCAACACTCACTGAAACGATGCGCCGAAGAACCAGCTGCGAAGCTTTCACCCTGAAACCTGGAGTGAAGATCAAGTCGCTGGGGTAGAGGCCATCCAGAGGGATCTTTCCGAGGAGTCGCTCCAGAACAGCCCCGGCATCTTCGATGGCAACCCCGCGAAGCCGCAAATCGAGAAGTTCACGGATCGGCAACACACCACGCCGTTCTTCCATGGCGATAAAGACTCTATCCAGCGTTTTTTCCGAAGTACAAAAGGCTCGAAGCTCCGCCGCAAAACGCTCTCTTTGACCGGCTGCCGCACCATCTTCTCTCCAGCCGATAACGTCCATTCCGGCGTCGCGCCGGCTGGTCAGGGTTTCCACCAGCAGTTTCGCGCGTGGGCCGTTGCCAAGGACATAAACACGATCACGGAAGATCGAAAACCCAACGATCCACTCGTAGATCCATCGCCAGATGATGAGGGAGATGGTGAGGATGGAGACGCCATAAGTAAGGACATCATGTCCCATGTACAGATCGGGGAGGATGTAAATGATGCCGGCAAGAAGGAAACAGAGAGTGCTAAGGACGAGAAGCAGGCGGAAGTAAGCCTCCCAGCCCTTGGAAATGCGCTGCGGCTCGTACAGATCGAAGTAGTAAGAGAGGAGCAACGTGAGCACGGTTATGCCCACAATCTTGATCAAGCCGTTCTCGTAGAACAGCTCAATGTAGGTATCGGGCCCGAATAGATAAGCGGCAGCTAATAGGAATGACCCTCCAGCAAGAAGCGCCTCACAAAGAAGCAAGACCAGCGTCCTGGTAGGGTAGTAAACATTAAAGATCCGAATCATCCCTATCTCCGCTTATCTTTACGCCGCTTCGGATCGCTGGAGTCGTGGTACCCGTAGTAGTTGTAGTAGTATCCGCCCTTCGGCGCATCCTTAACAGCGTTAAGCACAAAGCCGAGGATTCGAGCGTTGCTGAAAGCCTGTTGGGCGCGTTGCGCGATGTCGAACGGGGTAGAAGTTCCGCGCGCAACCAGCAGCACGCCGTCAGCCGCACGGGCAAGGTCAACGGCGTCTGTGACGGCAAGCACGGGAGGGGAATCGATCAGGATCCAGTCGAAGTGCGGGGTCACCGCCTCAACCAGGGTTTCAATGCGATGGTTGCCTACAAGTTCGAGCGAGTTCTGACCGGAAGTGCCTGCGGTGATGAGGGTGAGATTGGAGAGATCGCGAACACCCTGGTTTTCGTCGTCTCCAAGGTCGACATTACGCTGCATGACCTCAGTAATTTCCGCTGTACCGCTCAGAAACTCGCTGAGGCCGGGGGAGTTTGGGCCGCCAAACAGCTTGTGGACGGTGGGACGTCGCAGATCGCCGTCGATTAACAGCACACTGCGTTCGTTGTTACGGGCCAGACTGACGGCAAGATTCGCCGTGACAAAGGATTTCCCTTCAGACGGGGTTCCGCTGCTGACGAGTATGGTCTTTAACGCCGCCTGGTAACGCAGCTGGTAGATGTGAGAGCGGAGACTGCGGAACTGCTCAACCGCTTCACCACGCTCGGCAAGCGTGGGAAGGGACATCATGTTTGGTCTCCAGGCGTGCCGTGGGACCTTATTCAGATCCAGGTCATTGTGTGCGATAGGCTCCTCAGGCTCGGTTACGGCCGCTGGGGCAACGAACGGGTCGTCTGCCAGATCGGGTACACCCTTCCGATCAAGTTCTGCTCGTTGCAACGCCTCGTAAATGCGGCTCATATCTCGTTTTCCTTCCTGGAGTCGTTCGCTTCCACAATAGGCTTGATTGTAAAGGTCATGTCGTTTGTCAGCGCACGATCGGATGCACCGGGAAGATCGGCGGAAGAGAGCACAAACGGCTGCATCTCCAGGTCCAGTTCCGAACTGACGTCTTCAACGATCCGTGCAGGTACCGGCTTCACCTGCTCAACGTATGCGCTGATCAAGGCGTGTTCGCAAATCAGATTGATCAGGCGAGGTATGCCTCTGGAGTATTGATGCACGAGCTGGATTGCTTCGGGCGTCAGCACCTGCTCGCTCGCACCAGCGATGTGAAGCCGCTCGGCGATGTAGGCGTGCGTCTCTTCCGTGGTTAACGGTCTGGTTTTACACCATAACGAAACGCGCTGCCGAAGCTGTCGCACAGCAGGGTTGCGGAGCTTCTCTTCTAGTTCCGGCTGACCCGATAGAACGATTTGCACCAGTTTCTCCGAGGAGGTTTCGAGGTTTGTAAGCAGACGAATCTCTTCCAGCAGTTCCCAGGAAAGGTTTTGAGCTTCGTCGACAACAATGACGCACACGCCATGGTCGCGGTACCTCTCGACCAGCCAGCGGTTGAGCTGGATCAGCATCCCGGACTTGGTTCTGTTTGCCGGCTCAATTCCGAAGTCAGTCAAAACGAATTCGAGAAAATCGAGGACATCCAGGCGCGGATTGAACACAAAGGCAGTGGATACCCTGCCCTTGCTGAACGTGCTCAGGACAGTCTTGAGTAAAGTCGTCTTTCCAGTTCCCACTTCTCCCGTCATCACGACAAAGCCCTTGCGCGCCGCGATTCCGTACTGCAGGCAGGCGAGGGTCTCCCGAATCTGCGGCATCATGTAAAGAAACCGCGGATCCGGGCTGGATCCGAATGGGAGAGCACGAATACCGAAGAACGATCTGTACATGTCTATCCGTTGGCGGTGTCAGCCGGTTTGGGTGGTCGCGAGAACGGCCACAAACTCTTGCGCTCCCTGTTTGGCTGGGGCAGTCCGTTGATAAAGGAAATCGTGGCCAGAGTGGGCAGCTTGGTGAACGCCCAAACGTCCTTCTCGTTGCGCAGGGTTGTATCGCGATATTCGAGCCAGGCCGCAATGCCGACGCCTATCATGATTCCACAAAAGAGGCCCCCGCCGGCGAAGATGTAAGGGTTGGGAAAGGTCGGCGAATCGGGAAGGTTCGGAGCATCCATTACGCGGAAATTCTCGCCCTGCTGGCGATGTTCGAGAGCCGTAGCCATGGAGGACTCATTCATTTTCCCGAGCAGGCTGTTGTAGAACCCAAGAGCGATGTCATGATCGCGGGTGACCTGCTTGTACTCTTCTTCAATCGCTGGGCTCGCCTCAATTTTGGACTGAACGGCCCTGATCTGCTCCTGAATCCGACCCTGCTCCTGTTTAGCGGCGGTTAAACTCTGCTGCTCGCCACGAAGTTGGGTCTTGAGCTGGAACAACTGCGGGGAGTCTCCCTTCTTTACCGGTGGGGCCGCGATGGCCGCCGGTTCCGTAGCAGGATGGGCAATCATTTCCTGCAATTCTGCGATCTTCCGGTTGATGGCGACCACGTCGGGATAGTCCGACTGATATTGGTTCAAAAGTTCGTTCCGTTGGTTGATGAGCGTCTTCAACTGCGAGCGGCGCTCATCTACCGTGACGCCGCCGATGGCCGGCTCGACGTTTTTTTGATTTTCGGTTTCCTGGGTGATCATCGCCTGCAGCAGGGTTTCGCTCTGTTCCAGCCTGCCAACGGATTGATTTGCTGCTTCCAGTTGCGAGGTCAGCGATTGGAGCATGCTTTGGTTTGCGCTTCCCATGGCAATGCTGCTGCCGCCAATGCTTATCGAGCCTCCGGGCAGTTTGCCGATGTTCTTCCGCTCAAATTCAGCAAGCTTCGCATCCTGGTCATCCAGGTTCCTCTTGGCGTCCTCAAGCTGCTGCTTGAGGAAGTCGGTTGTTCCTTCAGCCGATTGCTCGCGAGCGCTGAGGTTCTCGCTGACAAACAGAGAGGTGATTTCTCCGCAGACCTGCTGGGCGGTGCGCGCGTCCTGGGCTTTGAACGAGATGAAGAATCCGGGCATGCCGCGGGTGGACTGAATCGCCTTGATCCCGATCGCCTTTTGGGTCATCTCGATGCGATCGTCCAGAGTGCGACCCGCTCCGGAGAAGAGGTTGAAGCGTTCGATGATCGGTTGAACGCGGGAACGGCTCAAGATCTGTTCCTTCATGGAGGCAAGGCGCGCACTCAGGTCCTCGGTCACGACCGGCACGACGTACTTCTCCGGGACCTTCTGTTCCTCGATGAGGATCAATGTTTGGGACAGGTAAACGGGAG
Source organism: uncultured Occallatibacter sp. (assembly GCA_964460385.1). Classification (GTDB taxonomy): domain Bacteria; phylum Acidobacteriota; class Terriglobia; order Terriglobales; family Acidobacteriaceae; genus Telmatobacter. The sequence continues at coordinate 24,062 of CAYWSR010000006.1, read as the reverse complement.
GAAGGACGTAAGTCAGACCGATGCCGACCCCCAGGAAGATGAGGGCGCAGACTGCAATCAGGCGGGCTCGCCGCTTGAGAATTGCCCAATAGTCATCTGCTGTCAGTTCACGATGCCCTAACATGAGATTCCTCCATTATTTATTGCTCAAGATGTATGCCCCGCGGGGCGTATGAGATGCTGACGCTCACTCCCTGGAGCAGGCCGTTGAGCACGTTGGTGGGAAGGTTTGAACTTGCCGACTGCTCAGTTGCGTAGTAGGACCCCATGATTGAAAAGAGTCTGCCAAGTCGCCTCGAAGTCGTGGCCGAAGCGAATGTCCCGCGGGTCGACCCGCTCCCTGCCTGCAAGCCGGAAGTCTCCTGATACCCGATGCGGGCCGAGAAGGACATCTTGTTTTGGAGGGTCCGCGTATAGGTTGCGCCGACTGTGCTGATCTGTGCCCCATAAAAGTATCCTCCCCCCTCGTTGTCTCCATAGGTGTAATGAATGGACAGGGAATCGCGTCGGCGGTGATAGGTGAGGTTTGCTGCTAGAGAGAGGTGCGTAGAAGATGGGAGAGTGTTTCCAAGCCCCTCACTCGCAATCCATAGAGGGCCTACAGATGCGTTCGCGCTAAATCCCTTATTCCATGTGTGAGAGATGGTTCCAACCACGGCCGTTGTTCTAAAAGCGACATCTGTTCCCGAATAGCTGTACTTGGACTCCTGAAACTCACCGGAAACGGATGTCCTGGAATCGATACGCTGAGAAGCGCCAGCGGCGGCGGAGATCGACGTTGTATCAATTCCATTCCCGTCCGGAAAGCGCAGGATCATGTAGCCTCCGTTGGCGAAAACGCTGGTTGCCCAGCCATTGATGGGCAGGCTGAATGTGGCGTGGGTCGAGTTGTTGATGGTGTGCGTATCCTGGGTCAAGACCGTCTCAACCGGAGTTCCGGTTGATGGCGGTGAGCTGATCGGTTCCCCGGTTCCGGGAATCCCGGAAAACCCGACAGTTGGCGACTGGGGGCGATATGAGATGTCATCGTTGAAGTTCAATCTCCACGTTCGGCCGCCGAACCCCTGGGACACCGCCAGGTTTTGAAAGTATCCCTTTCCGTAGTCACCTCCACCGTTTGTGAACGTGTAGCCCCCCGAATAGCTCATCGAAAAAGGCCGCCGCGACCTTCCGTTGGCGTACTGGAGGGAACCCGAAGTAGAGTTTGACTCCTCAGTGCCGAAACCCCACCAGACACTCTCGGTGTCGTGCAGCGAATAGCTGAAGGTCCCTGTCGAGCGCGCAGGGCCGGTCGCCGCAGGCTCAACCTGCGCAACCGCAGCGATGGAAACCATGACTAGCAATCCCAGAAGAGCGACTGACTTTTTCATCATTGAACCGCCTCTATGGAATAACGATGGTGTCTCCGGGTTTGAGAGGTATATCGTACTGAAGGTTTCCCTTCAGCGCCTCTTTGTAGTGGATTGGGATCTTGGTCCGCACCCCATTCACGTCGCGCAGGAGGTAGGCCTTTTTGAGATTGGCATATTCAGTGGTGCCCGCCATGCCGATCGCCTGAAGAACAGTCATTCCGGGAGTCATGTCCATCGGCCCTTTTTTCGTGACCTCTCCCATCAAGTAGATCAACTTGCTTTTAATCGCGGTAACCGTGACCGTGACCACCGGGTCCTGCAGAAACTTATGAAGTTTCACCGTGATCTGGGCCGCCAGATCCGTGGGCGTGAGTCCCGCGGCCAGCATGTCGCCGACAAGAGGCACGGTGATCATGCCATCCGGCCGAACTGCGAAGGCCCCAGAGAAGGGGGGTTCCTTCCAAACGTTAATCGAGATTTGATCGTCAGGTCCGATCACGTACGATTCTGCCAAATGGCCGGCAGCCAGCGGAGCAGCTGTAGCACTGGGGGTTGTGTTGTTTGTGGAAGTCGGAGTTTGGGTGGCTGCCGGGGCGGCAGTGGCGGGGGCGGCAGGTGCGGCCGGCTGTTGGTCCTGGCATGCGCAGGTGAGAGTGGTGCTCAATAACGCCGCAATGAGCAGGATCTTCAGTTCCATCTTTGCTACTCCGTTCGTTTTAGCTTCGATCTGGTTTTGTATTCCAAGTTTCCTAAATGTCTGCAGCAGGGTTTGGCAGCTGACGCCGTGTTTGTCGGCGGTTTGCTTTTCCCCTCGAATGGAAACGAAAATTTCGGAGATCTGCTTTCGCTCGATCTGCGCGGATGCACGCATTCGGCTTCCATTCGGGTTTGGCTTCTATGATGCCTGTTGATCTTGGATGCCTGTTGACCTTGACAGTTGACGCCCCAGCCTCGTATGGATCGAGGGAAAATGACTGGTCTCTGATGAAAACAAAGGGCTTTACGGCCGTTGTTTGATATCCGGGAAAGTCTTCTGGCCACCCAAATCGCATCAGAAACTCAATGATATCATCGTCTGGTGCCAGCTTGGGACCATCAAAGTTCCGGAAAGAATCGATTGGTAATTCGTCGGTAACCACCCTGACGAAATCCCCGCTCTTCATGGACCGAACGACTCGCCCGCGGACCCTCCCGAACTGTAGCAGGGGAGTCCGGCTGCACGCTTCCTGGCGCAGCAGGGTGGGGGCGGCCGTGGATTGGGCCTGACGCAGGCCGATCCCGCTTGCCGTGGTCCTGACGGAAGGAGCCAGCACTTCTCCGATCCTAAATGGACTGGATAAGATCCTGTTTATCAATAAGATACGATGACTTTCTGGACGGAATCCTGGACAGATGCACCCTCTGATTCTATCCGGCGATTGCATTTGGGGCAACGGTGTACTCAGGATTAACCCTGCTTCTGAAATCTGCCCCAGTGAATCAGCTCGCTGAAGGGCCATGCCTCCGCCCACGGCTCTGTCGAACTAGAGAACCCGCATTCACTTTTCACTCTTTGAGGCGTTGGCTGGCAAATGCGAATTTGCCCGCGGGAGCTTTGGTTGGGCGGGCGGGGGTCTTCCTCGAGCACTTGACATACGGAAATGGGGAGATGGAGTTCAAGGCCTGGTGGCAATGCGGTCACAAGGCGTGGCTTCGGGGGCAGCGCTTCAGGAGCGGTTGCCTGGGCTTTACTTATCTCCAAGATCCCGCTAGCACACGGTGCGCACAGCGAATTCTGATGGTCGCTTCTGTTTGTCGAGTTGTGAGCCCAAAGTGGAAGCTGCTTCCCTCCGAGGAGGGAACTCCATCTCCGATTCGAGCATGCATGGACTGGCAGAGAAGGGCGTGACTTTGGTGGAGTTTCGGCATTTGAATTGCTGCTAGAATTGACGCAAGTTCGAATGTCAACGACTTCCCATCAGGAAAGCATGCCTCAAGAGGTTCCCAATGCGAGGGCCTCCGGGAGTCGTTTTCTCGATATTGGTCAGGTCACCCTGTGGGGAGCAGCCCTGGTTGGCCTTTTGTTGTCGGTGCTGTATTTCGGTGTCCTTGTACGGCTGGTGACCGCGTGGTGGCAAGATCCCGATACTTCGCACGGGTTCCTTGTGCCACCTTTCGCCGCGTACCTTATCTGGACGAACAGGGAGCGAATCCGCGCGACCAAAATCCAGCCATCGTGGGTTGGAGTTGCCGTCATTGCGTTTGGATTAGCGATGCTGATCCTGGGTCAGTATGGCGCGGAACTCTATCTCTCACGTCTATCTCTGGTGGTTGTTCTGGGAGGCATCACCCTGTGCTTTGGCGGTTGGCAATTGCTGAGGGAACTGCGTTTTCCGCTGCTGGTTTTGCTGCTCTGCATTCCGCTCCCGGAAATCATCTATAACCGGATCACCTTTCCTCTGCAGATTCTGGCCTCGAAGGCGGCAAGCGCTCTGCTCCCGCTGTTTAACGTGCCAGTTTTACGAGAGGGCAACGTCATCGTGCTGCCGATGATGCGGTTGGAGGTGGCCGAGGCCTGCAGCGGCATCCGTTCGTTGATCAGCCTTTTTACGCTCGCGATCTTCTACGGCTACTTTCTCGACACGTCGGTGGTGCGCCGCACGATCCTGGCGCTGTCGAGCATTCCGATCGCCATAGCGGCAAATGCAATTCGTATTGTCGGGACTGGACTGTGCGTGCAGTACTGGGATCCGGACAAGGCGGTGGGATTTTTTCACGAGTTTTCAGGCTGGGTTGTTTTCCTGGTCTCATTGGGCTGCCTATTCGCTGTCCATAAGGCGCTCTCTTTGTTTCGACCAAAGCGGGTGTCTCGATGAATCGCCTTCGCTTCTGGGCAGTTGTCGTCCTGTTGGGAGTGGCGGCACTTGTGCTCTTCCGGCGTGGGAATTCGGAATCGATTGTTCCGAGCGAACCACTGTCAGGAGTCCCCAAGACGATTGCCGGACTGACTGAATCGGACGTGCCGATCGACCAGGAGCAACTTGATATTCTGGGCAAAGGCGACTTCCTTTCGCGTGTGTATGCCAATGGCGGGAGGAATGAGCCGGTAGGATTGTTCATCGCTTATTTCGCATCGCAGAGGACGGGAACGACGGTGCACTCACCCAAGAACTGCCTGCCGGGAGCGGGCTGGTCGTTTGAGTCGTCGCAGGTGGTAACGATGAAGGATTTGAACGGCACGCCTCATCAGGTGGGGGAGTACATCATCGCCAATGGCGACAACCGGCAGTTCGTGATCTATTGGTATCAGGCGCATGGTCGCAGCATTGCAACTGAGTATCTGGCCAAGGTCTATCTGGTCTCCGACGCGATCCGGATGAATCGCACCGATGGCGCACTGGTTCGGGTGATCACGCCAATCGATGCGGCCACCGGAGTGGCGGCGGCAAGAGAAAGGGCCGAGGGATTTGTGGCGGAACTGATGCCCCAACTGCGCCGATTCATCCCCAATTAGGCTGCTGCGTGCGTGGAGTGCGTTTTTTTTGCGGAATTGATTTGAAACTGCCCTGTCCGATCTGGGAGTGCAGCGAGGATGAAGAAGATGACGAGCACGATTGAGTCAGTTCGAACAGGTTTTGAGTGCAGGAGGAACGTTATGCGGCGGCGAGGAACACTTTGTGCGCTTGGATTGTGTGCGGCGATCGCCCTGTTGTCTGGCTGCCATGGGGACCCCAATGTCCGCAAGCAGAAGTATCTCGAGAGTGGAAAGCGCTACAGCGCTGCCGGCAAGTATAACGAAGCCGTCATCCAGTTTTCGAATGCACTCAAGATCGATAAGAGCTACCCCGACGGGCATTACGAACTCGCCAAGACGTACATGCACATGGGCCAGATACGGATCGCTTACAGTGAGCTGATGTACACGGTTACGCTGCAACCGTCGAATTACAAAGCCCGTCTCGATCTGGGCAATCTCTTGCTGGCGGGGGGCAAGGTCGATGAGGCGCAGGCACAAGCAGATGCAGTAAATGCGATGCAGCCGAACAACGCGGATCTCCATGCTCTTCTTGCCGGCATCGCAGGGAAGAGGAACCTGAGAGGCGAAGCGATGAAGCAGATCCAGACTGCGCTCTCGATCGAGCCGAATCGCGCCGCGTTTCACGAAGACCTGGCCCTACTTGAAGGAAGCGACCCGACCAAAGCGTCCGTTGTGGAAGATGAACTTAAGAAGTCGGTGACGCTCGATTCAAAGTCGATTAACGCACGCATGTTGCTGGCGGACTTTTATGCAGCCAATAACCGGTGGCCGGAGGCGGAACAGGCAAGCCGGGATGCGATCCAGACGGACCCAACCAATCTCCGCGTTCGCAATAGTCTTGCTCAGCTCTATCTGCGTGAAGGCAACCAATCGAAGGCAGAGGAAGTATACCGTCAGACAACGAAGGATCTGAGCGACAATCCGGCGGCCGTTCGCGTTCTGGCCGACTATTACGAGCGGTCGGGCCAGGCGCAGAAGGCAAGGATCGAGTTTCAAGCCGAGGCTGAAAAATACCCCAAGAACCTTTCTGTCCAGGAGGGTTACGTCCGGTCCCTCCTGGAAACTGGGGACGAAGCTACGGCTCTGAAGACCATTACGGACCTGGTGAAAAAGAACCCGAAGGAACCCCAGGTTCTTGCCTTGAACGGGATTGTTTTGCTTCGGGATAACAAGCCGGCGGATGCAGAAAACTTCCTGATGAATGCCGCCAAGGAGTATCCAAAGGATTCGTTCATCTTGTTCTGGCTGGGAAGGGCAGCGCTCGCGAAGGGGGATCTGGCGCAGGCCGAAACCTCTCTGAGAGAGTCGACGCTACTTTCCCCTGGCCGAATGGTTGCTCAGGCGGAGCTTGCCCGTATGGCTGTGCTTCGGGGCGACATGAATCTGCTTGCGACTGTGGCGGACAGCACAGTCACCGCGGCCCCTCGTTTTCCAGGTGGATACGTCTGGCGCGCGGTCGTCGAGATGAGCCGGAATACCCCGGATAAGGCCGAGGCGGACCTGAAGACGGCGATGAGCCTTGCGCCTGAAAGTGCGCCAGCTTACCTTCAGCTGGGCAAACTTCGGTTTATGCAAAGAAAGTTCCCGGAGGGCGTGGCACTGCTTGAGCAAGCTCTCGATCGCGATCCAAACTTGATCGAGGCCATGCGCATGCTTGTTGGCTACGACATTTACATGAAGCAGCCGGACAAGGCTGAAGCCAGGGTTGAGGCACAAATTGGCAAGAGCCCCAATAACAGCTTCTTTTACGATCTGCTTGCTTCATTGCAGGGCCAGGCCAAGAAGTTGGATTTGGCCACGGCATCGGCCCAGAAGGCGATGACAATCAACCCAAGCGATGCCGATGCAGTCTCGCTGTACGCACAGATTCAGGTGTTGCGTGGACAGACCGAGAACGCGGTCAACGTATGGGATCAGTGGATGAAGACTCATCCGTATGATGCTGGCGCTTTGGCCGTGCTGGGGATGCTTGAGGAGTCACGAGGAAATAAGCCCAAGGCTGAAAGCTACTACAAGAAGGCGTTGCAGATACAGCCGATGCAGCCTGTTGCGGCAAACAATCTGGCCTACATGATGCTGATGAATGGCGAAAACTCCGACGTAGCCTTGACTCTTGCGCAAACTGCCCGCCGATCGTTGCCCGATTCCCCCAGCACGGCCGATACCCTGGCATGGGCCTACTACACGAAAGGTGCCTACGGTTTCGCGCGCGATCTTCTGGAAGAAGCGACCAGGGAGCAGGAGAACGACGCAACGATGGAATACCATCTTGGGATGGTGTATTCGCGGCTTGCAAACCGGAGCGCGGCAATCACGCATCTCAAGAAGGCAATTTCTCTTGCGCCCAATTCCTCAATCGCCAAGGACTCGCAAGATGCTCTGCAGGCCATTGGATAGGTAGAAAAGTGGTGTCGCGAGACAGGCACCCTGGTTGGCAGTGCCTGTGTCCCTCGACGAGGGTGCGGGCGTTGCCAAACGATGAGTGTGCATCCTTTCCCCGGGAATAGGACATGACAAACACCAAGACGATCGCTCGGAACTCGGGCTGGTACGGGATCGAGCAAGCAGTCGCTTTCATTGGCGGCTTCATTACCTGGATAGCGATTGCAAGAACGCTTGGCCCCTACAAGAATGCATATCTGGTCTACGTTTCCCAAGTAGCATACGTGGCAAGCAGCCTGGGGGGTCTTGGAATCCCGGCAACCACCAGCAAGTACATGGCTGAGTTCATCGGCTTAGGAGATCGCGGGACTGCGCGCTACATTTACTTCCAGACTCTATTGCTCCAGGTATTGCTTGCCACAGTGGCTACTGCGGGTATTGTGATCTGGATCCTCCACGATGCGCCGGCGGACTATCGCGTCGCCGCGGTTCTTGTGGTGCTCAGCATATGGCCCTCCATGGTCAACTTAATCTCCTCCATGGCGAACATGGCCACGGAGAATCTGGCGACCAATCTTCCAGCTTCCATCGCTTCCACCATCGTTTACGCCCTGGCGATTGGGGCGTCCATTGTGATGCATTGGGGCGTTGTGGGAATCGGGGCCGCACTTTTTCTGATGCGCGCTGTCGATTTTCTTGTGCGTCTGTTCCCTACGATGAAGCGGATCCTGAGCTGGGAAAGAACGCATGTCCAGCCAGCTGGGCTTCGCAATCGCATGATCAGCTTCGCCTGGCAGAGCGTGACCACTATGGTGGTGTCGCTAATTGTCTGGGAACGGTCTGAAGTTTTCCTGTTAAAGCCGCTTTGCCCGGACATCCGCCAGATTTCTTACTACTCGGTTGCATTCAGCATTGCCGAGAGGCTGCTGGTGGTCTCGATGATCTTTGGCTCAGCAACCGCGACGACGATCTTCGTTCAGTACGGGCGCGATAAGTCGCGTCTTCCACTGATCACTGCCACGACATTTCGCTACTTGGCGCTGATGGCAGTTCCACTGCACTTCATTGCAGTATCTCTGGCAGTGCCAGTCTTGCTTTTGTTCCTGGGGCGCGATTGGGTTGGCGCTTCCGCCGTGACGACGCTTGCTCCATTGCTATGTTTGCCCAAGGCTTTCATCCGTCCTGCGCAAAGCATCCTGCAGAGCCATGAACGGCAGAGCCTCGTGATCTGGGCAACAATAATTGCCGGGATCGTCGATGGAGGCGTTGCATGGTGGCTCATTCGGTCGCACGGCGCTGTAGGCGCCTGTATCGGCAGCGGCGCGGCCCAGGTGACTGCCGTGGGAATGATGTGGGCAGTGAGCATAAAGCTGTATAAGGTTCGACTTCCGTGGCTCTTTGTGGGCAAGGTGGCGCTCATCAGCACGGTGGCGTCACTTGCAGCTCATTATGTCGCGTTGCAATTTGCTCCGATGTGGGGCTTTATTCTGGGTGGACTGGCCTCGGTGATCGTCTTCTTCATGCTTTTCTATCTCTTCCGCGTGCTCGAAGAGGAAGATCGCTCTCGATTTGAACTGCTTACGCGGATGTTGCCGGGGCGTCTTGCGACGCCGGCGTCGAAGGTGCTGTCGTTCCTGATCCCCGCCGCACAAGCGGGCATCAATCCTGCCAACGTCTAGAGCGGTCCTTGCTCCTGCCAATCGGTTGGAGGCAAGTTCTTCGGTGATAGTTTTCTCGCGAATCAATGGGCCACCGGTAACGGAGATGAAGCGTTCCCTGAATAGGCCAGTTCATCGAAAACTTCTTTACATTCAATCGGCCGGGACCCGATAATCACGTCTGCCTTTGAAGGACGCGCTTCCCCGGGGCATTCAGTTTTCTTGCGTCTGAATTCAAAGGACATTCAGGAGGAACGTTCACGATGAGCAAGATCAGTTCACTTGCGTTGATTTTGTCGCTCTCAGTTGCAGCAGGTACGTTGGCTTCGGCACAAGACAAACCGGCCGCGGGAAGCGCGTTGCCCAATGTCTTGCAGATTACACGTGAGTATACAAAGCCTGGAAAGGGCGGCGCGATGCACGACAAAACGGAAAGCGCGTTTGTTCAGGCAATGACGCGCGCCAAGGAGCCATCCCACTACCTCGCCTTGAATTCGCTTTCGGGCAAGAACCGGGCGCTTTTCCTTACCTGGTACGCGTCGTTCGACGCTTGGGATAAGGACATCAATGCGGTGAACAAGAATGCAGTTCTTTCGGCTGAGCTGGAACGGGCCAATGTCGCCGATGGCGAGTTGCTCGATTCAGTCGACCAGGCTGTCTACTACAACGAGCCTGAGCTGAGCTATCGTCCCCACGTTGACATTTCGCACGCCCGTTACATGGAGGTCTCTCAGTACCATGTGAAGCGCGGCCATGACAGCGGGTGGAGAGAGCTGGCAAAGATGGTGATCGCCGCTCACCAGAAGGCCGGGACGAGCGCGCACTGGGCGATGCTGAACCTCGTCTTTGGCGGGGATGGCGGAACGTACCTGATCCTCAGCGCGGACGACTCCATGGCGGATATCGATCATGGCTTCGCAGAGGGTAAAGCCTTCCACGATGCGATGGGCGACGAGGGCTGGAAGAGGTTTGAACAGCTCTACGCCGACACCGTGGACGACAGCCACAGCGAGCTTTTCGCCATCAATCCAAAACAGAGCTATGTGGATGATTCGTGGGTCAAGGCAGACCCGGATTTCTGGAAGCCAAGAGCTCCCGCGGCCAAGGTTCCGGCTGCTCCCGCGGCTAAGCCCGCTGACAAGCCAAAGCAGTAAGACAGGCTTCATATGAAGATCGCTTCACACTGAACGGCCCTGGGTTCTCCGGGGCCGTTCTGCTTTGCAAATGACGAGGGGCGAACAACTGGCCAAGGAATCATCGAGACGCAACGTTCAATCCTTCAGCGACGCGTGATTCGCTTTGATTCTGCTGCGAGAAGTGGGCAGACCCGGGGATGCAATCGCGGGCTGACAGGGCACGCAGATGAATGGTCTACTGCTGGAGGAATGCTCTAGTGTTTCTGGAGGGCCTGGATGAACGAAGAGGGATTGATGGATAAAAGCCGCCGGTTGTTCCTGGTGTCGTTATCAGCGGGTGCGGCTACGGGCTTGGTGCTGGCGGACTCGGTGTCGGCTTTCGCGCAGGCAGGAGTCCAAGTCGGACCCGCGAAGACCGAAGCCATGGCTGGGCCGGCGGGATTTCAGTTGATCACCGCGGAGACAATTCTGAACGACGTCAAAGCGCTTGAGCCTGCGCCGGGGAACAAGAACCTCGCCACCCAGGCCTCCTTTTCCGTCGTGCTGACCACTGAGACAGCTCACGGCGCAAGTGAATTTGAGTGGCATGAGGGGCGCGATCACATCCTGCAGGTGATCGATGGAACCACTGTCTACGAGTTGGGTGGGACGCCCAGGGACGCGCACAGTCCGAAGGCGGGCGAATGGCTCGCGCCAGCATCGGAAGGCGCGGCAATCCTGACGCTCAACAAGGGCGACATGTTGATTATTCCGCGCGGAACACCGCACAAGAGGACCACGGCAGGGAGCGTGACGTTTACGCTGATCTCTCCGAGCGGAGTGGCAAATAGCTGACATCTAGCCATGAGTACGCGCTGATTGTTGAACCTGTATTTCTCGCAGAGGACGCGACGACTCTGAACTCAAGGTCTGGCGAGGTCTCAGAGGGCCAGGAGGCCCTCTGAACAGCCGGTCTGGTGACCGGCGCTACAATTTGCGGCGGCACTGGAAAAATGCAGGCTAGACGCGCTCGATGACAAGTGATTCGACCACGACCGGCTTGTGCGGCTTGTCCATCGAGTTGCGTGCAACCTTTGAGATCTTCACAACAATGTCGTGCCCCTCGACGACTTCGCCGAAGATGGTGTGGTTGCCGGTGAGCCAGTCGGTGGGCGCTACGGTGAGGAAGAACTGGCTGCCGTTTGTGCCCGGCCCGGAGTTCGCCATAGCGAGTTTGCCGGGCTTGTCGAATTTGTGGGGCGAACCCTTGGTTTCATCCTGGAAACGATATCCGGGACCGCCCATGCCGCTGCCGGCCGGGTCGCCACCCTGGATCATGAAGTCGGGAATGACGCGGTGAAAGATGGTTCCGTCGTAGAGCTTGTCGCTGGACTTGGCGCGGGTAATGGGGTGTACCCATTCTTTGGAGCCCTCGGCGAGTTCGACGAAGTTCTTGACGGTGATGGGCGCGTCGGCTTCAAAGAGCCGGACAGTGATCTTGCCTTCAGTGGTGTTGAAGACTGCGTAGGTTCCAGCGGGAAGTGACATTCAAACTCCTGATGCGGCTGTTTTCGCGATAAATGAAGCGATGGTTAAGGTTGGGGCGCGGCCGGCGCGGAATCGGCCGGCAATGGTGGCAACGGCTTACCTTCGGGGACGATGGTGACCCTCTTGAGGACCACAGGGGTGCGGGGCTTGTCGTTATCGTCGCGTCGCACGTGAGTGATGGACTTGACTACCTCTACGCTCGCATCGTCGCACTGGCCGAAGAGCGTGTACTTCTGGTTGAGCGAGTCGTAAGCGGCTTCCGTGATGAAGAACTGGCTCCCGTTTGTGTTGGGGCCGGAATTTGCCATGGCGAGCCGGCCGGGCCGGTCGAAGTTCAGATCGGGGTCGAACTCGTCATTGAAGCTGAACCCAGGATCGCCCATGCCAGTTCCGGTGGGGTCGCCGCCCTGAATCATGAACTCAGGTATGACACGATGGAAGATCGTTCCATCGTAGAAGGGCTTGTTGTGCTGATTCTTGTGTGTGGTTGGATCGGTCCAGTCAATCGTTCCGGTGGCGAGGCCGATGAAATTTCCGACGGCCTTGGGCGCCTCGCGCTGATAGAACTGGCAGGTAATCCGACCCTTTGAAGTGTCCATGACGACTGTGGGGCCATTCGGGACCGTTCGTACTGCCGGCGTGGCCTCAGGGGCATCAGGCAAATCGAGGGCGGGTTTGACCTGGGAAGAGGGTGGGGTTGTGGATTGCGAAGACGCGGATATGGCGCATGCCAGGACCAGAGCAGACGCAAAGAGGGAGGGTGCGAATCTCATACCGCCTTTGAGGGTAAATCATGCGGCGGGATGGTTGCCAGGCACCTGCGGTGCGACGGAGGCCAATGTGCGCTCGCGAGGCGGCTGCTGGTCTCCCACCCATTCGCCAAAGGCGCGAATGGATGGGGCACCCGGCGAGGCGGCTGCTGGTCTCCCACCCATTCGCCAAAGGCGCGAATGGATGGGGCA
>CAYWSR010000006.1:9446-11428 GCA_964460385.1 uncultured Occallatibacter sp. | reverse complement strand
GTCTCCCACCCATTCGCCAAAGGCGCGAATGGATGGGGCACCTGGCTGTTTGTCTCCCACCCATTCGCCAAAAGCGCGAATGGATGGGGCACCTGGCTGTTTGTCTCCCACCCATTCGCCAAAAGCGCGATTGGACGGGGCACACGGCTGTTTGCTCGCAAGGGCTTTTCTTTTCAGGCGGAAGGGCGTGCAATTAGCCATTGACGATCTACCCATAGATAAACTATATGTATGTTCATGGCCAAGAAACCTGACCTTTTGCCTGGAACCCTGGACATGTTGATCTTGAAAACGCTCACGCGTGCGCCGCTGCATGGGTACGGGATTGCGCTGTCGATCAAGAGATTGTCTGACGATGTGCTGACGGTGGAAGAGGGCTCGCTCTATCCGGCCTTACAGCGGCTGCTGCTGGCCGGTTGGGTGAAAGCGGAGTGGAAGATGACCGAGACGAGGAGGCGGGCGCGCTACTACACGCTGACGGCTGCCGGCAAGAAGCAATTGGGAAACGAGCTGGCCGAGTTTGACCAGATGATCGCGGCAATCGCCCGGGTTTTGAGATCTGCGGAGGCTTAGACAATGAAGGAATTTGCAAAGAGGGTCGAATTGCTTTTCCGCCGGAAGCGGTTTGCTGCGGATCTGGATGAGGAGATGAGTTTCCATCGCGAGCAGGTGGAGAAGGATCTGATCGCGAACGGAATGTCGCCGCAGGAGGCGCGATTTGCAGCGGGACGGGAGTTCGGGAACGCCACGCTTCTCAAGGAGCAAAGCCATGAAGTGGTCGGATTCAGCGTGGAGACGGTGGCGCAGGACCTGAAGTTTGCGCTGCGGCAGTTGCGGAAGAATCCGGGGTTCACGGCGACCGCGGTTTTGATATTGGCGCTGGGAATGGGGGCGAGCGTAGCGATTTTTGCGTTTGTGGATGCGGCGCTGATCAAGCCACTGCCGTATCCGAATCCGACGCGATTGCTGGATGTGACGGAGACCCTGGCGCTTTTTCCCCGGGGCAATCTCTCTTACAAGGATTACCTTGACTGGAAACGGATGAACACGGTTTTGAGCTCGCTGGAGGTGTATACCGGGAACCTTTACGGCTTGAACACCGCGACGGGCACGGAGCCTGTGGCTGGGGAACGTGTGAGCGCGGGGTTCTTTCGGACGCTTGGGATTACGCCGATGCTGGGGCGGGATTTTCGCGATGGAGAGGATGCGGCGGGGACGGCGCCAGTGGTTCTGCTGAGCTACGGGACATGGCAGCGACGATATGGAGGACGCAAGGATGTGGTGGGCCAGGCGGTGAGCCTGAGCGGTGTGTCGCACACGATCATTGGAGTTCTACCGAAGGAGTTTCAGTTTGCCTTGAGGGACAATGCGGAGTTCTGGGAGGCCCTGCAACCTACCCGGGAGTGCGAGACGCGGCGCAGCTGCCACGATCTCTATGGAGTGGCGAGGATGAAGGACGGCGTCACCGTGGCGAGCGCGCGGGCGCAGATGCAGGCCATTGCGCAACAGCTGGAAAGGCAGTATCCGGACTCCAACCGCGGGCAGGGCGCGAGCGTGATGCCCTTGTCGGAGGCGATTGTGGGGGATATCCGGCCGATTCTGCTGGTGTTGCTGGCTGGCGCGGGGTTGCTCTTGTTTATTGCGTGCGTGAATGTGTCGAGCCTTCTGCTGGTGCGCGCAGAGAGCCGGCGGCGGGAGATTGCGGTGCGTGGTGCATTGGGCGCGTCACGGCTGCGGCTGGGGTGGCAATTCGTGACCGAAGCAACCGCGCTGGTGGCGGTTGGCGCGTCGCTGGGATTGCTGCTTGCGGATGGCGGGATGAAGGTGTTGCAGGGGCTGATTTCCAAGGACATGATGATTGGAATGCCCTACCTGCGTGGACTCAGTTTGAACGCGGATGTGCTGGTGTTTGCCGGTTGCCTGGCCTTGTTGGCGGCGATATTGTTTTCAATCACCCCGATTCTGCACTTCAGGTTCTCTAA
>CAYWSR010000006.1:0-9436 GCA_964460385.1 uncultured Occallatibacter sp. | reverse complement strand
GCGGGATGGGTTGACCGAAGGCGGACGCGGGTCGGCGGGCCGGCTGTGGCGCAGAATGGGCGCGAACCTGGTGGTGGTTGAGCTGGCGACGGCGGTGGTATTGCTGACCGGCGCGGGGCTGCTGGGGAAGAGCTTCTACAAACTGCTGCATATTGACCTTGGATTTCAGACGGATCATTTGGCCACGATCGATATTGAATTGCCTGAGAAGGAGTTTTCAAAGGACGCGCAGGTGGTTGCTTTCGAACGGGATGTGGTCGACCGGGCGGGAAGATTGCCAGGCGTGCAATCGGCGGCTGTGACCAACGTGCTGCCGGTAAGTTGCAACTGCGACACCGACTGGGTGCGGTTTGTGGGTCGGCCATACAACGGAATTCACAACGAGGTGAATCAGCGCGAAGTGAGCCCGGGGATTTTCACGACGCTGCAGGCACGGCTCAAGAGCGGACGGTATTTCAACGATGGAGACGATGCGACAAGACCGAATGTGGTGATCATCAACGAGGCGTTCGCGCGGAAGTACTTTCCGGGCGAGAATCCGATCGGCCAGAAGATGGGCGACACGGAGCTGACGCCGAAGTCGATTCAGGAGATTGTAGGGGTGGTCGAGGACTTCAAAGATGCGGGACTCGATCAGGAACAGTTGCCGGCGGAGTATCAGCCATTCAGTCAAACTCCAGACACGTATTTCTCTTTAGTTGTGCGCACGGCGCAGGATGAGCAGGCGATTCTGCCTTTGCTGGCGACGACGATCCACAAGGTCAACCTGGATGCGGCCGTGGAAGAGGGAACTACGATGACGCGGCGCATCAACGATTCGCAGACAGCGTATCTTCACCGGTCGGCAACGTGGCTGGTGGGCGGCTTTGCGGCGCTGGCGCTGGTGCTGGGCGTGGTCGGGCAGTATGGGGTGATTGCTTACTCGGTGAGCCAGCGGACGCGCGAGATTGGGGTGAGGATGGCTCTGGGAGCACAGAAGAGCTCGGTGTACAAGCTGGTGCTGGGCGAGGCGGGGCGATTGATAGGTTTGGGTGTGGTGCTGGGGCTGGCGGGATCGGTGGGCGCGGCGATGCTGATGGGGAAGCTGCTGTTTGGGGTGCGGGCGTGGGATGCGGGAACGCTGGCGGGAGTGGCGGTGGTGCTGGCGGCATCGGCGATGCTGGCGAGTTATTTTCCGGCGAGGCGGGCGGCTTCGGTGAATCCGACGGAGGCGCTACGGGCGGAGTGAGCACCTGCGGTGCGGCGGGCAGATTACAGTTGCCGGGTACTGGCAGAGCGAGGTTCGTGGTTTCCCACCCATTCGCAAAAGGCGCGAATGGATAAGGCACCCAGAATCATTGAGGATGGGGCACCCGGCCTAAGTACAGCTTCAGGCTGTCGGCAGCTTAGTTAGATGAGGCGAAGGAAGCGGTCCTGGCGGAGTTGCGCGCCGGGGAAGACCATATCGAGGTTGTTGGCGCCGAGGGTTTTGGCGACGGCTTCGCCGAGGACCTGACGGAAGTCGGTGGTGACGGCGAGATCGCGTCCTTCATTGAGCTGGTGATCGTCAAGGCCGGGCCAGCGGCCGTAGACCTTGCCGCCCTTGACGTTTCCACCGAGAACAAACATGGCATTGGCGTGGCCGTGATCGGTGCCGCCTGTTCCGTTCTGGCGGGCGGTGCGGCCGAATTCCGACATGGTGACCAGGGTGATGTTCCCGGCGTCGTCACCAAGGTCGCGCCAGAAGGCCGCGATGGATGAGGAGAAATCGCTGAGCCGATTGGCGAGCTGACCGTCGACTGCGCCCTGATTCTGGTGTGTGTCCCAACCGCCGACATCCGTAAAGGCGGCTTCAACGCCGAGATTGGCCTTGAGTAACTGGGCGATCTGCTTCATGTTGCTGCCAAATTCGGAGTTGGGATATTCAACTCCGACTGCCGGCTTGTACTGGGCAGGGTTCGCATCGCGCAGCATCTTGACCGCGTCGAATGTCTCCTCGCCGGTGGTGTGAAAGAGGTGATCGCCGGTATCCGCGTACATGGCGGCGAAGGCGCTTGCCGCAGGCGACGGCGCGGGGCCGCGGCCACCAACCGTGAAGTTGTTGACATTGGAGAGCGCGATGGCCGGGATGGTTCCGGCAAGTGTGCGCGGGACCTGTGCGCCGAGAGCCAGGGCGCGAAAGGCGGTGTGCTCGCGGTTGTGGCGCAGGGCCTGATTGTCGCTTAGGTCCTGAGCCTGGAGGGCGCGATTGAGCCAACCGTCTTCAGTGCTCTTAACGCCCGGGGTTCCGGACTCCATGAAATCCTGCGCGTCGAAGTGGGAACGACTCATATCCGGAGAGCCGGATGCGTGGACGATGGCGAGATGGCCCTGATCGTAGAGAGGCTTGAAGGCAGCGAGGGATGGATGGAGGCCGAAGAAGCCGTCGAGGTCGATGACCTGGTTCTGCGGAATCGCGATGGTCGGCCGCATCGCGTAGTAGTTCTTTTCCTGGTAGGGCACAACGACGTTGAGTCCGTCGGCTGCTCCACGTTGAAAGACAACGACGAGACGGCGGCCGGGATTGCTTGCGGCGGCTTCAGCGAGCACGGAGCGGACTAGAAAGCTGGGGATCGCTGTGGTGCCCGCGATGGCGAGGGCTCCGTTGCGCAGGAAGAATCTCCGGTTGGTCAGCATGGTGCTTCTCCTAATCATCTCTGGTGCGCTGTCGGAGTGCTAACGGCGCTGAAACTCCGGCGAGCCGAGCAAGAGTCCTGCCAACAATTGATCTTGCTTTTCAAGTGCGTTCGCAGCTTGCTTTTGGCTGGCGGGATGAGCAGCCGATTGCGCCGCAGTCTTGAGCATTGCATCGCGCGGCTGAGTCTGCGGCTGAGTGTTCTGGGCAGCTTGCGTATTGAGCTGATCGAGTAGAGCTTTGCGCGTGTCCTCACTCAGGCCACCGGCGACAAGCTGCGCTTCGAGCCGTTGTTCTTCTGACTCCGGCGTGAGGGCTGCAAGAGCAAGAGGTACGGTTGTGGCAGTGCTCGGTTCCACTGTGCGGGCGGATGCTGAGACTGTATTCGCAGGTGTTGCCGACTGAATGGCAAGCGAAGAATCTGTCGGGTTTGTCCAGTTGACCGTGATGCCGTTCAGCTTGTTTGCTGCGAGCGAGAGAGCGAAGTTCATCCGGTTGACGAGAGCTCCGGTGCTTACCCAGGTGGAGGCTTGCCAGTTATAGCCGGTGGGGGGAACCGCGCCATAGAGGGGCATGCCCATGTCGCGCAGCGCGTTAACCAGCGGCTCCATGCTGAGAGCATTCAGGTTGGATGCGCGCGCGGCCGAGGCAATGAACTCAAGCGGCGTCTTCACCTTGTTGCGGTAGGCGTCGGCCGTCCAGAACTCCGGAGAGCGGTAGAGGGTGACGAGGACCTTGGAGATATCGCCGCCGCCGGACATGTAGGACTTTGCGAGACGATCGACAAGGGCCTGCGGCGGGTCGTCGCCGACGAAGCGGATGGCCAGCTTGCGGGAGAGGAAGCGAGCGGTCGCGGGATTTGAGGCAAGCATGTGGAGAAGCTCGCGGCCTTCCTGCTCGCCCTTTTCCTTAAATTTTTTCCCCAAGACTTTCTTTGTTCCGGGCTCATGGCGATTGGGGTCGAAGTTGAATCCGCCTCCGCGCTGGGGTTTATCGACGGTCCAGCCGGGCAGGATGCGGGCCAGCTGGGTGACATCGGCCTGGCTGTAGCCGCCATTTACGCCGAGGGTGTGCAGTTCCATCAACTCGCGCGCGTAGTTTTCATTCAGGCCCTGTGGGCGCGGCTTGTTTGCGCCAGGATGCCGGGCTGCATTCTCCTTCGTCTTCTCTGCATTTGGCGAATCGGGCCCCATGCTGCTCGAGTTGTCGAGGTAGAGCATCATCGCCGGGCTGTGAGCCGTTGCTTCGAGCAGGTCCTCGAACTTTCCGAGAGCGTGGGGGCGAATCACATCGCGCTCAAAGCTCACCAGGTAGGAGGGCGTTTCATCGTCCTTGTGGAGATAGATATTGAAGTGGTTTAGCCAGAAATCGGTCATGACTTCAAGGAGTTGGGTGTTGGAGTAGATGTCGCGCGTAAGGCGCTGTTCCGCAAGCTCCTGGTTCACGACGCGCTGCGGGGCTGCAAGCGCGACGAGATATTCCTTTTCTCCCGGTGTGAGGCCCGCTGCTATGGAGAGGCGTTGTGGCGGCTTCAATCCCTTGAGGAGGTTGTCGAGGTCGGGCTCAGGCATGTTTGCCAGCCTGGCAACGCGTTGTTCCGGGGGGAGAGCGGCGATCGCGGCTACAAGGGCGAGATCAACCGCGCTTCGATCGACGGCGGCCTGGGGTTTTTTCTTCAGGAGGCTCTCGCTGGGTTCGGGGCTGGCCATGTCTGGGTTGCTCGGGGCGACCATGGAGGACGATGAATCCATGGCCGGCGAGGAGTTCATCGACATGCCTGTGTCCATGTTCCGGGCCGGGTACGATCCATTTTCCGCGGCTGAGGCCGGGCCGGCCATCGATGGAGTCATCGATGCAACGAGCTGCTGCTGCTTCTGTTGCTTTTCCTGCCGGCGCTGGTCGTAGCGGAAGATTTCGTCATCGTATATCTTGCGAAGCACAGCGTTTTGCGGTTCCGGGGCCTTCTTGTCGATTGTCTGGCGAATCACGCCATTGGTGGGAAACCGGAAGAGCAAGTCCTGCGGTGACAGTTGCATTGCGGGGTATTCAGCCAGGCGGGCATCCAGGTCGGCTTGATCGATCGTCGCTGGATGGAGCTGTTGCTGGAACCAGCGATCCAAACCCATCCCCTTAACGGCTTCAAGATCGCCAGGCTTGGGGCCGAAGGTGAACCGATTGAGCGCGTGGAGGATTCGTTCGTCGCCTTGCAACAGGCTGGATTTATAGGACGGCCTGATTGAAGCATGGTTGGCAGGCTGGTTGGTGGAGGAGGGAACTGTTTCTTCCATCGCGGACCCGGATGGGCTGATAAGGCTGACGCACATGAGGGCGGCAAGTGTGGCATTAAATCGTTCCATCAACAGCGCTCCTGGGGGAAGCTGGCCGGAGTGCTGGCACAGCGCGGGGCCCTATACTCGTTGGAACCCAGCGTACGCTGTTTAGTTGTGTGGGGCGAATAGCGAGTAAGGGTGATAGAGGCTATTCGATGCGTATTTGAGCCGGAGCGGCCTCGGGGGCGAGACGAGGGATGCGTTCAGCAGCCCTTCTTGCAGCGGGCCATGATGGCGGCGTGGAGGCGCTCGCGCAGGCCGGAGGGCAGATCGTAGATTTCGTGGGAACGGTAGATCTCAATGGTCTTGCGGGTGGTATTGAGCGTGACCACGCAGTGGTCGCAGCAGCCCAGGTGCTGCTGCAGTTCAGAACGCATTTTGGGCGTGACCGAGTCGTCAATCAGGTCGTCAAGCAGGGCGAGGAATTCAGTGCAGGTCATTGCTCAGCCCCCGTCTCTTTCGCGGCTGAGGGCTCTTTTGCGGCTGGCTTTCGGCTCTTTCCCCTGCGGAAGTACCTGCTGAGGCGCTCGCGAAGCTGCAATCTTGCCCGCAGAAGCCGAGACTTCACAGCGGGCACACTGAGCCCAAGCGCTTCGGCCGTATCCTCGGTGGAAAGCCCCTGCACATCGCGCAACTCGAAGACCACCCTGAAGCCCGCGGGCAGTCCTTTGATTGTCTTTTCCAGAATCCGCCCCATCTCGGCCTGCGTGTAGTTTTGTTCGGGATCGGGAGCCCAGTCGGCCAAGTCGCGAGGGACGCTGCCCTCCTCGGTTTCGACGTCCTCGTCGATCGAGACTGTTTTGCCGGTGCGCCGCTTGCGCAAACGCATCAGACTTTCGTTGACTGCGATCCGAACCAACCATGTGTAAAACTTCGAATTCCCCTGGAACTGGTCGAGCTTCTGGTACGCCTTGAGGAATGCGTCCTGCATCACGTCTTCAGCGTCTTCGCGGTTCTGCGTAATGTGCTGCGCAATGCGGAAGATCTGACGCTCGTACTTGCGAACCAACTCATCGTAGGCCGAGACATCCCCAGCCCTCACCCGTTCGACAAGGGCGACATCAGGATGCGGCTCGAGTTCAGCTGCTATTGGTTGGATGGTCGACATGGGAGTTGGTTGCGGAAATCGTTATGACCGGTTGGAAATCGATTGGCGTTTGGTCGAACCTTGAGCGACAAGACCTGAGCGCTGAGGAAACAGATGACTGGCGGGGCCTGAAGCGCCAGTTTACCGGACCGGGGGGCAGGGAACCTAGCGCCGCGGCTCCTGGTTGTGATATCTGAAGTTGACGGTGGTGGTTCGGGCTTGCCTTCAGCCGTCTAAACCATCATAGAGTTGAGGAATGAAGGTTGTTTTCTCCCCCAAACAGGCCTCAGCCAAACTTGTGACGATCGGCGCGCGTTGGCTGGCCGGCGGTCTTAGCGTCCTCTTGGCACTTGCGCCTCTCTCCGCGGAAGCTATGCCAGGCCCATCCGCGCAGGCTGGCGACAGCACGACAACTGCAGGCAGTTCTTCGGCTTCCCAGGCAACCCGGCCGACGACCCCGACCAAACCATCGACCAAGGCGGGCAAGAAGACCCCGGCAAAGGGGCCCGCGAGCAGGGCAGCGCGGGCGGCACGAACGGCGAGGATTCATCAGGCCTTCGTGGCCTCAACCGAGTTGCGGCCAATGGCCCAGCAGTTGGCAACCCTGCGCACACCGGCTGCGTATGCCGGGGTGGCCAAATACGCGAAACTGCACACCGGCGATGCAGCTGCCACGGCCTACCTGGCTCTGGGGCATGCCTATCTTCTCGACAAGCGATATTCAGACGCCGAAACAAACTTGCGCGATGCGCGCAAAGCGGGCGGGGAACTGGCGGATTATGCCGACTTCCTTGGCGCTGAGGCCAGTCATGAATCGGGGAACAATCAGGCCGCGGAGCTTCTGCTGCGTGGCTTTACCGATCGCTATCCCGATAGTATTTTCGACGCAAGCGCGCCAGAGCTCGAAGCAAATGTACTGCTTGAGCTCGGAAATGCTTCGGCCGCGCAGCGTGTGCTTGCTGCTGCGCCGGGATCTGCCGGAAGGACGGACTATCAACTGGCGCAGGGGATGGTTGCGCAAGCGCTGGGGAGGAACGAGGAGGCAGTGCAGGACTTCAAGAAGCTGCTGCTGGGTCACCCATTGAGTGCCGATGCGACGACTGCGCGAGCGAAGCTGACCTCGCTTGGGGCCGAGGCGTCGCTGACGGTGGCCGATCTTCGCAGCCTGGGAGACGCCTACTATAACGCCGGCCGTTCTCAGGAGGCTGGTGAACAGTATCGGGCGCTGGCGCAGATGTCCGGGCTGGACTCCACAACCCGCAACGGCTTTGCCGTGGCCGAAGCAGCATGCGAGCTGAAGCTGAAACGGCTGACCACGGCACAGGCCGAGGCCCTGGCCGACACGCACGATGAGAATGGCGCACGGCGGCTGTATTTGCTGATGGAGCTTGCCCGCAACAAGAACGATATCGACGAGCAACAGCGCATTGTCACGCGGATGGAGGCGGAGTTTCCGCACAGCCCGTGGCTGGCGGAGTCGCTCTTTTCAAGCGGCAACATGTATATGCTCCGGCGCGACTACGGACAGGCGGTCACGTACTACAGCGAGCTTGCGACGCAGTTCCCCGGCAGCAAGAACGCCGCCGCCGCGCACTGGCGAGCGGGCTGGCTCAACTACAGGCAGGGCCTCTACGCCGAAGCGGCCCGCATGTTTGACGAGCAGATTAAGCTCTATCCCACGGCAACGGAGACGGTCTCGGCGCTCTATTGGCGCGGACGCCTGTATGAATCGCTGGATCAGAAGCCGGCTCTCGCAGCGGCAAACTACCGCACGATTGTCCGGGCTTATCAGCATTTCTTCTATGCGCAGATGGCGCGGCAGAGGCTGGCCGCGCTGGGCAATGCACCGCCTGCCGCTGTTCCCCAACTGGAGCAGTTTCAGGCGCCTCCCGTGCCTGCGCTCGATGAGAGCTTTCCGGCAGAGAGCCCGCACCTGGCAAAGGCCCGGCTACTGGCGAATGCCGGCTTGAATGAATACATCGCACAAGAGATTGCGGCCGATCCAGCCTCGTCATCGTGGAGTGCGCTGGCGGAGGCGCAGATTTATGCCTCCTATGGAGAGCCGTACCGCGCGATGCGGGCCCTCAAGCGGGCGTTGCCCTATGCGGCAACCGCTTCGATCAAGTCGATTCCGCTCGCGTATTGGCGCATCCTTTTTCCGGAGCCATGGTGGAGCATTATCCAGGCAGAATCGGCGAAGAATGGTCTCGATCCGTACCTTGTCGCTTCTCTGATCAGGCAGGAGTCGGAATTCGACCCGACGGTCGTTTCGTATGCCAATGCGTGGGGGCTGATGCAACTGCTGCCCGTAAACGGCCGGACGCTGGCGCGGGAAGAGGGCATGTCGCACTTTGAGACCTACCAGTTGCTGGATCCGGCAACGAACCTCCGGCTGGGGATTCGGTATCTCCGCGAGAGAATGGAGAAATTTGGCGGAGTGCAGGAGTACGCATTGGCGGCCTATAACGCGGGCGACAACCGCGTAGAGGATTGGCAGGCCGCCGGTCCATATCACGGCATGGACGAATTTGTTGAGTCCATTCCTTTTACGCAAACGCGCGAGTATGTCGAAGGGATTCTGCGCAACGAGGAGACTTACCGGTCGATCGATGCTTACGCTGCGTCGCAAGCGAAGGCAACGCGGGGAGCCGCGGAGTAGGCGAGCGAGCTCATGATGTGAAAGGGAACGTGCCGCTCCAAATACAAAAGGAATCGGAATCGACACTCCCCGGCTTCGATTCCATTTGACTCAAAGGCCCCTTTCAATAAAGACTGAGTTCGAACGGAGGGTTCCTCACCCTCTGAACATGCCATTCGCAGCCTGCTGTTGTTGCAAAACCAAGCCGGCCAGGAGTTCTGAGGTTTGGCTCGGTTACATCGTCCCATCGAAGACCTGGAGGGCAGGATGTCAGCCGACTTGCAGTTTCTGGAAGAATGGATTCCCGAGAGAATGGACCCTGGAACCGTATTCGTCCTGGAGAATCAGGCGAAGATGGGGCACGCCCAAAACCCGTTCGTGGCAGTAATGTCGTGCCCGCGCTGCGGCACCATGGGCCTGATTACGCGACGCCAACTGTGCGCTGGAGAGACGATGATCTGCGGCGGCGATGTCTGCTCCGCGGAGTATCGGCTTGATGGCGAGAACATCAAGTTTCGACAAGTTCAGTAGGCGGGAGTTGCGTCCACGGCATGTGTGAGGTGTCAGGAGCCGACGCGGTTCTCGCGTGCGCGGCGCGAGGCTTTCGCGTGTTTGCCGTTCGGTTACCATGGTTAAGGGATCAGAGCTCACGAGCCCGGATGGCGAAATTGGCAGACGCAGCGGACTTAAAATCCGCAGACTCTAACGAGTCGTGGGGGTTCAAGTCC